>PAHT02000056.1 GCA_002705045.2 Paracoccaceae bacterium | reverse complement strand
CATTTAGATCGATGACCTCTCTTGACTGGTGATGAACAGTTCACTTTTCGAAAAACCGTTAAATCTTAAACAAATCCTGATGTTTACTTTAAATTTCCAGACCTTTGAGGTATGATAATGTCCAGTCTGCTTTTCCAAGGAGGTCGTAATGAAATTTAAAGAGAAACTTGATTTAAATGGCAAAAAGGCACTAGTTACTGGGGCCGGTAGAGGAATTGGGCGTTCTTGTGCCGAAGCCCTTTGTGAGACTGGCGCCTTTGTTACATTATCTGATATTAATTTAATCACCTTAGAAAATACAGTTAACGAACTGAAAGCNCAGGATTTNGATGTGGATATGGCCGAACTAGATGTNACCGACACNGAAGGTTTGGAAAAGTTCTGCTCTAAGNATAGTCCATATGATATTCTTGTTTGTAATGCGGGGATTGTTAATTGGGTTGATGCTATAGATATGACCGACGAATGCTGGAATAATTTGTTAAATGTAAATCTTAGTGGTGTATTTAAGTGCTGCCGCACCTTTGGGAGAAACATGATTGAAAATGGTGGTGGATCAATTGTCAACATAGGTTCCATGTCAGGCATAATTGTGAACACACCACAATCCCAAGCGCATTACAACACTTCCAANGCAGCAGTGCATCAACTCACCAAATCACTTGCAGTTGAATGGGCGCAAAGCGGAGTAAGGGTCAACTCCGTTGCACCTACATATATTGAGACCGATTTATTAAATCAAAGTCCGGATGTACAAAAGTATATAGAAAAATGGAAAGATCAAACACCCATGAAACGTTTGGGCAGGCCTGAGGAGGTTGCCTCCGTTGTTCAATTTCTCGCCTCGGATGCATCTAGCCTTATTACTGGAGCTATTATCAGTGTTGATGGAGGCTTCACCGCTGTTTAANCCAAAAGTATCGCTTACAGTTCTAAGGTTTTCTCTGTTTGAGTATCAAANAAAACGACCTTTTTAGGATCAAAAGTAAGACNAATTTCAGCATTAGCCGAAAAAGAATGTTCAGTGTCCGTAATAATCTTAAGAATTCCTAATTCTGTCGAAACGGTAAGTATATTTTGATCTCCTTGGAATTCAATCACNGTTATTTTTCCAGAGACATGTGAGGTCATTTGCTTTGATTTTTGAAGTTTTATCCAATCAGGTCGTACACCAACAAGGATNCCTTTCTNTTTGGCTTTTTTCGTGCCTACCTTTAGCTTGCTTCCATTTGGAAACTGCAGTTCTCCATTTTCAACCATAATTTCTAAAAAATTCATGGGAGGATCACCTAGAAAACCTCCTACAAACNTATTTGCTGGCGTGTCCCACAGATCCGCAACCGTTCCAACTTGNTGAAAATTTCTATCATTCATCACTATTATCCGATCGGCTAANGCTACGGCTTCATCTTGGTCATGGGTTACATAGATAGTGGTTGTTCCCTTTAAATTATCGTGAGTATTTCGTATCCTTGCCCTGATAATACTTCTTAGCCTCTGGTCGAGATGGGACAACGGTTCATCTAAAAGTAATATGTCGGGTTCCCTTATTATGGCTCTAGCTAGCGATACTCGTTGACTTTGGCCACCTGANAAATTTCTTGGTTTTCTATAGAGGAGATCAGAAAGTTCAAATCTTTCTGCCATTTCAAGTATTTTATCGTTTATTAAACCTTTTGCTATCTTTCCTCTGAGTGGTAGCTCCAAGTTTTCATAAACTGTAAGAGGAGAGTAAAGAGCATAACTTTCAAAAGCCAATGCCACATTTCGTTNCCGTGGAGCCATCTCATTTATTCTCTTTCCGTTAAACCGTATTTCACCTCCAGAAACTTCCTCTAAACCGGCAATCATCCTCATTGTAGAGCTTTTGCCGCAACCGGAGGGTCCCAAAAGAGCNATAAATTCTCCTTCTTTACATGAAAAATTAACGCTATCTACCGCCAAAACATCACCATATTTTTTTGTAACATTTTCTAATTCAAGGGAAATCATCGAGTAAATACTCCTTCTATAGTTCAAAAGTCTTTTGAAAGAAAAAAATTCTNTCAAAATTAAATGAAATACTTATTTCNGTTCCCACGCTTAGTTGTTTATCATTAAATGATCGAGCAACTATGAAAGTATCGCCAAGCATCATATGCACATAAAAGAAATTGGATTTTCTCTCAAAACCGTAAACCTTTCCCTTAATATTAGCGTTTGCGTCTGTTCCTGCCGACGCAGATAGGTCNTTCGGTCTNATACCAAGNCTAACATTTTTTTTCTNNATGTTCTCTTGNCTNAAATATTTTTTTGGAACTTCTAATGTTATATCTTTAGATGATAAAAAATATTTACCATTATCCTCTTTAATCTCTCCATCAATCAGATTCATTACCGGATCACCAATCATGTGAGCTACAAAATCACTNNGAGGGTTATTCCAAAGATCTTTGGGAGATCCAATTTGTTCTATTTTACCCTCTCGAAGCAACAAAATCGTGTCTGATAATGCGAGCGCTTCTCTGTAATCATGGGTAACATACACAATTGTAGTCCCAAGTCGTTGGGCTATCTCTTTAAGATTAGCTCGTGCAACAGTTCTTAATTTGGCGTCAAGGTGAGCAATTGGCTCGTCAAGGAGAAAAGCTTGTGGTTCCCTCACTAGAGCTCTAGCCAGAGAGACTCTCTGTTTTTGGCCACCTGAAAGTTGCGAGGGGNTNCGATCCAATAAATGGGAGATGCCCAAGTCNGTAGCATTTTTTGTAACAATTTCTAATATTTCTTGCTCTGACCTACTCTTTGCTCTTGGAGATTTAAGGGGGAAAACAATATTTTCAAATACAGTAAAATGGGGGTATAACGAATAGTTTTCAAAAGCCATTGATATATTACGGTCTTGAACAGAAAGAGAATTTATATTTTGGTCTCCTAAAAAAATATTTCCAGAATAGTCACCTTTAATGCCAGCTATTAACTCTAAGCAAGTAGTTTTTCCAGCTCCTGAAGGACCAAAAATAGAAAAAAACTCGCCTTCCTTGCAAGTAAAACTTACATTTTCTAGTGCTTTGGTCAGACCATAGGCTTTTGACACATTTTTAAACGAAATTTCAGCCATCTTTATCAGCTTTAGTTGCGTTGTTTCGAACCAAGAAAACGAAGAGAGCTACAGCTACTACTGAAACCATAGTTCCCACATATAAGGATAGGTATTCCTCTAAGGCGCCAAGCCATANGAAATGTATGCCAANAAATATGACCAGACTCCAAAATATTTTTTCAACTAAATCCATTTAACCTTTAACTGCTCCAAAAGTCAGTCCTCTAACAATATGCTTTTGCATAATCCATGCTGCCAATAAGGTTGGCAAAATAGCCATGCTCATATAAGCAGTCATGGGTCCCCACTGTACTTCAACGGACCCCCAAAACGTCGACAAGCCCACTGCAGCAGTTCTAGCAACTCGCCTAGTGAATAAAAAAGCGTATAAAAACTCGTTCCATGACCAAATTAGACAAAACATCGTAGTAATTGCTACGCCAGGTTTTATNAGTGGTAGGATNATTTTTCTGATTATATCCAGTCTATTATATCCATCAAGCATAGCTGCATGTTCAAGAGCTACGGGAATTTCCTTGAAAAACCCATATAGTAAGAAGGTCGCAAAAGACATATTAAAGTAAACGTACATTAACGTTANACCAATATGAGTNTCNAGTAATCCCAACTCCTTAAATGCTATAAAAAAGGGTATTGCAGCTACAACACCAGGAAACATTCTGGTAGAAATTGTTATAAAGAGTAGGTGCCCACCGCCTGTATTAAATCTTGCAAAACTNTAGGCTGCAGGGACAGAAACCAGTATTACAAAAAATGTACTGATAACACTTATCAAAATTGAATTTGTTAATTCCACCAGTGATGGTTTTACCTCTAAAACATACTTGTAATTTTCAAGAGTGGGTGTGAAAAACATTCCTGTACTAAAAATATCCTCTCCAGATTTAAGAGATGTTACGTAAACCCAAAATACAGGAAATAAGAATGAAAAGAGAATTANAGCTATAGCTATCCAGAAGAAAAAAGTTCTTACCATTTAGTTGTTCTCCATAGCTGAGATCAATCTCTTGTACATTAAGTTACAGAAGATTAACGTTACGTACAATGCAAACATCGCATAGGCCGTCCCAAGACCTATATCAAATTCAACAAATGTGGTTCGATATATCATCCAATCCAACAATTCGGTATCTAATCCCCCTCTTGTNGTACCGTAGAGAGGGTCNAAAAGTCTCATNAGCCACATTGACCTTAATAAAACAATTATTATGATCAACGGNGTCAACATGGGCAATTGTAACTTGAAAAATATCGTCCATTTTGAAACACCGTCAACTTGGGCAGCCTCAAACTGATCTTTTGGCAAGCTCTTCAAACCAGCAAGCAATACAAAAATAGAAAATGGCAGCCATTGCCAAACGGAGATCATAATTATCGACCAAAAAGCTAATCCGAGTGTTGAAAACCACCCAACTGGGTCAAGACCAAAAAAACCAATTATATCGTTCACCACTCCAAATTGAATGTGCAACATATAATTCCACATTAANGACATTGATAAAGGAGCTATCAGTAAAGGTATAAAACAGAGCCCTTTAATTAAATCTTGCCCTGGAAAATTTCTATTTAATAAGATGGCTATCGCCATACCCAGCCCAATTTCTATGACCAAACACACAACNGTGATATACATTGTTCTCCATAATGCCGTCCAAAAGACATCGTCAGTTAGGGCAAACCGATAATTATCCAATCCAACGAAATCAGGAGNTCCTCGCATAATATANTCAGTAAATGACATNTAAAGAGAATAAAAAGTCGGATACAACATGAATACTACTAGTATCAANAGAAGNGGAGANACCAGTATCCACTTACTTGAGCTATCTTCATTAAGTTTTTTATTAAACCAAGATGTTTTTTTTACTTCTGACATTTTTTTATTAATAGTTTTCATAGATTGAGTAACTTAGAGACCTAGAATTTNCCAGGTCNCTAAGTTGATACCTCTAATTTTTAACTGCTACGTCATCAAATTTCTTTTGAAATCGAAGAAATGCCTTTTGCCAAGCTTTNACACTGTCTGCCGGCGATTTTAATCCAACAGCATTCTCATGAGATATTATCGTCATTTGCTCATAAAGTTTGCCAAAAGCTGCACTGTTAAAATGAAGATAGGTTTCAATGTCTGGTGCTTGAACCTCCCACTGCTGTACTACAGAGTCGATCCANCCACAATTTCGATGTGCATTTTCAGCAGANCGGTCACAAGCTTTTAGGGAGTCTGCTCNACCTGAAGACCANCCCTTATTGACCATTTCGGTTTGAGTTTCTTTCGAACCAATAAACTTTAATANCCAATAGGCGGCCTCAAGGTTTTGACTGTCCACACTTGGTGCGAAGTGAAATGCCCCGGTGTAAGGTCTCTCGCCGACCACGGGAGCCGCCGCATTCATTCCACCTACCTTTGCAACATCAGAGGACCAATTCCAGAGTGGGCAATACATGAAGGGTATCATCGCAGTATTACCCTCGACAAATTGCGCCGTGGCGAAGTCCCAAAAGGCATTCTCGCTGCCTGGAGGAGCAAACTTCATAAGTTCTTGATATAGNGTAAACGCGTCTTCTAACTTTTTCGCATCCGAATCGGTTAGCTCAAATGAAACAATATTTCCGCTGCTATCACGATTTGTTCTCGCCCATCTGCCATCTGATCCCCANAGCATTGCGGACACCTCATCTTGAACATGAGGATACCTACCNGCCATTAAGGAAACTCCATAAAACGGATTTTCTAAAGTCTCGCCTTTGAGTTTATCACCCGCCGCTCTGGTAAAAAANTCNGCAACGTCTTTGAGTTGCTGATTCGTAGTAGGAACAGCTAAATCATATCCGTACTTTGCCTTAAANGCAGCCATTTCACCCGAATCGGTCATAAGATCCTTACGATAAATATTCTGCTGCGTGTAAGTNTAGTAAGGTGCACCAACCAACGATCCATCTCTTGTTGAGGACATCCTTAATATGCCNGCGTCATGGCCAGAAACGTACTTTCTAAAGCCTGCAGCTCCCACCGGATCATATTTTTCGGCTAATTNCTCCAATGGAGCCAAATAGTCTTTCCACTCGTTAGTCCACGATGTTTCTGTNACCACCACATCATAAGCTCCGGTACCACTTTGCAGTTCTATATTTTCTTTAGAATACAGTGTAGCAAAAACCATTGCCTCNTGAGTTATAGGTACTCCAGTTTTTTTTGAAAAGGCCTCCAAAAATGGAATAATAGTATCTGCACTTCCACCAGCCTCTAACGCCACATTTATTGGAGTTTTGTTCTTTATTTCAGGTATGTCATCTAAACTGAATGCTGACAGCCCAGTACCGGTCAGTATTAACAGACCTGAAAGAGCTAAAGCTTTTGTACNTGTTAAAAATTTCGTCATATATTCCTCCTTTAGTTGATCTCGATTTGGCCACTGGCTAGAAAAAACGATCTTTTTGCTACCTCAACTAACTTTTTATAATTTTATCTTGTGTCTAGGTCGACTAATTCGACCTTATAACCATCGGGATCTTCAATAAATGCTATTTCCGTAGTCCCGTGTTTCATCGGTCCAGGTTTTCTAGGAATATTTGCACCTGCCTTTTCCAAACCCGCACATACGCCATGGATATCGCGAACCCCAAGAGCAATATGACCGTATCCATCTCCAAGGTCATAGGATCCTTCCTGATCCCAGTTATAGGTTAGCTCTATTACTGCGTGGGTTTCCTCAGGGCCATAACCAATGAATGCGAGGGTAAATTTTCCTTCAGGGAATTCAAGTTTATTAAGAAGAGTCATACCCAATAACTTGGTATAAAAATCAAGTGATTTATCTAGGTCCTTAACCCGCAACATTGTATGCATGAGTTGAAATTTTGATCCATCCATTTTACTTTCCTCCGTTATGGAACTTTAATCCGCCGTTTTTTTGTTTATTTTGCCATCTAAGAATACGCCAAACCCATGTAATTACATCTATGATTCGGTCTATCTGCTATGTGCTCGGCGCTTTGGCGAGGTAACGGACCAAATATTTAAAAACAATCTTATTTAAATCATAGTATGAAACTATCAAAGGATGAGTCAATACCCATATGAAATATCATTTTTGTAATGGCGCCAGTGCCAGTCAACCTTTTACTTCAGTCTTATCACATTATGAGATAGCAATAGGAATTTGAACTCTCCAAAAAAAATGCCCTGAACTTGACCTACTCAATCAATTGATAAGGCGCGATGCCTACAGCCGCCTATCCATAATCAGGGGGCGTCTCTTTAATCTACACCCTCTATCCAGTAAAATCTTATCTCAAGCGAAACAGTAATCTGTAAGTTTTTTTCTAGTTTATTTGACCACCTGCAGAATATCTCTCTGCCATTAACATTTTGCACATTTCACTGTTCGCAGTGATACTTCCTGTAGTACGACGCAAAATGCGCAGATACTCCAAAACATTATTTTCTTGAATGCATCCTCCATCAAGCTCTAAAAATGCCAAGCTATCTGTTTTTTTCGATAAGAGTCGCTCTCGTAGCTCATGATATCTTTTAAAATTTTTATTAAACTCGCTATTCTGATATTTTTCAACAAGTACTTCTAAGTTTTTAAGCGACATTTTTAAAATTTGACTATCAGAAAGATGTTTGGTTCTCAAAAATTGGATCAGCATGGACTGTCGGTTTAAAAATGCCTTTTCCTCAAACTTTCTCCTGAGCTCCAAAAAATTTACTTCTTTTTCAGTACCAAATATCTCAGAGAACGATTGGTCATTTCTTAATCCATTATTAACTTTATTCATAACAAAATGGTCTACCAATCTAATATGAACTGAATTAACCCAAGGCAAACGCTCTACAGCTATTTTTGAATCATAACACATAATCCAAGCAAAATTGGCTGAACAAAAATAAGTTGGCAACCTCAACTCGATTCTCACAACTTCGCTAGCTTCAATGTAAATGTTGGAAACAAAATTCAAATCAATGATAGACTCATCCAATTCTGGATCAAAAACTGCCTGCAGACAGTTTTTGATCTCCGATTCCCTTTCATCAGACTTATTATTCTGCGGCAATTGCACTGGAGTCTTTTGCAGGTTTTGTAAGAAACTCAGTCGGATTTATGTCATACAACTTTGCCATATTTTCACCCATAATCTTTTTTTTCACTTCTAATGTGAGGTGAGTTTGTGCTTCTTCAGCAGAAGCCTCATCGAATTCAAATTTCATAAGTTTTTCAACTATCCATGAAGGTTCCCAAATCGCATAATCTGATCCAAATAACAAACGGTCAGGTCCCAAGTAATACAACAGATCAACCAAAAGTCTTTGAAAATATCTTGGTCTAGTGTGAGTAAACGCAGTAATAATTGCAAGACCGCCATACACATTGGGCTCCTGGTTCGCAATCCAACAAAAGTCTTCCAACCTAGGTATACCACAATGATCAACGATAAAATTAAGATCTGGATACAAAGTCGCTACATCATCAACATCATTCACATCAAAAGCGTCCAGAGAAAGCGGATGTATTGTCGGACCCTTATGAAGATGTACATTTTTTATTCCGAGTTCCAGAAGCTTTTCAAGATATGGTTTAACACAAGGCTCACTGAGTTTATAACCTTTAGATTTTCCTTTCCACTCGGCTGTATACATTTTCACACCCTTAAATTTCCAGGTATCGTGCTCTTTTTCAAGCTGAGCTATTCCTTTTTTACCATTTCTGGGATCTATTCGTCCATTCAAGACTACGTTATCCGGCCTCAGCTTCTTTAATGCGGAGCATTGCTCTACAGTGTTAAAACCCTCATTGTAGAACTCATAAAGATACGTAGGCTGCATAACAGCAACATCTATGTACCCTTTTACGAACAGGTCTTGCTCTGCTGCTTTCGCACCATAATATTCAAACCGGTCTAAATCCCAAACGTTTTCTGGTGGGGACATTCCAGTATGTCCGTTCCAAAAAGTTTCAATAAATGTTGACCCATATCTATTTTTTCTATTACTTTTTCTGGCATCCCATAAATGGGTATGACCATCCATTACAAATATTTTTTCACCTTTGTCAGTGACATACATAGTAAATCCCCGCTGTTAAATTTTCTCTAATACCACGCGAAA
>PAHT02000083.1 GCA_002705045.2 Paracoccaceae bacterium | reverse complement strand
GCTACCGGAGCATAATTGTCATTTGCAACTATACGTTTTGCGCCGATATCGGTGGCCATCCCGCCGAGTAAAAGCTAACATCTTTTGACGTTCGTCGATCCTATTTCGGCCCCTCATATTTTTGGTGGAGCCGCCGGGTACCGCCCCCGGGTCCGATCCGCTTATTCCATGCGCGTTTATCACTATAGTCCTGAAAACAAGACGCCCTCATTATGTCGAAAATCAAAAATTTTTCAAGACTTAATCCGCACGATTACCAGTGGCCCTCATTTTTCATTGAGAGCCATGGCTCAATCGGTTTTTTAGCCTGACCGGCTTGTAACAGTTCTATTGATATATTGTCAGGTGATCGTACAAATGCCATTCTTCCATCTCTGGGCGGACGATTAATTTTGACGCCGCTTCTCTGCAATTTCTCGCATATTTCGTATATATCTTGAACTTCATAAGCAAGATGGCCAAAGTTTCGGCCTTCGGCATAGTTTTTGTTAGTATCCCAATTATAAGTTAGCTCAACTGGGCAATCCGTTTGTTCGGGAGGGGCAAGGAAAATAAGTGTAAATTTTCCTACTTCATTTTCCACTCGCCGCGTTTCTTTTAATCCGAGTAAGTCAACATAAAATTTTAGTGATTGTTCAATATTTTTTATTCTTACCATTGTATGCAAATATTTGATCTTCATCTTGGCATATCCTCTCTCTATACTGTTTTTATCNATAAAACGAATCCTATTGTGAAACTAGCACGAAAGTACAAAAATGACTCTGACTAATGATCAACAAGCCGAAATTTTGGAACAGATTAACTCTGTGTCGAAAACACGAAGAGCAACCGTGCTCGACATGGAGAACCATCTTTATAAAGTATATGAAGTTCTTGACCATGGCTTCGTTCGAGTAATTGATTATATGGGTGACGATAACGCGATTGTTCAAGCTGCTCGTGTTTCTTATGGGCAAGGNACTAAAAAGTCTCGGGATGATGCTGGCTTAATTCGGTATTTGATGCGACATTGGCATTCGACACCGTTTGAAATGTGCGAGATAAAATTGCACGTGAAACTTCCTGTTTTTGTAGCTAGGCAATGGATAAGGCANCGAACCGCAAATGTAAATGAGTACTCAGCNAGGTATTCGATATTNGATAGAGAGTTCTATATACCAAAAGAAGGTCAGTTGGCGTCTCAATCACAAAATAATCATCAAGGTCGGGGCAACTTGCTCACTGGAAATGAGGCAGAGAAAGTGTTAGAGATCCTTAAATCTGACAGTATGAGAGCGTATGATAACTATGAAATTATGCTGTCATCGGATAATCAGGAAGGGTTAGCAAGAGAATTAGCAAGAATGAATTTACCAATGAACATTTATACTCAATGGTATTGGAAAACTAACCTTCACAATTTGTTTCATTTTTTAAGGCTTAGAGCGGATTCGCATGCACAGTATGAAATTCGAGTTTATGCCGAACAAATTTTAAAAATTGTTGCTGATTGGGTTCCAAAAGCTTATGCGGCTTTCATTGATTACCGGTTAGATGGAGTGCAATTATCTGGTAAAGGATTAGTTTGTATTAAACGGATGCTCGCNGGAGAGGATGTTAATCAGGGTAATTCTGATATGAGTGTAGGCGAGTGGAAAGAATTTCAGTCGCTTTTAGAATGACTGGCTCAAAAGTGGATTTTAAACTTTTGTTAGACTATTTGAAATACGTACNTTTNAGTTCATTACGAAGCAAATTTTTTTGAATTTTCCCCATAGCATTTTTNGGAAGATCATTTTTTACTATTATTTTTAATGGTACTTTGAAAGGGGCNAGATGCTTGCGAATCTGCTTTTTCAAACTATCTTCGATGAAGCCTTCTGTAGAATCATAAAGAGTAACCACTGCAGTCACACCTTCTCCAAAATCGGGGTGTGGCAANCCAATTAATGCGGANTCCNTTACTTCAGGCAAAGCATCTATTACGCGCTCCACTTCGGCTGGGTAGACATTTAAACCTCCAGAGATTATCAAATCTTTATCACGGCCAGAAATAGTTAGATATCCGTCAGNNTCAAAAAAGCCTAGGTCACCGGTCACNAAAAAGCCATCGCTCTGAAAGTCAATTTTGTTTCGCGCTGGCATTTTCCAATAGCCAGAAAAAACATTAGGTCCTTTTACCTCAATACTTCCTATCGATCCATTTGCAGTTAGTGTCCCGGTTTTTGTATCTCGAATTCGCACCGTAACTCCTGGTAAAGGAAAACCTACCGTTCCTGCTCTTCGTTCATTTTCATATGGGTTGGACGTGATCATATTCGTTTCGGTCATTCCATATCGTTCTAAGATAGAATGATCAGTGATTTTCTTAAATTGTAAATAAATCTCATTTGATAACGGTGCAGATCCTGAAATGAATAGCCGTACATTCCTAGTAACTTTTTGGGAAAAGCTCTTATTAGTGACTAATCTAATGTAATGTGTTGGAACTCCCATTAGCATTGTTACTTTGGGTAAGGCAACGATAGTTTCNTCAACGCTAAAATTTGGGTGAAATAACACAGATCCTCCACCATACATTATGGAATTAAAAGCTACGAAGAGTCCGTGTGTATGGTAAATTGGTAATATGTGNAGCAGAACATCCGNCGAGGNTACTTTCCAGATCGCTGACAAGGTTCTTGCATTNGAAAAAAGGTTTTTATGACTGATCATTGCTCCTTTTGATTTTCCGGTTGTTCCGGAAGTGTATAAAATGGCAGCCAGCTCTTCACCGTTGCAAAATCTTGTTTGAAAATCACATTTTTGCCTCGATGCAATCACTGAAAGAGAATTAACCCCAAAATTCTGTAAATCCTTGGTAACGCATTTATATTNNGATTCAACTAGGTCTATTAGTTCAAAATTATCATTTGAATCAGTTATTATGAATAGTTTGGGTTCAGAATCTTTTAAGAAATATTCTATTTCAGGAACGGTGTAAGACGGATTTATACTTACGTATATCACCCCAACTCTTAAACACGCCAAGTAAAGCCAAATACACTCTATTTTTTTTTCACTTTTTACAAGTATTCTATCACCGTTTTGAATACCGAGTGAACTTAAAGCGTTTGCATAACTACCACTNATATTAATCATATCTTCGTAGGAGTATGTTTCGTCGTTGGGAATTAATATGAAAGGTTTTTTTAAATTTGATAAGTTTTTAGTTAANTGAAAAAATAAATTGTTGTTTTCAAACATTATCTTTTGCTTAAATATTTTATCCAGTTTTNATTGTATAATGATTGTACTTTTGAGTAAACAATTATTACTNTATATTTTTTCACAACTACAATTTAATCTCATCTAAAGTTTATTTGGAGTGTTTTATGAGTTTAAAATTATGGAGTTGGAAAGCTAGTGAAGTAGTGGACAGCTTAGCTAGCGGTGAGATAAGTCAATTAGATGTGCTAAACAGCCTTGAGGAGCGCTATTTTGAGGTAAATCCAGTTATAAATGCGTTACCAACTGTTTGTTTTGAGCAGGCTCGTGCCTACCTAGAGTCCGAGGATAGAGCGTTGAGAAAGAAAAGACCACTTATGGGATTACCCGTTCCTGTAAAAGATTCGTATGCAGTATCGGGAGTACGGACTACTTTTGGATCTTTATGTTTCGAAAATTGGGTTCCAGACAGGTCAGATCGTGTCGTTACAACCCTTGAAAAGTCGGGTGCGGTAATTTTTGCTAAGTCAAATACACCAGAGTTTGAAGCAGGTGCGAGTACCTTCAACGAAGTATTTGGGATAACTCGAAATCCTTGGAATCTGAAAAGATCAGTTGCGGGTTCATCTGGTGGGGCCGCCGCAGCGGTAGCCAGTGGAATGGCGTTTATTGCTCAAGGTTCGGACTTCGCTTGTTCAATAAGGTATCCTGCTGCATTTTGTGGTATTATTGGGTTGCGGCCAACTCCCGGATTAATACCTCAGGGCCCAAACAGGCTTCCGTACCAAAATCTCTCTGTTATNGGTCCNTTNGCTCGGAACGTTGAAGATATTGGCTTAGCTATGNNTGCAATGGTGGCTTTTGATGCATTAGATCCTTTGACCAGCCCAACTTTTGCACNGGAGTACAGGTTAGCAGCGAAATCGGCAAGAAAACCAAAAAATATTGGTTTTTCAATGGACATGGGTGGTATCGCTACTATTTCTAAGGAGGTAGAGGGTTCAGTCTCCCAATCGTTAGCTTTAATTGAGGGAGCTGGTGTTAAAATAAACTATTTAAACCCCAATTTTACAGAAGCTGATGAGATCTTCCGACCTTTACGCGCGGCTCAGTTCGCTGGAATGTGGTCTGATGTGTTAAAGGGTAATCGGCATCTATTAAAACCAGAAGTAATTTGGAATATCGAGCAGGGTTTAGATTTAAAATCGTTAGAAATTTCTAATGCAGAAACAAAGCGTCAGAAAATTAGGACTGATTTTTTGCACTATCTTGAGAAGAATGATTTCCTACTTTTTCCGACAGCGCCAGTTGTAGCAAATCTTGCTGAAGATCGTTTCGTGAAAGAAATTAATGGTATTGTAATGAAAGACTATTTACAATGGTTGCTTCTGGGATATGTAATTTCATTAACCGGATGTCCAACAATTTCGATACCTTGCGGTCTCTCAGACCAAGGTCTCCCAGTTGGAATACAAGTAGTTGCGCGTCCATACGAAGAAACAAAGCTTTTAAATATGGCATCCTGGTTAGAGAGCACCCTTAACCACGGAGTGACAACACCAATCGATCCAATATCTTTTTAATCATGTTATGTTTAAATGAAACCTTTTCAAATGGTATTGTAGCCCACTGGCGAAAGTTCCGTGTCGAATTCTTTGATAAGAGCTTAGAGAAAATTACTGGTTTTGCCAAGAAGCATAACGATGCCTGGAAGAAAGACGAGTAGCGATGTTGCAAAACGAGCGGGCGTCAGTGTTGCGACGGTTGATCGAGTTTTAAACGGTCGTCAAAGGGTTCGAAAGGAAACCATGGAATTGGTATATCTAGCTGCTCAAGACGTAGGTTATGATGGGGTAGGTTTATAAAAGAAGTTTCTTCCTGAGCTCCCGAGGATGACATTTGGGTTTGTTCTGAGCAAGGGAAAACATGATTTTTATAAGTAACTGGCTAGAAAGCTTATCAAAGCAGTCGAAGAATGTTCCTTTGTACAAGGTACAGCAGTTATACAATTTTTATCATTCGAAGATCTTAAGGATTTTTCAAATTTGATGCAAGTCATGATTGGCCGGGTTGATGCACCGGCAGCCACTTCAATAACTCATCATGACGTTGCCGCAGTACTGTCCTAGTTAAAGCAAGTGAAAGTCTCCACTTTTGCGATTTCAAACGATTTTGTCCAAGGTATTAGAATCTCCTATGTTGGAGGAGATAATCTGAAGGTTGGAAGAATCGCTAGTTAAATGATTTCTTCTTGCGCTCGGTTACCTTGAAAGGTGGCTGTAGTAGTTGAAGGTCACAGGTGGCACGGACATGAACTTCGGGAGATGGGGTTTCGTCGGCATTTTCGGGAATACGCTCCACATTTTCAGCTTTTGAATACCATCATAAATTTGAAAACACGCAAACTGACCTACGATAAAGCTATTTATCTCCTTCATCGTAATGATGATTTCAGGGGATTATATTTTGCTGGAGGTGGGATGGATGCAGCTGCTGAGGCTCTTCGCGAAGTTCGGTCGCCCGGCGAAGTCTCGGTGATAGTGCCTGAATTAACTGAAATTTCCAGATGTGCCCTATCTGAGCGGTATTTAATAATGCCAATTTCGACTACAATTGAAACCCTGTGTCCCGATGTAGTTGCCTTAATAGTTCAATAAAAAAACTTTCTCGCATAACTTACTTGGAGAGCGTTTTTTAGAGCCACAAACTTTTTTCCCTGGGTCGGTTTAAATACAATAAAATAAATTCTAGAAATTAAATTATCTATTTTGATAGAAAACCGTCAAAAATTAAAAAAAATAATTAGTAACGCAATAAAGTCATTTTGTCGTTGATATTTCTTTAATAGTTGTAGATAAGAGAGGTCGAGAATGAGTCTCAAATCTATGAAATTATTCCTTGGGAGGATATTGGAATGAAAAAACTACTTCTTGCTACGGCTGCGATAGCAGTAATGGCTACTTCTGCATTTGCAGAGCGCTACGTTATGGTAACACACGGTGAAGGAAAGGATCCTTTCTGGCCAGTGGTTCAAAAAGGCGGTGAAGATGCTGCGAGGCATATTGGTGCAACATTTGAATATGTTTATACTCCATCTGCTGACATGGGCGATATGGCTAAGTCAATTGCAGCGGCGGCTGCGACACAACCAGATGGTATGGTGGTTTCCTTACCAGACCCAGATGCGCTTGGTCAGGCTATTAAAGATGCAGTTGCATCTGGTGTTCCAGTTATAACAATGAACTCCGGTCTTGAAAGTTCAGCTTCTGTTGGCGCTCTGATGCATGTTGGACAGCCTGAATTTCTTGCTGGTCAAAGTGCTGGTAAGCGAGCAAAAGCTGAGGGAGCTACATCTGCGCTNTGCATGATGCATGAGCAGTACAACACAGCGTTAAACGATCGATGTAATGGATACGGCGAAGCTGTAAATATCGTGACCACTGTTGATACCACNAGTGATCCCGCNACAATTACAACTCGTGCCGCNGCTGCTCTTCAAGCAAACCCNGGCATTGACTCTGTACTTTCCGTCGGTCCACATACTTGNATGGGCGTTCAAGCCGCGCTCGACGATCTCGGTATGAGCGTGCATCACTCATGTTTTGACCTTAGCCCCCCTGTAATGGACGCTATCAATGCTGGCAAAGTTGCATTCACAATTGATCAGCAGCAGCGTCTTCAAGGTTACATGCCCATAATAGTGCTTCACCTATACAACAATGGTGCAGGACTACTTCCTGGTGCAAACATTCCTTCTGGTCCAGGTTTTGTTGACAAAAGCAATGCGTCTTCAGTTGCTGCGTTGGCTGGTGTTGANCGATAAANTANATGACNTAAAGTGGGTGGCGTGCAGNTGCCCACTTTTTAAAGAATTTATGGGTAGCAGCTAGCTATCCAATTTTTTTGGAAATCATAATGAATTTNAATGTTTCGGATAGACAAGAATCGGATCGTGTTGCGCAGAAGGGAATNTTTGCGGCGGTATTTTCGCGGCCAGAAATAGGTCCAATTGGTGTCATGTTGCTTCTTTTTGGAATGCTAGGATATTTCTCGATTCCTGCCGCNGAGGCGACTTGGAACCCATTCGCGGGTGAAGGCTTCAACGCCCTAGGTATTAGAAATAATTTAAGAGTGATTTCTCAGCTTGGTATTATTTCATTAGGTGCTGGGCTTCTTATTATCGCTGGCGAATTTGATTTGTCAATCGGTTCGATGATCGGCTTTGCAGGAGCGTGCATGGCCATGACCTTACGATGGGGTTTTTCTATTNTTATACCNTANATTTCGTTTGATGGTGGTATTCATATTGAGTTTTTAACTTTGCTGCACATTGATAATGTGTCGCCGTTNGGCGCCATTACGATTACATTATGCTTCACACTATTTTTTGGNTGGATCCAGGGTTTTATCGTGGTNAAATCTGGACTACCCTCTTTTATTGTTACGCTTGGTGGNTTGTTCTTNCTTAGAGGACTGACAGAAGTTTCACTTCGAGCGTTTAATCATAGACCAGATCAGGCGGCAGGCTCTACAACGGTTACAAATATACCCGATATCAAAAATATNATAGCANTGCCTGGTCATGGNGAACTCGAGAGGGAGGCTGCGAAATCCCTTCCTGAGGCGGATCTTTTAGCTTTGTTTCAAACACTCCCGGCTGAAACTGTGGCTAAAATTAGTGAAAGGCTGATTTATACTTATGAGCGTGTTGCAAGTGCAAAAACTAGTATAATGGAGGCAAAGGGNGTCAAGCCTTTAGAACGTGCACTTGAAAATGCAATTCAGTCCGGCAATGATAATATGGTTGCCACNATTCGTGANAAAATTGCTNATTTCAAANTTGATCCGGTNCCTGCAAAAACAGTNACGGACTTAGATATTGTNCGTAANTATATAGANTCGGTTCCAACCGTTAATCAGGTGGCTAATTTTTTTGGTGGTGATATCNTAGAACCATTNTTTGATTGGTTGTATTATCCCATCGATTGGAATGTTAACAACTTTGGCAATCAGTTTGCAGATGGGTTATACTCGTGTGTTATGATTTGGNTCATTTTATCATTTATTTGCTATATTGTTTTGAGTCGAACGCAGGCTGGAAATTGGATTTATTCAACTGGTGGTAATCTTAATGCCGCTAAAGCTAATGGAGTTCCNACAAATAAGGTAAAGATTTCGTTGTTCGTGTTTTCAGCCCTTTGCGCAACTATTTTTGCAGCGTGCCAAGTTTTTGAAGTTAATACTTCTGACGCGGCGAAAGGAAATTTGAANGAACTTGAGGCTATCGCTGCTGCAGTAATTGGCGGCCTTGTGATGACCGGTGGGTTTGGAACAGTTGTTGGCATTATTGTGGGTACGTTTATTTTCGGCGTGGCCCGAGAAGCTTTTTTTTACATCCCTGGTATTGATGGCTCCTTTTATAGGGTCTTTTTAGGGTTNGTTATAATTTCTTCAGCTCTTCTAAATGAAAACATNCGCAAGCGTATCATGGGTAATATTTAGAATGACCGAGAAACAACGTTATCCGCTAATTGAGACAAAGGGTTTAATAAAAAAATTNGGGGCTTTTACAGCCCTCAANGGAGTTTCTATGGAAATTTTTCCTGGTGAAGTACATGCGTTGCTTGGAGACAATGGNGCAGGAAAGTCCACTCTAATTAAGACGCTTTCNGGGGTTCATTCCGCTACCTCAGGTGAGATAATTGTTGAGGGAGCACAGGTGAAATTTAACTCTCCTCGTGACGCATCTGATGCGGGAATTGGCACCGTTTATCAGGATTTGGCGCTAAACGCNTTAACTTCTGTAACTAGGAACTTTTTTCTTGGAAGAGAATTGGTTTTTGGAAAAGGACCATTTGGTTTACTTAAAATGAAAGAAATGCANGATATTGCTGTGGCAGAGATGGCAAAGATTGGAATCAATATCTCTGATCCTGAACAAGCTGTCGGAACAATGTCTGGAGGTCAGAGACAAACTTTGGCTATCGCTAGAGCTATTTATTTTGGTGCAAAAGTCCTNATTTTAGACGAACCAACATCTGCGCTTGGTCAGAGACAACAGATGGAAGTATTGAAAACTATAAAAAAAGTTCAACAGCTCGGTAATATNGCGATTATTTTGATTACGCACAATGAAATCCATGCTCGCTTAGTGGCGGANAGGTTTACTTTTTTGTCACTNGGAGAAGTGATTGGACGAGGTCTGGCCAAGGATCTAGAGGGTGACGATATTAANCGTCTCATGGCCGGTGGAGCAGAAATTGGTGATTTGGAAAAAGAACTTTCGCTGTAAGGATACTAAGTAGCATTAGATATTCGAAGTGCGGTATAATCTAGATAGTTAAAATTTTATAACCAGATTTAAATNGNCATCTTGATAACTTCAGATTGTAAAAAGACTAGTTTTCTNAAACTTTCACTAATACAGTCTAAATAAATTCTGTACTCATAATTTGTGGTGACGATATGAANAAATTGCAGTGGGGTTTAGTCGGTGGAGGGCGTGGTAGTCAGATTGGCCCAGCTCANAGGTTGGGAGCCGCAATCGATGGTAGATTTAGTTTAGTTGCAGGCGCTCTAGATGCTGATCCCCAAGAAGGAAAAAATTTTGGAATTGAATTGGGTCTGAGTGAAGCTCGATCTTATGGCGATTGGAAGGAAATGCTATCAAATGAGACAAAAAAACATGAAAGACTGGATTTANTNACGATTGCTACTCCGAATTCAACACATTTCGAAATTACTAAGGCATTTTTGGAGGCTGGCTTTAATGTCTTTTGTGAAAAACCAATGACGATGACTATAGAGGAAGGNGANGCAATATTNTCCATTTCAAAAAAAATGGGAAAATTATGNGNAGTNAATTNTGGTTATTCGGGNTTNTCNCTGGTNAGGCAAATGAAAAGTATGGTTAAAAATGATCAAATTGGTAAAATTCGATTAATTAAGGCTGAATTCGCNCATGGGCACCATGCTGATGCGGCTGATGAAGACAACCCNCGANTTCGATGGCGATATGATCCTAATCAGGCTGGTGTATCAGCTGTGATGGCAGATTGTGGAATTCATGCCCTTCATATGGCTTGTTTCGTATCTGGTGAGGAAGTTATTGAAGTTTCTGCGGATTTTGTTTCAACAATTTCTTCTAGACAATTGGAAGACGATGCGATGGTCAATTTTCGTATGACTGGAGGTGTTACTGGAAGACTATGGTCTTCGGCCATAGCAATTGGTAGGCANCATGGACTTACTTTACAAATATTTGGTGAGAAAGGTGGGCTTAGCTGGTGTCAAGAGCAACCAAACCAATTATATTTCATGCCCTTAGGTGGAAGATTACAGGTTCTGGAGCGAGGCGACTCGAGTCTTTCGTCAATTGCAACTGCTGCAAGTCGGGTTACCATCGGTCATTCTGAAGGAATGCCGTTAGCCTTCGCTAATCTCTACGTTGATATAGCAAACAAGCTAAAGGACGGTGAAGCTGTTCAAAAAAAATTCGAAGAAAGACCACTTTACCCCGATGCCGAGGATGGCCTTCGTTCAATTGCTGCTGTTCACGCAGCAGAGGCCTCTTCAAAAGAGATGGGTAAATGGATGCCTGCTGTTCCATTTTCTCTAAAGCCGGTTGTCTAAAATTGTGAAAGTTTGTTTTGGGATTAATTAATTGGATGCAGATTACATAATAGTGGGAAGTGGGTCAGCTGGTTGTCCTTTGGCTTATAGGTTAAGTGAGAGCGGAAAAAACTCTATACTTGTGATAGAAGCTGGAGGAAGTGATCGTAGTCCCATGATTCAGATGCCTGCGGCATTATCTTATCCAATGAATTCACGGCGATACGATTGGGGCTATATTTCTGAACCAGAAGAAAACCTAAATAATCGACGGCTTGTAGTGCCACGAGGCAAAGTTATAGGAGGGTCCTCTTCAATAAATGGAATGGTATATGTGAGAGGACATGCATGTGATTATGACTTTTGGAGTGATAGTGGTGCTTCCGGATGGAGTTATGCTGATGTTCTCCCATACTTTAAACGAATGGAAAACTGGCATGGTTCTGTCGATGATGGAGATCCAACCTGGCGAGGAACAAATGGACCTTTACATATCACGAGAGGATCACGAGCGAACCCACTTTATCATGCGTTTGTTAGAGCCGGTGATCAAGCCGGTTATCAGTTAACAGTGGATTACAACGGACAAAAGCAAGAAGGGTTTGGCGCAATGGAGCAGACTGTCTTTAATGGTCGGAGATGGTCGTCTGCAAACGCCTATTTAAAACCAGCTCTTAGGCGACGGAACGTTAAGTTAATCAGAGGCTTTGTAAATAGGGTAATTTTTGAAAATAAAGAAGCTATTGGAGTGGAAGTAGTTGTCAAACAAAAAATTATTTTAATAAAAGCACACAAGGAAGTAATTTTATCAGCTTCTGCCATAAATTCACCCAAGATTTTGATGCACTCTGGGATTGGCTCGGGTTCTAAATTGCAACAACTGGGTATTGATGTTTTGGCGGATAGACCAGGAGTTGGACAAAATCTTCAAGACCATTTAGAAGTTTATTTGCAGCAAAAATGCTTATTACCCATTACATTGTATAAATATTGGAATTGGTTTTCTAAATTAGCTATAGGTCTTCAATGGCTATCAACTAAAAAAGGTTTTGGAGGTACTAATCATTTTGAAAGTGCTGCATTCGTGCGTTCAGATTCTGGTGTTAAATATCCAGACATTCAATTTCATTTTCTTCCATTTGCTATTCGCTATGATGGTACTGCCGCAAAACAAGGCCATGGATTTCAAGTTCATGTCGGACCAATGCGTTCAAGTTCAAGAGGTTCGGTCCAGTTAGCTTCTCCAGATTTCAAGTCTCCACCGAAGATAAAGTTCAATTATATGAGTACCAGCCAAGATTGGGTAAATTTTAGAAAGTGCATTCAAATTGCCCGAGAAATTTTTTCACAAAAGGCGTTTGAACCTTACGCTGGCCCAGAGATCCAACCAGGTGAAAATGTGAAGACTGATGCTGAGATAGATACATTTATCGCGGCTCACGCGGAGAGTGCCTACCATCCGTGCGGCACTTGTAAGATGGGAAAAACTAATGATCCAACTGCCGTTGTCGATTCTAATTGTAAAGTGATTGGTGTCCAAAAACTGAGAGTTGTCGACAGCTCAATATTCCCAAGAATAACCAATGGTAACTTAAATGGACCATCAATTATGGTTGGAGAGAAGGCTTCAGATCAGATATTGGGGTTCAAAACTTTGCCTCCAGAAAATTTAGAACCTTGGATTAATAAAGACTGGAAGCATTCTCACCGTTAGGACTAGTTATTTTTTTAAGTTTCTGTTTAGATACGGAAGAGTTTCTGTTCCTTGAGGAACTGAAGCCAAGCTGGGCGGCGTATTAGTATCTAAAAACTCAGTACAACTTTCAATATAGTCAATCTCTTTATTTATAAGTTCATACGACTCGTCTGCTTCAAGTTCCCGTCGGTTTATTTCTTCCAGCACCTTTAAGGAAAGAATTTTCATTTCGATAAGGTGCCGCTTGTAGGTTAAAAGCGATTTGTCCGTTTCGTAGCCGATGTCGTTGGAAGACGCCGTCCTTTCTTTAATTTGATTTAATGTTCCTCCGCCGTGACCATCTAACTTTGCCCCAAAATATTCGAGGATTGATGTCGAAGGAATTAGCGCTTTATACAGGCTTAAAAGCGACTGATCAGACAATTCATTTAATTCTTTTTGTTGCATTGCACCTACCACTATGTTTTTCAATTTCGGTTTAACCACTACTGTAGTTATAAACGTCGTATTATGCTAAATAGTTAGCTTGGTGCCTGCTAAAATTGCCAAAACTCTATCTTTTAAAAAAAATGATAACATAACAGGCATTCTATTTCAATAGACTTGATAAATCGTACTAAAAAGAGCTTTGTTTACTTTGAAATTCAGTAAACACTTTTAATTATTCATCTTATAATTTTGAAAGCATGATTTTTTTGTCACTAAACTACTTATTATTAGACAGGATAATTGACTATTACTATGAATCCGTTAGAAGGGATACAATAAAGTAAATTTGAGGAATGTTTAAATGAAAAAGTTTTTCGCAATAACGCTAATATCTTTGGCAGCTATAGTATCTGGTTGCGCTGAAACAGCAATGACAGTACCCGCTGACGCTGTGGTATGTTCAAAATCAGGTGGTTGTAGTTAGTTTTTTGAAATAGTTTGATGGGCGATTGTCACTAGTGGTAGTCGCCCTCTTTAGGCGTGAACTATTGTTAATACTTCCATCTTCTATGAAGCCAATACCATTGTTCAGGATTGCACATTACTCTTTTTTCAATACTTTTTGTGAGCGTGCGTGTCATTTCTTTGTAGGTAGTATGGCGTATTGGTTTTTCGAAATAAATATTTATAGTTTGATTTTTTTCAGACCTGATAGCATAGGATGGCACCACAAGCGCGTTTAACTTCAGTGCAATCTTGGCAATTGATGTGGAAGTCTTAGCTCGAACGCCTAAAAAATCAAAGAATTCTCCATCCATAGCTGCTTGATCAAGCATTACAGCCACTATACCTCCCGTTTGAAGGTATTTTACCATACTTTTTGTTCCGCTTAAACCAGTTGGGAATATTGGTTCTCCGCCGCATTTTATAGCTTTTAGATGTAAGGTTTCATAGAACTGGTTCTTATTTTTTTTGTATATAGCTCCTGCTGTAAGGTTGTGTAATTTTAAGATTGCTCGAATGGCTTCCCAGGGTCCTATGTGAGCCGAAACGATGATTATTGGTCGGCCCTCATTTTTTGCTTCTAATAATGGCTCTAGATCACTGCTGGAATAATTGAACTGATTTATATTTTTTTGGAATTCAGAATTAAAAATTAACTCGGCAAAAGTAATTCCGACAAACTGTCCCAATCGACGTAGAAACTGTTTTTTCTCACTTTTAGTTTTATTTGGCATCGTAAGATCAAGGTTTTGGATAATCCTTCTTTTTATTTTAAAATTTATTCGGACCACCCAGCTTATTAGCCAACCGCATAGAGCGCTTCTACTTTCTAGAGAAAGATATTTTGTAAGGTTTATAAACGCAAGCAGTGGTAATATTTCCATTCCATCGCGTATCATTTTTCTATTCATACGGTATTCTATTTTATAACGCTGGTTTATTTTGTTGGGTTTATCAGCATCACTATCTGTCTACCCTCTAGTTTTGGAATTGAGTCTATTTTACCAATTTCCTTTGTATCTTCTGATACTCGTTCCAGCAATTGTCGTCCTAACTCTTGATGCGCCATTTCTCTACCTCGAAACCGCATTGTTATTTTGACTTTATCTCCGTTATCGAGGAATTTGGTTACGGATCGCATCTTTACATCGTAGTCGTGGGTATCTGTATTAGGCCGAAATTTAATCTCTTTAACTTCGATCGTTTTTTGTTTCTTCCGCGCTTCTGACTCTTTTTTTTGCTGCTCATACTTATACTTTCCAAAGTCCATAATTTTGCATACGGGAGGTTCTGCGTTAGGAGATATTTCTACTAAGTCTAAGCCTACTTCTGTAGCCATGTTGAGTGCATTTTCTGGCGCTATTAACCCAACATTTTCACCTTCGGCGCCAATTAATCGGATCTCTCTGCAGACTACCTGTTCATTGACACGGGGTCCTGCGCTGCGCGTTTGCTGAGGCGCGTTGTGTGGTCTTCGAGCTATGAGGTCTATTCCTTTTTACAGTTTACTCCGTCCTTTTACTATCTCTGCGATTGTGTGGCAAGATAGAAAGTGAAATTACGTCATATTATATTTCACGAGACTAACAACTGGGTTCAAACTATAATTACTTTACTCAAGTTATTGAATGTCCGGAGGCTTGACTTCGTCTTTTAATTCATTGATAAAATTTTCTAAGGACACCGTTTTTATTTTTTTGTCTCCTAGGCGT
>PAHT02000080.1 GCA_002705045.2 Paracoccaceae bacterium | reverse complement strand
TGTTTCTGGTGTGGTAGACGGCCCTGACTCAGAAACTGAGTTCAAACTCGATCAATCCCTTGGTTTAGCAAACAGTGAATCTGATTCTGAAAATGCATTGTATGACCAAGCTGTTGCCATAGTCGCGCACGACAGAAAATGCTCTACATCATATATCCAAAGAAAGCTCTCCATCGGCTACAATCGAGCTGCAAAAATTGTTGAGTCCATGGAAGATCAAGGTGTAGTCTCACAATCAAATCACGTGGGCAAACGAGAAATTTTAATTCCGGAAAATTGACACCTATGAACAGAGCACTGGGAACCCTATTAAGTTTTAAAATATGCTTTTTCTGTTTACTTTTTAGTCCTGCTTCAGGAGAAGAACGTTTAAATAGTAATTCATTCGAGCTATATTTGAATTCAATTAAAACGCTCAAAGCTGATTTCATTCAAATAAGCTCAAATGGCGAAGTTGAGACAGGACAACTGTTGATAAAAAAACCAGGTAAGATGCGATTTGAGTATGACTCACCCTCAAATCACCTAGTTATGGCATCAGGGCTTCTTCTGGTCGTTATTGACAAAAAATTAACGTCTGAACCTCAACGTTATTTGACCTCGCAAACACCTATCGGCTATCTTCTTAATGAAACAGTAAAACTCACCCCAGAATCCAATCTTAAAGAAATACTTCTCAAAGATTCTTACGCTAATATATTATTGCACGATCCAGATAACCCAACAATCGGAACAATAGAGCTAGTCTTCTCACTAAAACCAACGACTCTTCGTGAATGGACTATAACTAATTTCTCAGGAGAAAGAATCCGCGTTCTGCTTGACGAGCTAATAATCAATCATCCGATCGATATGAAAAACTTTAATATTGGAAGTGAAATTTCTAAAATCAAGCAACAACAGAGCAGAAAATAATTTTCAATAACCTTTAAATTTGGATAATCGCTTTTCCTTTCTCGCTAATAACGCCTCTTCATGGTCACTAGAATTAAAACACTCTTCAATTCGTTTTTTTGCGGACTCTTGGTCAAGAGAATTACTCAAAATTTCTGCTATAGTTTTTTTCATACCTTTAACTGCAAGCGGAGCCATATTATGTAACGTGTCAATTAAATTTTTACTTTTATCGAGAACTGTTTCACCTCCCTCTACCCAGAAATCCACAAAGTCAGTTTTTAAGATCGTATCCACAGAAATAGTCTCACCAAGCAAAAATAATCTTCTAGTAGTGCTTGGCCCAAGAATATTCAGTGCACGTTGCAGACCACTGGGCTCATAATGAATTCCCAAACTCGCTGCCGGCACCGCTAAAGAAATTGAATGATCCGCAACTCTGAAATCACAAGATAAAGCGATCTCCACAGCTCCGCCATAAGCTCCTCCATTTAAGCCACAAATTACGGGACATTCACAATTTTCGATTTCCTCACAGATTAACGAAATTGGGTTTTTTATCCAAGTCTTACTATCAAATTCGTCAAGAAATAGGCCAGAGCAAAAACTTGTTCCTGTACCAGTAAATAAAATCGCATTTAATTTTGTGCCTTGCCAGTTAGACAGTGTTGAAATAATAATTTCAACATCCCTCTTTTTTAGAGCATTGTGTATTGTTGGATTATTAAGAGTAACTACTCCCAAGTTATTTTTGTGACTTACAGTAACACCACTCACAAATCAAACTCAGCGAAAACTGGTACGTGATCTGATGGTCTCTCCCAAGATCTGGTCTCTTTTAGAATAAAGCTAGAATGCTCTTTGGAAGCTATATCACTGGTAGCCCAAATATGATCCAACCTCCTACCTCTATTTGATATACTCCAATTTGGTGATCGATACGACCACCAACTAAATAGAGAACCATCTGGAATATCTTGTCTGGTTATATCCACCAGATTTCCTTCCTTAGCAATTTTTTTTAAAGCATCGATTTCTACTTGTGTGTGAGACACAACTGTAGAAAGTTGTTTGTGACTCCATACATCATTTTCAAGTGGCGCAATATTTAAATCACCTACTAAAATAGTTTTTGATAACTTGATTTTTCTAAAATTAACTTTCATCTCTTCCAAAAAATCAAGTTTATGTGCAAACTTTTCGTTTTCCTCTCTATCCGCTATGTCACCGCCGGCAGGTACATAGAAATTTTGAATTTTCACTCCATTACTCAACCGCGCGCTAATATGTCGCGAGTCTCCCTTTGAACAATAATCATGGTAACCATCATTTGAGAGAGGTATCCTAGAAATAATGGCAACTCCATTGTAAGCTTTTTGACCTCTTATTACTCGATACTTGTATCCTAGGTCATCAAATTTCTTAGTTGGTACATTTTCAGTAGAAGATTTTAACTCTTGTAAACATAATATATCGGGCTGATATTGTTTTAATACCGAGCAAACGTGATCCTCCCTCAAACGTATTGAGTTAATATTCCAAGTTGCAATTTTGATTCTCATTTAATTATCTTTCTTAAATCTTCGAGATCTTGAACCACTTAAATAATAACCCTTGTTATCGTTAAGGATAAAATCTTTTTCTCCCAAACCAATTTGTATTTTTTTTCGTAAGCGATAAATATGAGTTTCTAGCGTGTGTGTTGAAACTGATTCATTATAGCCCCATATATTTTTCAATAAGATCTTTTTTGAAACAATTTCTCCTCGCATTTTAAAAAGAAAATTAACTATTTCATTTTCTTTTTGAGTAAGTTTAATCGATCCACCTTTAGTACTTTTAATTTCATTTTTTCTAAAATCAAAATAATTTCCATCCAAAACCTTTTTTGAAACGTCAACCATTTTCAAATTAGTCGTCAAAACACGTATTTTTGAAAGTAAATCCTCAAAACGAAACGGCTTGAAAATAATATCGTAAGTCGTAAAATTTCTTTTATCAATCTGATCTTTTATTCGCCTATTATTTAAAACAAAAATAAAGGGTAATGAAAAAACACTAGCTTCTTCCAAGTTTACAATCTTATGAAAGGCTGCGACACTCTTTGACAAATCAATTATAATTATTCCATTATATTCCTGTTGTTTTAAATGAGATAACCCATCTAATGTTGTTAATGCTCTATAACTAAAATCAACTTCATCACAAAAAAGGGATGCTAGAGCTGAGGATAATACAGGCAATCTTGAGAAAAACAGTACTTTAATTTTATTTTGACCCATTATTATTTCCAAAAATATTTAAAGAACTAACAATCTTTAAGCATTGTATTCCTACGCTAGGTTGATAAAACTATTTATGACTACATCCAAGATAAACTTTAGAGTCAATATGAAAATTCATACTTCCCCGATAGAACAAAGTGCTCGATTGCAAAGCGATCTAAGGCTCGGTCGTCCGGTGATACTAAAAAACCAGAAGATAAGTAGTCTGGTATTTTCCATTGAAACTTTAAGAGAAAACGATTTAGATGAAATAAAGAAAAAATATTTGACGACGGCTCACTTAGTATTGACCGCTAGAAGAGCAGAAACGTTGAATGCAATACCATATGACGGCGATATCGCCAGAATAGCTTTAAAAGCCGATGTTTCCTATCAGTGGCTTATTGCAACTGCTAACCCCGCTTTAGATCTGGACCATCCATTAAAAGGGCCGTTCAAAACAATAAGAAACGGACAAAATAAAGTATCAAGAGCGGCTATCAACCTGTGTAAAAGAGCCCAACTACTCCCAGCCGCCCTAGTCGTAGACCTTTCTGAAAAAAAACTAAAAGATTTTGATTCTTCCAAACTTTTGTTGCAAGACACCCAAGAAATTCTCGCTCAAAGTGCACATTACTCACTACTTCATGAAGCCAGCTCAGCAACCTTGCCTCTCAAAGGGATGGCTAAGTCCCGAATATATGTTTTTCGTGATAGCTCAGGTTTTTCCGAACATTATGCAATAAAAATAGGGAATCCCAGGAAAGAGGATCCTCTGCTTGTTAGACTACACTGTGCATGCTTCACTGGCGATGTAATCGGTTCACTTAAATGTGATTGCGGAGCTCAATTAAAAGGCGCCATGAAGATCATATCTGAAAATGGTTCCGGCATGCTGATATATCTAAACCAAGAAGGTAGAGGTATTGGTCTTGCAAATAAAATGCGAGCATACGAACTTCAAAATCAAGGTTTTGATACAGTAGAAGCAAATCACAGGCTTGGCTTCGAAGATGAAGAGCGTGACCTAAAAATTGGCGCACAGATCATCACCACCCTAGGATTCAAAAATATTCGGTTATTGACTAATAACCCACATAAAGTAAATAGCATGTCGGATATGGGAATAGTTGTAAAGGAGCGCCTAAATTTACTTACTAAACCAACTAAAGAGAACGCAGCCTATCTTTCGACCAAGGCATTTAAAAGCGGTCATTTTATCTAATTTTTTAGGTTCGTTGTCCGAATATAGCTGATCCAACACGAACATCTGTAGATCCAAATGTTATCGCAGAAACAAAATCAGAACTCATTCCCATCGAGAGGCGCTTTAGCCCATTACGTTGGGCCAGTTTTCTGAGCAAAGAAAAATGAAGCGCTGGCTCCTCATTAATTGGGGGAATACACATCAGCCCAACTATATTTAGAGCATAAGTTTGTTTACATTCTTTAACGAAATCATCAACTTTAGTTGGTGAAATACCTGCTTTCTGGTTTTCCTCACCTGTGTTCACCTGAACAAAAATCTCTGGGCATCGCCCAAGCTTTTGGGTATTTTCGGAAAAAACTCGCGCCAGCTTTTCTCTATCAAGACTATGCACTACATCAAACAAAGCAAGAGCATCCTTAACTTTATTAGTTTGTAACGGCCCCAATAAATGGAGTACAATATTTGGAAAATTTTCCTTCCAAGCAGGCCATTTTTGATATGCTTCCTGCACACGATTTTCACCAAAACCCCGGTGTCCTGCCAGCAAAGCTTTTTCAATTTTTTCATATGGTTGGAGTTTTGACACCGCTATAAGATTAACCGATCCTTGTGATCGATTACTTTGCAGTTCTGCAATTCTTATCTTCTCCCTTATATCATCAAGACCCATTTCAAACTCCTAGCATAATAATTAATTAATTGTCTTAGACTTAAATAACCTTTTTATTTACGGCAACCAATATAATACCAGGTACAATTACAAACACAGAAACCCAACCCAAGAGCCCTAAACTTTCATCCAAAAAAAATAATCCCAAAATTGTGGAGAGTGGTGGAACACCGGCTAAAAATGCAGCTGTGGCAGCAGACCCAATATTTTTAGCTGCATGAGCAACAAGAAGCAAGCCAATTACATTAGGCATAATACCCTGATAAAACGCCTGAGTAAGAAAATCTACTGAAGAAAAATCAAATGTTCCTTTTGGAAGGAAAAAAAACCAAATTGGTAAATAGATTAAGCAATTTATAGTAGAACCGCAAAATACTACTTCCATCATAGAAAGGCTCCACTCTCGCGCAAGGATAAGATATCCCGAAAAAAAAATAGCGCTAGCAAAAAAAAGAATATCGCCCTTCCATGTCGTGGCAGTAACACTTTCACTAACATCTTTTATCGATAAAAGAGATGCTAAAATAATTAAGATTAGTCCTAATCCTTGAGTAACAGAAACACTTTGAGAAAAGAAAACTACTCCAATAAAAAGAGTTAAAACAGGAAGCGATCCATTCAAAAACACTCCACCATGCGCAACTGGCGCAAAAGTAAACCCTCCAAATACGCAAAAGATGTAAAGTGGACCCAGAAATCCCGCTATTGTAAGCATTCTAATTAGGCTAAATGTTCTCCATGGTTTAAAATAAATAACTACAGGTAAAGTTACTAATGCAGATACTCCGTATCTCAGGGCGGCTAGATCAAAAATTGTCAGTGCCGACTGTGCCCCAACTCGACTTATAACCAACCAAGTAGACCAAATAAATATTACTAGACAAGCCGCAAAAGAGCCTTTCAATATATTGTTTTGCTTTTTTGACAATCCTAATCCAACATCAGTTATTGACTTTTAATCGTTTACAGAGCCATCGCAGACCAAGAATAACTTCTCCAATTTTTTTTACAACTACCACAATCTTAATCAACTATGTCTACTTGCTAGGTTCAAATCCATACCCAAATCACTACATTTTTCTTTTTCGAATCAGCAATCGATATTCTGTAGACGAGTATCAAAACCGAAAATTTAATGCCGAAATCATTAAAAAAACTATTTTAATCAAAAAAATAGGTAATAATCATACATAAAAATCCCCTAATCATTCAGTTTAACTTGCAACTCCCTAGGTAAATGCTGAATAGTATAGCAGAATTTTAAATTAGAAACTTGGGAGAAACTTATGAAAAAAATTCTATTAGCAACTACGGCAAGTGTGGTTCTGGCGAGCAATGCTTTTGCAGGAGGCCATTCAACAGTAAATATTGGGATAATTTTAGGGTTTACCGGGCCAATTGAGTCCCTAACTGTTGACATGGGTGCTGGTGCAGAACTGGCAATAAGCGAAGTTAATTCAGCCGGAAACTTTAAATTTGGGGAAATAGCATCGACAAGAGCAGACTCAACATGTATTGACTCCGCTGCTGCGACAGCCGCAACCGAAAGACTGATAACTGCTGATAAAGTCAATGCCATAGTGGGTGGAGACTGTTCTGGAGTTACTACTGCAATGTTGGAAAACGTTGCTGTAGCCAACGGAACTGTTATGATTTCGCCATCCGCTACATCACCGGCACTTTCAACTGTCGCAGATGATGGCCTATTTTTCAGGACGGCACCATCCGATGCTAGACAAGGTGAAATTGTTCGAGATATTCTTATGGAGCAAGGTTACAAGACAATAGCTATCTCTTATACAAATAATGATTACGGTAAAGGTCTAGCTGATAGTATTGAAGCAAACTTCAAGGCAGCTGGCGGTACGGTAACTTTAAATGCTTCACACGAAGATGGAAAAGGTGATTATGGAGCAGAGGTCGCAGCACTCGCTCAAGCAGGCGGAGATATTTTAGTTGTTGCAGGATACCTTAATGATGGTGGAAAAGGTATAATAATGTCAGCACTAGATACAGGGGCTTTTGATAACTTTTACCTGCCGGACGGGATGATTGGTGACTCTCTCCCGGTAGATATTGGTCCTGACCTAGATGGGGCAATTGGAGCCGTGCCCGGAACAGATAGCCCAGGTGCAGCAACATTCAGTGAAATGGCAACTGCGAGTAACTTTAAAGCAGGTCCTTTTGCTGCAGAATCCTATGATGCAGCAGCGTTAATAATGCTTGCGATGCAAGCGTCTGGATCGAATGATAGTACTGTTTTTAAAAGTCATGTGATGGATGTTGCAAATGCTCCAGGAGTACAAATTTTTCCAGGGCAATTGGCTGAAGGTATGGCACTTCTTGAAGCTGGATTTGACATCGACTATGTCGGCGCTTCTGCAGTTGAACTTGTCGGTTCCGGTGAGTCCGCAGGCAACTATCGTGAGATCGTCGTACAAGGCGGAAAAAATACCACCGTTAAATATCGGTAACCAAAATGACGGCCTGGATCTTGCGTAGATACAGGTCGTCTTTCTGAAACTTAATACAGCATGATTTTAATTGATACCTTAAGTAAGAGCTTTGGTGGTATAAAAGCAGTAAACCAAGCGTCTCTTACTATAAAAAAGGGTAGTATTACTGGTTTAATTGGTCCAAACGGGGCAGGAAAAACTACTCTTTTCAACGTAATCGCAGGTGTTTACCCACCGTCAGATGGCCACGTTTTTCTTGAAGATGAAGAAGTAACGGGACTACCTCCTCACGAACTTTTTAAAAAAGGCGTTATGCGGACTTTCCAAATAGCTCAAGAGTTTTCATCATTAACTGTTCGGGAAAATTTAATGATGGTGCCAGCTAATCAATCTGGTGAGCGCCTCCTTGATACTTGGTTTCGACCAGCACGAATTAGTATGGAAGAAAAAGGTCTTACACAGAAAGCTAATGAAGTGCTAGATTTTTTACAGTTGCGAGAATTAGCTGACGAATTAGCTGGCAATTTGTCTGGTGGACAAAAAAAGCTTTTAGAATTAGGTCGGACAATGATGGTTGAACCAAAAATAGTTTTCTTAGACGAAGTTGGTGCAGGCGTTAACCGAACACTTCTACAAACAATTGGGGACTCAATTTTACGTTTAAACCAAGAGATGGGTTACACATTTTGCATGATCGAACACGATATGGAGTTTATATCGAAGCTATGTGAACCAGTAATAGTAATGGCAGAGGGTTCTGTTCTAGCTCAAGGATCAGCGTCAGAGATAAAAGCAAATAATGCCGTTATTGAAGCATATTTGGGAACAGGACAAAAAAATAGGAAATTATAGGTTATGCCATTTTTAATCGGGGAAAATATGATTGGTGGTTATGGTGGTCAGAATATTCTTAATGGCTGCACAATAAGCGTTGATAAAGGCGAAATAGCTGTGGTTGTTGGCCCTAATGGAGCGGGAAAATCAACCGCAATGAAAGCTATGTTCGGCATGCTCAATCTTTCAAAAGGAACCGTTTCAATTAATGGGGAAAATATGGAAAAACTAAAGCCTCAACAACGGGTATTAAAAGGGATGGGTTTCGTCCCGCAAAATAATAACGTCTTTACATCTATGACGGTGGAAGAAAATCTTGAAATGGGTGCTTTTATACGACACGACCACATTCAAGAAAATATCCAACAAGTTTATGAGTTGTTCTCAGTTTTAAAAGAAAAACGCTTTCAACCTGCAGGAGAGTTATCAGGTGGTCAACGGCAGCAAGTCGCTGTAGGACGAGCACTAATGACAAAACCAGAAGTTTTAATGTTAGACGAGCCAACTGCTGGTGTATCACCCATGGTGATGGACGAACTTTTTGACAAAATCATAGAAATTGCAGAAACGGGTGTCGCAATTTTAATGGTAGAGCAGAATGCTCGACAAGCTCTAAGCATTGCTAATAAAGGGTTTGTTATGGTTCAAGGGGAAAATAAATATACAGATTCTGGTCAAAAGCTTTTGGCTAACGAAGAAGTAAGAAAAGCATTTTTGGGAGGATAAATGATAGATTTTCTAAATGCTTTAACTCTATTAGCAAATTATATAATTGTACCTGGGTTAGCATATGGAAGCCAATTAGCCCTTGGCGCTTTAGGGGTAACAATGGTTTACGCTGTACTAAGATTTTCTAATTTTGCCCATGGAGAACTCATGTCATTTGGAGCAATGTGTACGATATTATGCACTTGGGCTTTACAGTCTTTTGGTATATCACTTACTATCCTTCCAACCGCCCTTTTAGCAATACCTGCTGCTGCATTAATAACGGTTCTATATTGTATTATTATAAATTATTTCGTGTACGAACATTATCGCGAAAAAAAAATAGATACAAATACCTATTTTATTGTCTCAATTGGAGTTCTTTTCTTTACTGCTGGTTTGATCAGATTGGTTATAGGTCCGAAAGACCAAAACTTTTCAGATGGAGTACGATTTATTCTAAAAGCAAGAGATTTTAAAGCAATGACAGGTCTAAATGAAGGCCTAGCTATAAAAACAACGCAGGGAATGACAGTAGTCGTTACCTTAATATTAGTGGCATTTGTTTTTTGGTTTCTCAACAGAACCCGGACAGGAAAATCTATGAGAGCATATTCAGATAACGAAGACCTCGCTCTTTTATCAGGTATAAATCCCAAAAAAGTAATTTTAATAACTTGGATAATAACTGGCATTTTAGCTACCGTTGCCGGAGCACTTTATGGATTAGACAAAATATATAAACCGTTTACTTTTATGTATCTTGTTCTGCCAGTTTTTGCATCTGCCATTCTTGGCGGTGTCGGAAATCCAGTTGGTGCGGTCGTAGGAGGTTATATTATCGCTTTTTCTGAATTGATTTTTACTTTCGCGTACAAAAAATTTCTGTTTTACATATTACCAGAATCTTTTAGTCCAGATGGTTTAGTTCAATTGCTATCTACAGATTATAAAATAGCTGTATCCTTTCTCATTTTAGTAATCGTTCTGCTTATCAAACCAACTGGAATTTTTAGTGGGAAAACAATATGAATTTAAAGTTTCGAAAAATATCTTTATTCTTGTTGATGACAGCTATGCTACTAATTGTAGGTTTTTTACAAAGCTGGAATGTAGCACTATTGATTTTAAATATGTGTATTATTTCGGCTATAATGGCATTAGGAGTTAATCTTCAATGGGGTTTCGCGGGACTATTTAATGCAGGGATAATGGGTTTTATTATTGTTGGTGGTCTAGCGACTGTAATCATATCAATGCCACCTGTCCAAGAAACATGGTCTATTGGCGGAATGGGAATAATTTGGGGCCTGATATTAACTATATTTACAATTGTGCTTTCAACATTAATATGGAGAAAAACAAAAAATCTATCCCGATTTAGATATCTCCCCACAGCAATTATAATTTTAATTGGATATTTGGGAGTACGCTTTATAGCGGGGCCTGCTATAGATGCAATAGAAGGATTTGAAGCAGCAAAGACCGGATATTTGGGTGGTTTTGGTTTGCCAATTTTAATTTCCTGGGGTGTTGGAGGTTTACTTGCTGCTAGCATAGCATGGGTAATTGGAAAGATAACTCTTGATTTAAAGAGTGACTATTTAGCGATCGCTACCTTGGGTATATCAGCAATCATTCTTTACATCGCAAAAAATGAAGATTGGCTTGCTCGAGGCGTGAAGAATGTAAATAGTATACCTAGACCAGTTCCATACGAGATAAATTTGCAAAATGAATTATGGTTTCAGGAACTCTCTACTTCATTAAATATGCCATTGAGGGAATTTTCCTCAATTTTTGTAAAGTTATGTTATTGTGGACTTTTTTTGACAGTCTTAATAGCGTTTTTATGGTTATCACAAAAAGCTTTGTTTTCTCCTTGGGGAAGAATGATGCGAGCAATCAGAGATAATGAAACGTCTGCGCGAGCTATGGGAAAAAATGTATCAAAAAGACACTTGCAAGTGTTTGTTCTTGGTTCTGCTATGATTGGAGTTGCAGGAGCTATGATGACTACTCTAGACGGCCAATTTACACCCAACAGCTACACACCTCTTCGCTTCACTTTTGTTATTTATGTGATGGTAATAGTTGGTGGTTCCGGTAACAACTTAGGTGCTATACTTGGCGGTTTCTTAATTTGGTTTTTTTGGGTTGAGTCTGAACCTATTGGACTATGGCTGATTGATAATACCACGAGCATACTTGGTGAAGAAAGTCTCATAAGAGCGCATCTCATGGAAAGTGTAGCACACATGAGATATATGACAATGGGATTAATATTATTACTTGTCCTTCGATTTGCACCAAAAGGATTAATTCCTGAGGAGAAACTTTGAAAATAGAAAGCCACTCTAGCAAAAAGATTGTTCTTTTAGACGGCGGAATGGGCCAAGAACTTATGAAGCGCTCAAAGGCAAAGCCGCATCCGCTGTGGTCAGCGAAAGTTTTGTTAGATGAGCCCGAACTAGTTGAAAACGTTCACATCGACTTTATTGAAGCTGGCGCGAGCATCATAACGGTGAACACTTATTCGGCAACAAAAGAAAGATTGAACAGAGACGGTGCTGAAGGAATGTTCAATAAATTGCATGATAAAGCAATTGAAGTGGCACATCGGGCACGCGATCAGTGTAAAAGATCCGATGTAAAAATTGCTGGATGCCTTCCTCCCCTATATGGAAGCTACAAACCGGAGTCTGCACCTTCATTGGATGAATGCATCGAGCGCTATCATATAATTTCAAGAAAACAAGCGCCATACATAGATCTTTTTATTTGTGAAACGATGTCATCAATTAAAGAAGCTCAAGCTTCAATAACGGCAGCAACATCAGAAAACCTAGAAACATGGTGTGCACTGACAATTTCAGATCAAAGCAATTGTATGTTGCGATCAAACGAACCTCTTGAACAAGCAATCGATCAATTAATGAAATTAGGCCACAGCGCAAATCTTATAAATTGCTCTACTCCGGAAGCTATAACATTAGCACTTAATTGTTTAAAAATGGACCAAAGACCCTTTGGTGCATATGCTAACGGTTTCGACTCTATAGATGCTCTGTCTATTGGAGGTACAGTAGATGTTTTAACATCGAGGAAGAACTTGGGCCCCAGGGCTTATCTGCAGCACGCATTAGCTTGGGTAACATCTGGTGCTACTATTATCGGTGGTTGCTGCGAAATATCGCCAGATCACATTAAGGTGATATACGATACCTTAAAGAAATTGGATTACAAAATAACTAACTCACTTTAAGCTCAAGTAACAAAGTATTAATATATAAAAAACAGCAAGTAATAGACTTCGTTTCACCTTATCAAAAAAAATATTCAAAAGGTCTTCCACAATGGGTTTTAAAGTTAAAATCAAACTATTTCAGTAAGGTCCTCTTGATCGCAAGCCCCCAACCTTCAATCAATCTGTTTCTTAAATCTTGATCCATTTGAGGTTTAAACCTTCTATCTTTAGCCCAATCACTAGAAAAATTTTCCTTGTTTGGATAAAATCCAACGTGCATACCTGCGAGCCACGCAACGCCAAGAGCCGTAGTCTCTAACATATTTGGTCTATCAACAGGCGAGCCAATAATATTAGCCAAAAACTGCATTGTCCAATCCGAAGCACTCATGCCACCATCTACTCGTAAAACCGACGTGCCTACATTTGGAGCATCTGAAATCATCGCCTCTAACAAGTCTCTTGTTTGATATCCAACACTTTCCAACACAGCTCTAGATATTTCTTCTATCCCTGAATTTCGATTAAGACCGTAAATAGCTCCACGAGCGTCTGCATCCCAATATGGGGCCCCAAGTCCTGTAAAAGCTGGAACAAAATAGATGCTCTGTTCAAAGTCTGATGCTTTTGCTAATTTTTCGGTTTCAACAGCACTAGAAATTAGCTTGACTCCATCTCTAAGCCATTGGACTGCGGCGCCGGCAATAAAAATCGATCCTTCCAAGGCGTAAGTCGTCTCTCCATCCAGCCTGTAGCCAACGGTTGTTAAAAGTCGATTTTTAGAATAAATTCTTGTTTGACCAGTATTGAGCATAACAAAGCATCCTGTTCCATAAGTGGACTTAACCATTCCTGGGTCAAAACATGCTTGACCAATTGTTGCGGCATGTTGGTCCCCAGCAACTCCAGATATAGGAATAGAAGCGCCAAATAGTTTCGAACTAGATTTCCCAAAATCATCCGCACAATTTAAGACGGTTGGTAGCATCGCACTCGGTACATTCAATAATTTACAAATTTCCTCGGACCAGCAATCAGCTCCAATATCATAAAGCATAGTCCTCGACGCATTAGTTGCATCTGTTACGTGACTTTTTCCTTCAGTAAAATTCCATATCAGAAAAGTATCAATCGTTCCAAATAGATATTCTCCATTTTCACAAGCCTCTCGAATTTCCTGATTCCGGTCAAGTATCCATTTTATTTTCGTACCCGAAAAATAGGGGTCAACAAGTAAACCAGTGGTTTTAGTTATTATTTTTTCATAATTGTTAGCTTTTAATTCATCGCAGATACTTAAGGTACGTCGATCTTGCCAGACTATTGCGTTGTATAAAGGTTTACCTGTCTTTTTATTCCAAATAATCGTTGTCTCACGTTGATTAGAAATCCCTATAGATACGATGTCATTTCCAGTAATTCCTGCCTTTTTTATCACATCATTACATACAAAAAGAACTGAACTCCAAATCTCGAATGGATCATGCTCAACCCAACCAGACTTCGGAAAATATTGAGTAAATTCCTTCTGTGACAAAAACTTCACTTGCAAATTTTTGTCAAATAAAATTGCTCTGGACGATGTTGTTCCCTGGTCTATCGCAAGTACGTATTTCATAGTTTTAAATCTTGAAGCTATCCAAATAGCCCGCAAGAGCTATTGCGCCACCAGTATGAATAAAGATAACCCTTTCGCCCCTTTTAAAATATTTTCGCCGGACGAGATCAATTAGACCTGCTGCACCCTTTCCAGAGTAGACTGGATCCAATAAGATCCCTTCTAATCGAGCAAAAATATCGATGGCTTCTAAAGTACTCTTCGCTGGCAATCCATAACCAGGTCCTACATAATCACAATTCGCAACAACATCTTTAGGACTTACTATTCCTTCACAACCCAATTTTTTCGCAGTTTCCACAGCCAATTTGTAAACATTTTCCTCTTGCTTATTTTTTGGGGCCCTTACACCTATTCCAAGTAGCGGAATCTGCGCGTTCAGCGCCTTTAGACCAACTATAAGACCTGCTTGAGTGCCTGCAGACCCTGTCGCATGGATGATATGATCAAAGGCATGACCCATCTCAGTACTTTGCAAAATTAACTCCTGAGCACAGTTGGCATAGCCAAGGGCACCGACAGGATTTGACCCCCCTCCCGGAATAGTATACGCAGTGAATCCATCTTTTCTGAACTTTTCTGCTACTGCTTCCATTTCAGAGTTCATATCAAGACCTGGACCACGATGCTCCATAGAAGCTCCATGCAAATTATTTAGCAATACGTTTCCGTTTTCTCGATAACTAAGATCATTCATTCCAGTTCTATCTTCAAGAAGGATATGACACTTAAGACCAAGTTTTGCGGCGGCGGCAGCAGTTTGCCTGGCGTGATTTGATTGAGTTGCACCTTGCGTTAAGACCACATCCGCGTCATTAGATATAGCGTCCGCCATCAAGAATTCTAATTTTCTAGTTTTGTTTCCCCCTGTTGATAACCCGGTGCAGTCATCACGTTTTATCCAAATTTCGGGACCATCTAAAGCTTCAGTTAGACGTGGTAAAAGTTCGAGGGGCGTATTCATATGGCCAAGGCGGATACGTGGGAAACGGGCAAGATGCATGACAAATCCTTTTCAAATTTAAATATTCTGACAGTACTTAACTAAATTGCATTTTTAAATGCTTTCTTCAATTAATCATGTAATCCCATATTTGGGTGTTGAACTTTAGACCAGTATGGTAAGCCAATAATAGCAAAGTCTTTCTGGCTTTGCCAAACTTTCGCAAAAAAATCATTTTCTTGCGCTTTCTTGTTTAAAAAAAATGCTGCCGCTTCTTGATATTTTTTAAAATACTCACTTGGTGTATCGTGTACAGTAACATTATGGTTTTCTACCAATTCCTTAAGCGCTTTGCCATTTTCATAAACCAAAGATGAACTATGTCGTATTACGGATACAGATGCTGCAAATTCTATAGCTTTTTTCTGAAGCGATGACAAATTAGTATAAAGATTTCTATTTAGATATAAATCAGCATTCAAAATGTTTTTACTCGCCCCCTGTGGGTAATAATTGTCGATCAAATCATGAATCCCAATTGACAAATCCGCCGAGGGACAGCACCATGAAACACCATCCAAGTTTTTCTTTTCCAACTCAGGAATAATATCAGCGACTTTCATAGGAACAACGGATAAACCAATCTCTCTGTGAATTGAATTTGTAAAATCACGAGAGTCCCTGATCAACTTACCCTTTAAATCTTTTAACGAAAAAAACGGTTTTCTAAACCATCCTAAGGCACGAGGTCCCGAAGTTTGCAATATAAATCCTTTAATGTTTAAATCTAACTCATCCCACATTTCTTGGTAAAGATCTGACCCTCCAGCACTATAGAACCAACTAAAAAAAGTTGTATTATCAAATCGTAGACCTGCTGTAAGAGGCGGTGCTCCAAATAAAAGTGCGGCTGGTTCTTTGTCCGAGAGCAAGTGAGTGTGGCCAAATGCTGCAGAATACACCCCGTTACTAACATTTTGAAGCTTCGTGAAAGGTTTTTCCTTTGAGTCAAATGTTGCAATTTGGAACTTGATCTCACCATCAGTTAAAAGAAAAACATTTTTTGTGAACGATTTCAAACTTTTAAGTTCGATTGAATTGAGGGGCATTAAAGGGTTAATTTCTATTATGGTTTCACCGCTAGCTTCATTTAGTAAAAAGCCAGATGCTAAAATATAATAAAGAATCTTTTTCATCACTTTTATTAATCTATTCCTTCCAATCTCACGATTAAAACATTTTCACAATTCTACTAGATATATCGTATAAATTTTTTACTAACAAATTAATAATCAGAATCCGATCTTCGTGCAAATAAACAACTACAACCCGAAAACGAAGATCATTAATGTCAAATTAACTAAAAACGAATTCAATTACTCTCCTCCAAAATCATTTCCGCAGCTTTCTCCGCAATCATTATTGTCGGCGCGTTAGTATTACCTGATGTTATCACAGGCATAACCGACGCATCAACTATTCGAAGACTTTGAATACCATGAACACGCAAACGATGGTCAACCACGGCTAACCGGTCTGAACCCATCTTGCAGGTTCCAGTTGGGTGATAAATCGTCACAGCTGTCTCTCGAGCCCATTTTAAGATTGCATCATCATCATTAAACTTAATGTGTTTTCCAGGAGAATATTCATCCCTTATCAGTCTTTTTAGCGGATTAATCCTTGAAATATTTCTCGCAATCTTTATGCCCTCTACAAGCGTACGGCAGTCAATTTCAGCAGATAAATAATTTGGCTTTATTAATGGCTGGTGATCAATATTAGGGGTCTGCAATGTAATTTCACCAACACTCTCAGGCCGAAGCTGAAGAACTGATGCTGTAAAACCATTAAATTTATGTAGCCCTGAAATAGATGGTTTATCCATACTAAAAGGCTGAATATGGAACTGAATATCCGGTCTCGTCAATTTATCGTTTGATTTCAAAAATGCAACCCCAAGACTTGCAGCCAATGTAATAGGACCTCTTTTTTGAAACAAATATTCGAAACTAATTTTTGTCAGAGAAAATATATTTTTTATTTCCCGATTCAATGTTGGAGGATAGCACTTAAACACTGGCCGAGCTTGTAAATGATCTTGCAAGTTTTTTCCAACTCCTGACAAAACACTGACAATTGGAATTTCCTTTTTCCGCAAAATATCTTCCGGACCTACTCCGGAGACCATCAAAAGATGGGGTGTTGCAATGGTTCCAGCAGATAAAATCAGTTCTTTACCTATAGAAATATTAAAATTTTTGTTTTTGGAACTTATACAAACACCTATTACTCTCTGTTTATCAAAAATTAGTTTTTTTACTTTTGATTTTGTAAAGACTGACAAGTTTTTTCTTCGCCTTACCGGGTGTAGATACGCAGTGGCAGAACTACATCGTTTTCCAGAGAATGCTGTCTGCTGAAAATATCCGACTCCTTCTTGACTTTTACCATTGTAATCATGATTCTTTTGGTAGCCACTGTTTATTGCGGCTTCAACCCAAGCATCCACAATTTTTCTCTTCACTCTCATCGGGGAAACTGTAAGAGGCCCTGTAAAACCACGAAAATCGAGGTCTACTGATTTTTCGGGATCTTCCCATTTTTCTAATTTTTTAAAGTATGGCAACACGTCATCCCATGACCATCCAATATTACCTAATTTACGCCAGTGATTGAAATCTTCAGGCTGACCCCTGACAAAAAGTAATCCATTTATGGAACTTGACCCACCAAGTACTTTTCCCCTTGGCCAAGGTATTGATCTGTTAGCAATTCCAGAATCAGACTGAGTAACGTAGCGCCAATCAAACCTTTTATTTCCCATAGTTCTAAAATAGCCAACTGGTAATTTGATCCAAGGACTGGTATCTTCACCTCCAGCTTCAATTAGAAGAACACTATAACGTCCACAAGCCGAAAGTCTGTTCGCTAGTACACAGCCAGCTGATCCCGCTCCTACGATAACAAAATCAAATTGCAACTACAAATTTCCTTATCCATAGCAAACTTAAACTATAATGGATCTTATTATAATATGTTATTGAGATCTCCATCAATGGATCAGAATTCACGGTTGCAAGACGATTTTTGAAGCTGAAACTTCTCCATTTAAAATGTCCATGAATGCGCCCTGTCCTTGGTTTAATGGTCTTTTTTCTATCCAGGAAAAATCTCCCATTTGAGAATCAAATATTGCTTTTGCCGTTTCCCTAAAATCCTGAGGTGTATATGTGTATGTGCCAATGAAGGTAATCTCCTGTAATGTCAATTTTCTTATATCAAGACCTCCATCTCCATCGCCCAATCCAATATGAGCTATTACACCTCCAGGAGCACATGACTCACTTGCTACTTCTCGCGTTTTAAGGTACCCAACCGCATCAATTATAAAATCGTAATTCTTGTCAGAATCTAACTTTTCTTTGCAAATCGTTTCATTAGAAAAGTTTTCTAATAACATTTTGTACCGTAATGGATTACTATCAATTATAGTTATATCCTTGGCGCCTTTAGCTTTTAACGCGAGGTTCACTCCGACTCCAATTGCCCCACCTCCAATTATCAGACATCTTGCATCAGAAATTGGAATATCTAAAGTTTTCATACCTAGCCTCACCGCATGCCAACCGCATGCCAGTGGTTCCGTCAACGCAGCATGATCAATGTTCACATGATCTGGTACATCTACGACATTAGTTTGAGGAATTACGAGTAGTTCTGAAAAAGCCCCTTCCCGTGGAGGTATAGAAATTAATTGACGCTTTGGACAAATATTATTCCGACCCTTTTTGCATGCCAAACACTCATTGCATGACACTAGAGGATTGACGGTTACTCTCTTTCCTATATTTTTTCCCTTTATAATTTCCCCAGCAGCTTCATGACCTAGAATTAACGGTGCTGGTCTTCTCTCATCATGACCAAGAAACGCATGCATATCAGACCCACAGATACCGACAGCCTCTATTTTTATTAAGACGTCACCGTCTTTTAAGGATGGTTCTGATACTTCCTTATACTCTAATTTTTTCTCTTTTACATATACTAACGCTTTCATTTTACGGTAAAGCCTCCATCTACGAATAACATCTGCCCAGTAACATAGTTGGAAGCTTTAGAGCATAAAAATAAAATAGGACCACTTAAATCTTCCAATTTTCCATTCCTGCCTATGCAAGTTTGCTCAGCATTTTTCTTTGACAGCTTTGGGTTATTAAAAACGGCCGCAGTCAGATTGGTCGGAAAAAAACCAGGTGCAATTGCATTAACCGTGATTCCCTTAGAAGACCATGCCTCAGCCATTGCCCTGGTCATCTGTTCTACTCCACCTTTTGATGCACCATAAGAAAGCCCTGATGGAAAAGCTCGCCTCGATTGAAGCGAAGCGAAATTAACTATTCTTCCCCAACCCTTTCTTTTCATATTTGGTACAAGTGCCTGAGCAATAAAAAAAGGTGCCGCTAAATTAAGTTCTATTGTTTTATCCCAATTATTAAAAGTGACATCGTCAGCGTGCTCACGAGTGTTAACACCAGCAGCATTTATTAATATATCAGGGGGACCAAAAAATTCACTTATTTGTGTAGTTATTTTCTTAATGTTGTTTCTATCGGTTAGGTCTGACGTAATGTATGCAGCATTACAGCCAGTCTTTTGTGACCAAGATTCTAACAAATTCTTATTGCGAGCGATACCAATCACTCTTGCTCCATTTTCGACCAATGTAGAAGCAACTTCCTGACCTAAACCGTTACTTGCTCCAGTAATACAAGCCACTTTTCCCTCCAAAGAAAAAAGTTTAGAGATTTTTCTATTCACATTATTCTCCTATCATATCAAATTTTTCATTGGGAAAGTATTTTTTTAATCTTATGTCAGCCGTGCGGGCATGGCCTTCCATCCCCTCTGTTCGACTAATCCTCGCAGTAGCCTGAGCAATGTCTTTTGATCCCTCCCTAGTGGCTCTTTGCCAGGTAACTACCTTCATATATTTATGAACTGAAAGTCCACCTGTATAACGAGCTGACCTAGCTGTAGGCAGCACATGATTTGTGCCAGATGCCTTGTCACCATATGCAACAGTGGTCTCTTCTCCAAGGAAGAGAGATCCATAGCATTTAAGCCTATCTAACCACCAATCCAAGTCACTTGCTTGAACACTTAAATGCTCTGGTGCATAATCATCTGATGTTGACGCCATTTCTTCTCGATTGGAACAGATTATGACTTCACCAAAATCTCGCCAAGCAGCTTCGGCATTTTCTTTGTTAACTTTTGGTAGATCTTCAATTGCCTTTGGAATTAAATTTAAAACTTTTTCCGCGAGCTCTGAATCATCCGTAACTAGCCAAACTGGTGAATTATATCCATGCTCTGCTTGGCCAACTAAATCGATCGCAACTATTTCTGCATCAGCAGTTTTATCTGCCAGAATCAAACTATCAGTTGGTCCAGCAACCATATCTAAGCCAACCCGTCCAAATAATAATCGTTTTGCCTCAGCAACATACTGATTTCCTGGACCTACCAAGATATCCGCTTTTGGTAGACCGAATAAACCATACGCCATGGATGAAATTGCCTGAACTCCTCCCATTGCCAAAATGGTATCGGCTCCGCACAGGTTAGCCGTATAAATGATAGCAGGGTTTATTCCGATATTCGCTCGCGGAGGAGAGCAAGCTGAAATATGTCGACATCTAGCAACTTTCGCAGTTGTAACAGTCATAATAGCTGATGCAACATGACTATAACGACCTCCGGGGATATAACAGCCAACGGCATTACATGGTATATATTTCTGACCAGTAATAAAATCAGGAACTACCTCTATATCAAAATCATGAAGAGTCTTTTTTTGGGCTTCAGCGAACTTTTTAACATTTTCATAAGCAAACTGAATATCATCCTTAATCCTTTTAGGAACTTTTTCTGAAGCTTCCCCAATATCATCGGGAGAAAGGATTATTTTCCCATCATAATTATCGAGTTTTTTTGCATAATCAAGGGCCTTAATATCTCCACCCTTCTCAATATCAATCAGCATCTTCTGAACTGAGTCCCGAACATCTGAGAGCGACTGCTCACCTGTCTTTATAGCTCTTTTTAAATACCTTAACCCCATGAAAGCTCCCTTTAGATTACTTCAAACAAACAACATTACTATTTCTTAATATTCAATAATCTTATCTAATCTGAGCAAAACATTTTTTCAAAAATTTTTTTTTAATTTTTAACAAATAAAATTGCCCCGAAAGCAATTAATATATAGTAAACTTGATAATAGAGATAGCATAAGAATTCATCACTTCAACAAAGGTGCTAAAGAGGATAATTTAATGAGTAAATTTTCGAGATTAAACCTCCAAACGTCTGATGACGCTCGTGAGATGGCAAAACGGCGTCTTCCTAAAATGGCATTCGACTATTTTGATGGTTCAGCTCTTACTGAGTATGGAGAATTCCTTGGTCGACAAGCTATAAAAGAAATTAGACTCGCACCTAAAGTCTTGGCAAAAGGATCAGATCGGCAGATTAATCACCAAATATTAAATATGAAAACTGACATACCCTTTGGNATAGCGCCCATGGGAATGTGCAATTTAAGTCATCCTAGAGCTGACAAAATAATTGCTAAAGTAGGTTCAGCATTTAACACGCCTGTTTGCTTTTCAACAATGGCCTCAACCGCCCTTGAGGATACAATCAAACTGACAGATGGCAACGGTTGGTTTCAACTCTATGTTTACGATGACCCACAAGCCGGATTAGATATGGCTGACAGAGCAGCCGATGCTGGTTACAAAACATTGATACTTACAGTTGACGTTCCTGACTTAGGGCGTCGGCCAAGAGAGCTAAGACAAAACTTCAAGGTCCCGTGGTGGCCAACAATTTCCCAGTTTATAGATTGTGCTACACGTCCCTCATGGTCTATTTCAATGCTAATGGCAGGAGGTTCCCCTATACCGGCTAACTTTAAAGGTATGCCTCCATTTAGAAGAGATCGACCAAGAGCCGCTGCAGATTGGGAGTTTTTGAAAAAATTAAGAGATAAATGGAAAGGCAAGCTTATCGTAAAGGGTGTTTTAGATCCAAAAGACGCAAAGAAAATTAAAGATATNGGGGTAGACGCAGTTTATGTATCGGGACACGGAGCACGTCAACTTGATAGTCTTCCTGCACCCATTACACAATTACCTAAAATCCGACAGGCTGTTGGGAAAAGTTATCCTCTTATCTTCGATACTGGNGTTCGTAATGGAGAGGACATCGTNAANGCGTATGCATCAGGAGCTAATTTTGTTATGCTAGGTAGGCCNATATTATATGCTCTAGCAGCAGATGGTGAANGAGGCCTTAAAACGATAATTCATTATATCTCGAAAGAAATCCAAGTCACCCTTGCGCAAATTGGCTTAGGTAAAATCTCTGAAGTAAATGGGAACAATCTAATCACGTGAATGTTAATTGAGGGCTAATTTCAAATGAGCAATGGTCTATTTTGAACCGTAAATCAAACATTGATACCTTTGGCGCAATTTGTCTTATTGGCTTTTCCTTACTTTTAGGAATCAATCACGTCGTGATAAAAGTTGTCAACAGCGGGTTACAACCCATCTTCTTTTGTGGTTTGCGNTCGGCAATTGCAGCACTTTGTATATTGATNTGGATGAAATATAAAAAAATTCCTATATGCTTTCCAAGAGCTGATTGGAATATCGGTATCTTAGCTGGAACTATTTTTGCGGTAGAATTTTTATTCCTCTTTCTCGCACTAGATTTTACAACCGTTATTCGAAATTCGATAATTTACTATTCCATGCCATTATGGTTGGCTTTGCTCGCTCACTTGTTTCTACCAAATGAAACCATTACTAAAATTAAGCTANCTGGATTAATTTTAGCCTTTGTAGGAGTTGTATGGGCAATACTATCAAGAGAAAATACGTCAACCAATTATACAATTTTTGGTGATTTATGTGCCTTAGGTGGCGCCATTGGATGGGCAGNAATTATTTTACTAGCCCGTGGCAGTTCCTTTGCACATATAAAACCAGAGATGCAGTTGCTTTGGATGACTCTAATATCAGCACCAATATTAATAATTGTCTCTCTATTTTTTGGAGATCTGATAAGAGAGTTTAAATCTATTCATATATATGGGTTACTTTTTCAATCAATTATAGTTGTCGCAATGGGCTTCATATTTTGGTTATGGCTTNTATCNATATACCCNGCATCNGGGGTCGCAAGTTTTGCTTTCCTNACNCCAATTTTTGGAATGGCATTTGGATGGCTTATTTTAGACGANCANCTTAGCAGTAACGTTATTATTGCTGCTGTACTAGTCNTTGTAGGTATTTATCTTATTAANCAACCANAAAAAATTTAATAAAAAAGAGCGNTATTNACTANCGCTCTTCNAAGTTNCTGTNANGAAATATATNTCAGCCTAGAATGTAAAGCCTATAGATGCTGATGTTCCTGCATCATAGTCATCATCATCATCACCATCATTATCTTCATTGTAAGATACTGTCAGAGTAGCTGAGTCACTTAGCGTGTATGTTAGCCCAACTTGAGTTCCATTACCCGCTGCACCAGCATCATCATCAGACTCAAAGGCCACTACTAAGCCAAAACCACCCGCTATAGTAGTTGATAATCCAAACTCAGATACTTCATCATCATCAATACTCGCAGTTATTGTGGCACCAGCCAAGGACGTAGACACTCCAGCTGACCAATCATCGTCATCAGTAGCTGATACTGTAACTGACATATCTCCAAGCGGTACAGTTACTGCTACACCAGTTTCGGCGGCACCGGCTACATCTTCGCTAGCAACTGCTATTGTTCCACCAAGTGCGCTTCCTGAAGCCGAAATACCCCAGTCATCGCCTTTCGAACCGATACCAAACGCTACACCACCGAGATCGCCACTTAGTCCAAAAGAAGCGTTTAACTCATCGCCTTCCATAGCTTTGTCGTCAGAATAACCAATAGTCATTCCGCCTGCCGAGGCAGTAACTAAAACTGCTCCGCCTTCGGCGATACCAGTGAATTCATCAGAACCCAGACCCTCCATACCATCAACGTCAGAATATGCAGAGTTTGCAGCCTCAACAACTTCTCCAACGTTTATGGAAACTACTGGAGTAGTTACAGAAAAATCTTCAGCGGCTAAATTATTACCTGATTCCATTGCACCAGACATTGTTGCGGAGTAACCACCAGAGTTCGAAAGTGTTACATCCAAATCGACATCAAGATTTACGCCGTCTGGTAGTGAACCCGCTGCCGAGTCCAAATTTCCGTCATTATAGCTCAGGTCTGCACTTCCAGACCAAGTAACATCTGCAAATGCAGAAGTACTTCCAAGTACTACTAGAGCCGTAGTAGTGAAGAGAACGTGTTTCATGTTCTTGCCTCTTTATTGTTAATTACAGGTTAACCTCATCCTAAAG
>PAHT02000008.1 GCA_002705045.2 Paracoccaceae bacterium | reverse complement strand
ATGTTTAATGACGGTTGATGTGAATTACAACAACTAGTTTTGGAAATTATTTCATAGAAAAATCTACATATTTTGTAATTTCTGGTATAGTTATTTAATCTTAAAATGTTGTTGGTGCGTATGGAATTGATCAACGCCGGTGTGTCAATATGACATCGTTAATATCTGAACAGTCCTCACCATTTTGTATTTGCCCCTCATAGCTCAATAGAATCCTGAGACACTAACTGTTTTGTATCTACCTTAAACTTCGTGTCCCAATTTGTCATGGCCTGTCATAATCTGACAAAAAATCGAGATTTTTCCTAATTCACCATTGTTTTAATTTAAAATATAGTGGTACGGGTGAAGGGACTTGAACCCCCACGCCTCTCGGCGCCAGAACCTAAATCTGGTGCGTCTACCAATTCCGCCACACCCGCACTGATAGCACTGCAAAGCACTCGCATTTTACTAGCACCGATTTTAAATTCTTTCTAGAGTTTATTTCAGGTTCACTAAAAACAAAAGTTTTAATAGAGTAAAAGTATTTTTGCTTCAATGAAAAAAAATCACTATTTTATAAACATATGTATAGAATTTAATCGTCATTGCCTAATAAATAGGCACAAAAGCAATTTTTTATTCAATAGGCAACGTAAAAAAGTACGCTCGCTTGCCCCGTGCGGTAATCTCTGCCAGTAAGCCACTACATCATAAGTGGCCGTAGGAGAACGGCTTTGACGCTGGTAGCAAAACCGGGCTGATACAAAATAAACGGGAAAAATGGAAAGGTAAGTCATGAAGAAAATCGAAGCAGTAATAAAGCCTTTCAAACTCGATGAGGTCAAAGAAGCCCTTCAAGAAATTGGGGTTCAGGGGCTTAGTGTAATAGAAGCCAAGGGATTCGGGCGCCAGAAAGGTCATACTGAATTATACCGGGGAGCAGAGTATGTTGTTGATTTTTTGCCAAAAGTAAAAATTGAGGTCGTTATAGCTGACGATATTTTGGATGAAGTACTGAACGCCATTATTGAAGCCGCTAAAACCGGTAAAATTGGTGATGGAAAAATCTTTGTGTCTGACGTGCAGCAAGCTATCCGAATTAGAACCTCAGAAGATGGCGTTGATGCTCTTTAGCAACTAGATATTCGTGAATAATCAATTCATCTAACAGTAGTAAGAGGGAAAAAATGAGTGAAAGCAAGAAAGTATTAAATTTAATTAAAGAAAATGAAATAGAGTACGTTGATATCCGGTTTACTGATCCACGAGGAAAACTTCAACACGTAACAGTTATGGAAGATCAAGTAGATGAGGATTTTTTACGTGAGGGGTTTATGTTCGATGGTTCCTCCATCGCTGGCTGGAAATCGATTGATCAGTCTGATATGAAGCTTATTCCCGATTGTAGCTCAGCTTATATCGATCCATTTTATGCTGAAAAAACTTTATGTCTTCACTGCAATGTTGTCGAGCCAGATACTCTTGAGCCTTATGATAGAGACCCCAGAGGCACTGCATTAAAAGCGGAAGAATATCTCAAATCCACCGGCATAGGTGATACGGCATTCTTTGGGCCTGAGGCCGAATTCTTTTTGTTCGATGATGTGAGGTACTCTACCGCCATGAATAAAGTGGCTTTTGAAGTTGATGCCACTGATGCTGCCTGGAATACTGATTCAGAATATGAAATGGGCAATATGGGTCACAGACCGGGAGTAAAAGGAGGCTACTTTCCAGTAAATCCTACAGATGCAGGGCAGGATATCCGGTCCGAAATGCTTTCAACAATGAAAAGGGTTGGTATGAAGGTTGATAAACATCACCACGAAGTCGCATCTTGTCAGCATGAGCTTGGATTAATCTTTCAATCATTAACCAAGCAAGCTGACGAACTGCAAAAATACAAGTATGTTATTCATAACGTAGCAAGCGCGTATGGAAAGAGTGCGACTTTTATGCCAAAACCGGTTGCAGGGGATAATGGAACCGGAATGCATGTGAATATGTCTCTCTGGAAAGATGGAAAACCGCTATTCGCAGGGGACAAATATGCAGATTTGTCAGATGAAGCGCTATTTTTCATTGGCGGAATACTCAAACATGCTCCCGCGTTAAATGCCATCACCAATCCATCCACGAATTCATATAAAAGGCTTATTCCTGGCTTTGAGGCGCCCGTTTTAAGGGCCTATTCAGCGAGAAATCGATCGGGTTGTGTGAGGATACCGTGGGCTGAGTCCCCGAAAGCGAAACGAGTTGAAGCGAGATTCCCAGACCCGTCAGCCAACCCTTACTTGGCATTTGCAGCATTACTTATGGCTGGTTTAGATGGTATAAAAAATAAACTCCATCCGGGAGAAGCCTCTGATAAGGACCTTTATGACCTGCCTCCTGAGCAGCTAGAGGGAATACCGACTGTATGTGGTAGTTTACGAGAGGCTTTAGTTGCTCTGGAGAACGACCATGACTTTTTACTTGCTGGGAACGTATTTACCAAAGACCAGTTGAAAGGCTACATGGAGTTAAAGTGGGAAGAAGTCCACAATTATGAACATACACCACACCCAGTCGAATATAGCATGTACTATTCATGTTAAGAATTATGTGATTTTTGAAATAGGTGTAGAAAGTTGGTTTTAATTAAACGACATTTCTACACCAAAAAACTTTCAAGCGTTTGCTTTTGATCTGTTGCCAATTTGGCGTAAGGAACTACAAACGTATGTATAGCAAACAAGATACATTTGCTCTCTGGAAGCTTATTTAATGTTTGTCTCTCAACTCGCATAAATTGCGATAGTTTTCTCCTGGAATTTCCTTTTTCATCTTTTTCTAAACGAGGTTGAAAAAGTTCAAAATCATCATAGAGAAGAAAGTTGGCGCGCCATATCGGTTTTTCGGGTTTCAAATGACTAAACATGCTCTCAATTCGTGAAGCGACACTATTACCATATTCTTGTACTGGGTCATGTATTGACGTAAGGGATTTATTTTTTTTTTCGTTAAGTGTCCAAGAAGCTGGGAAACACAAAACTCCAGCGCGCAAAATATGTTCGACGCTCTCTTTCCTAAGTAACAAAAGGTCTTCTTGAACCAACATTGCAGCGACAGACAACGGATCGCCACTGAGCAAATCCACTTCAACTCCGTCTGGTCGAGTAATTTTATGCCCATTGAAACAATATCGATCATTTTTTTTCAATTCAGATATTACGAACTCTAATAACTCCTCGGACACAATTTTCGTTTCAAAGTCATTAAAATAGACTTCATCTCTGCGAGAGTATAACAAATTTTTACGATGTTTCATTTGCAAATGGAAAACTTCGTCAACTAAAAAACAACCGTCAGATTTTAGTGGTTGCACACCAGGTAATCTGCGGGTAACAGATTTCATCCAAGGAGAAATTGGTAAATGGTCTTGACATATGTAAGGCATTTGTTCCACTTTCGATTAGTACGCAGCATCAGATAACTGCACCAAAATAACAACTCAACAAAAAAAGCTCTGTCATTTAGTAGCAGTAATACTGTATACAGTGCTTATCATAAAAAACATACCACAATTAGTGTTTCACTCAAACCTGGGAAAAAATGACACAAAAAAATCTTTTTGATAGTAGCTTAATTGATGAAACTTATAATGCGGATGCAATTGAGGTTCTAGAAGGGCTAGAACCAGTCAGACGACGCCCTGGAATGTATATCGGAGGCACTGATGAGAGAGCAATGCACCACCTAGTTTCTGAAGTACTCGACAATTCAATGGATGAGGCCGTCGCGGGGTATGCAAACAAAATTGAAGTGACAGTTAACGAGGACTTTTCTGTATCAATAGTAGATAATGGGAGAGGAATCCCCGTTGATCCACATCCTAAATACCCAGAAAAATCGGCCCTAGAAGTTATTTTGTCCACCTTACATGCTGGTGGGAAATTCTCTGGAGAAAGTTATCAAACTTCAGGAGGCTTACACGGCGTTGGAATATCAGTGGTAAATGCTCTGGCTGCCAATCTGGAGGTTGAAGTAATAAGAAATCATAGAGTATTTCGGCAATCTTTCTCGCGTGGAGTAACTACATCAGCTCTTGAGACAGGAGAAAAAGTTAAGAAAAAAAGTGGAACTAAAGTCACATTTAATCCCGACCCCTTGATTTTTGGAGAAAATAAAGCCTTTAAACCAGCAAAGCTTTTGAAAATTGCGCGATCAAAAGCTTACCTGTTTTCTGGAGTAGAAATAAAATGGCGCTGTGCAGAACAATGTCTAGGGAAAAACGAGCTTGTTCCGTCAACAGCGCATTTTCATTTTCCAGGTGGATTAGCAGACTATTTGGCGGAAAGTCTTCAATCAAATCAAACCTACTTTACCAGGCCCTTTTCAGGAAAAATATTTTTTGCTGAAAAATTTAAAGATAAGAAAATTGGATCCGTCGAGTGGGCTATCAATTGGGCTCCACAAAGAGATGGGTTCGTTTCTTCTTACTGTAATACGATTCCTACTGTTGAAGGTGGAACGCATGAGATTGGTTTTTGGACTGCAATTTTAAAGGGGATACGATCATTTGCAGATCTGATTGGTCATAAAAAAGGACCTCAAATCACTAGAGAAGATATAATGTCTGGCGGCTGCGCCTTAATATCCATTTTTATCCGAGAGCCAGAATTTGTTGGACAAACAAAGGATAGACTAGCAACTTCAGAGGTAACACGGCTAGTGGAGTTATCCATAAAAGATCATTTTGAAAACTGGTTAGCAAATAATACTAAAACAGCTAATTTACTACTCGACCTCATTATAAATGCGTCGGAAGAAAGATTAAAAAAACGGGCAGAAAAGGAAACACAAAGAAAATCAGCGATTAAAAAATTGCGGCTTCCAGGTAAATTAACTGATTGCTCAAGCTCTAAGCGAGAAGATTCAGAATTATTCCTTGTCGAGGGAGACAGTGCCGGTGGAAGTGCAAAACAAGCCCGTGATAGAAAAACGCAAGCAATATTGCCCTTGAGAGGTAAAATTCTTAATGTGCTTGGCGCCTCTGCAGGAAAAATGCTTCAAAATCAAGAAATATCTGACCTTTGTCAAGCGTTGGGCGTTGGAATGAACGCTAAATTTAGTTTGGATGACTTACGATATGATAAGATTATAATCATGACGGATGCGGATGTTGATGGAGCCCATATTTCCGCATTGCTAATGACATTTTTCTTTACTCAGATGAAACCACTTGTGGACGCTGGCCATCTATATTTGGCAGTACCACCTCTCTATCGTCTAAGCCAAGGCGGCAAATCATTATATGCCAAAGATGAAATGGAAAAAGAACAACTTTTGCAGACTGGTTTTAAATCAAAATCAAAAATCGACGTTGGAAGGTTTAAAGGTTTAGGGGAAATGAACCCACAACAACTAAAGGAAACGACAATGGCGCCCCAATCACGAAAATTGACAAAAGTAGTTATCCCTAACCAGGAATCAGAACTTACTTTTGATCTCATTGATCGTTTAATGGGAAAAAGCGCTGAAATGCGCTTCCAATTTATAACAGAAAATGCCCAATTTGCCGATGAACTTGATATATAAAAAAATCATTGTATATCCGATTTCAGCTCCTCAAGTCGGATCCACTCGTCCTCTGCTTGCCTAAGCATCTCTTGGCGACTAACTAATGCTTTTGAGATGCGTTCAAATTTTTGTTTATTTTCAAAATATAAATTTTTGTTTGATAAAAAAAACTCCAACTTTCTAATTTCAGTATCAAGTTTTTCAATTATAACTTCAACTGCCACCAATTTTTTCGATAAATTTTGGTTCAAATTTCTTTTAGGCAATATTTTTACTTTTTGATTCTTTAATTTTTTTCTCTGAAGCCCTTCTCTCTCTGGACGAACAATTGTCTCGGTTAATTTAGCGTAATCAGAAAAACCACCCGCATGGATAACTACTGATTTATTTTCTTTAAACAATAACGTATGTGATGCGACTGAATCAATAAAATCACGATCATGGCTCACAAATATAACCGTACCATCGTACTGAAAAATCAACTCTTTTAATAAATCTAAAGTTTCTAAATCCAAATCGTTGGTTGGTTCATCAAGAACTAACATATTACTCGACTTAGCCATAAGAAGAGCCAGTAACAACCTAGATTTCTCTCCACCTGATAAATCTCCAATCCTGCCGTAAATTTGATCACGCGTGAAGAGAAAATCGTTTAAATAACTTATAATATGACGTGGCTTATTCTGTACGAGTATGTGATCATTTTTTCCAATGACGTCTAACTTTTCCACGCCAGACAAAAAATTCCATAAACTAATTTCATTTGAAAGAGAGTCCCTATTTTGATCAAACACTGCTAAATTTAGTGCCCTTCCAATCTTCACCTGCCCTGAGTCAGGAGCTTCTTTTTTTAGCAGCAAATTCACAAGGGTTGTTTTACCAACGCCATTTGGTCCAACAATAGCTACCCTATCTCCACGTCTAATAGAAAATGAAAAATTTTTTAAAATTTGAAGTTCATCATATTTTTTTGAAATTTTGGTAGCCTCCACGACTAAGGAGGCAGACTTACCGCTCAAAGAAAATTTAAATTTCGGTAAACTTGAAACTAATTTAATTTTTGAATTTTCAGACTTCAGCGCTTGAAATTCTTTTAATCGTTTCTGGTTGCGCTTTCGCCTTCCTGAAATCCCCTCAATCGCCCAAATTGATTCTTTTTTTATTTTATTTTTTAGTTTTTGAATATTCTCAACTTCTCGAGCGTAATATGTATCTCGATAATCCTCAAAAGAACTAAATTTTTTATTAATTTTATGCAACACTCCTCGATCAATCCATAATAAAGAATTCCCAATACTTTCAAGAAATAGTCGGTCGTGAGAAATCACAATTACAGCTTGAGAGGTTTCAGCCAGATATCGCTCAAGAAACTCAATTGCATTGATATCAAGGTGATTTGTTGGCTCATCTAACAAAAGCACGTCTCCGGGCAAGATTAAAGCACGAATGAGTGCTGCACGCCGAAGTTCTCCACCAGAAGCACTCGCAGTTTTCTTGTCAAAACTTACAAACAAGCCAGATAGTTGTGCTTTTTGTTTGTGATAATCCAATTCGTTCAAACCATTTAAAATATATTCACCAAGCGTAGAAAACTTTGAAAAATCATTGCTCTGCTTTAGAGTAGCTATTGTTGAACCAGGCCGAAGAAACCTGGTGCCAAAAGCCGGTTCCATTGAACCATCTAATATTTTCAATAATGAGGATTTTCCAGAACCATTTCTTCCGACAAGACAAATTTTTTCTCCCTTATAAATTGAGATATTAACTTTTGAAAACAGTGTTTTACCATCAAATGCTAAACCAACATCTGTAAGTGTAATAATTGGGTACTTCAATGTAATTTTTATTCCTTTTCGACTATTTAAATGATTATCATTGTACTCTTGCAGTATCAATACTACGATCAGTAGCAATCCTACGATAGAATTTTACCAAATGTAAGCGATCCTAAAATTGAACGAACATAAGATTAAAATAAATCAGACGCTACTAAATACTTCTAGCCCGCCAGTTGACGAAATTATTACGCTTTCTCAAAAGCAAAATCCAAATTTTCCAATTCTTGATTTAAGTCAAGCCGTACCAAGTGCGCCTCCTCCACTACCACTTCAAAAAGCACTATCTCATGCTTCTCTAAAGCCAGAAATGTATAGCTACGGCCCTATTCTCGGGACCACAAGACTTCGGAAGATGATCGCCTCTCGTTGGAGTTCAATTTATCATTCAGACATTACAATTGACGACGTTGGCGTTACTTCTGGTTGCAATCAAGCATTTTGTGCAGCGATCAGCTCATTAGCAACCAAGGGCGATTCTGTGATTTTAGCGTCACCATGGTATTTTAATCATAAAATGTGGCTCGACATGCAAGGAATTAACGTTATTACCTTACCGTGTACGAAAGNAATGATACCAGATCTTAATTTTTTGAAAAAAATACACAATAAATCTGTTAAAGCTATNGTGCTTGTTAGCCCTAACAACCCAACTGGATTGGAATACCCAAGAAAATTGGTCAAAAAAATCGCTGACTTNGTTCAAAGAAATGAAATTTCTCTTGTCATTGATGAAACTTATCGGGATTTCATTTCACACAGTGATAAACTTCATAACTTGTTTCAAATAAGTGACTGGCGTCAATGGTTAGTGCATTTGTATTCTTTTTCAAAAGTCTATCGAATACCGGGGCAACGAGTTGGGGCAATAGTGGCAAGTCAGTATAGATTAAAACAAATTATTAAATTCGTCGATACTATGGCAATATGTCCAAATCAACTTGGCCAGGAAGCCGCTATTTTTGGACTAACCCATTTAACTTCGTTTGTTGAAGATCAAAGATTAGAGGTGATCCAACGAAAAAAAATTTTAAAAAAAGCAATGAAGAGGTTACCAAAATGGGAAATCTTAAGTATTGGAGCTTATTTTGCATACCTCAAATATCCAGTCCCAATTCCCTCAATTAAGTTTACCGAGCTCTTGTTCAAAGAAGCTTCTGTACTGGTAATGCCAGGCTCTTTCTTTGTTAATTCAACAAAACACAATAGAAATAGAGACCGAAATATTAGACTAGCTTTTGCAAACGTTGAGCAGCATAGTCTTGTTGAGCTAGTCGAGCGTCTAAAGTTATTTGAATCAATATTTTATGAGAAGTATTGCGTCTAACAAAAGACTTCTTTAGAACGTTAAAAAAAAGCGTAATCTGGGAGATGCAAGTTGGCAGCCAAACGTTCAAAAATATCAAAGACTTTTGCATGGGTTATTGTTGTAATCCTAGTTCTAGGTCTTGCCGGTTTCGGTATTCAAGATGTACTTCGATCGTCAGGAAGAAACGAAGTGGCTTCTTTTGGCAGTCAAAAGATTTCATCTGATGAATATGTCCGTAGCATACAGCAAGAAATAAGAGCTCTGTCTCAACAATTAGGAACAAATCTCACGTTTTCTCAGGCAAAAAGTATCGGAGTAACCCAACTAGCACTTAAAAAGTTGATCTCCAGTGCTATTTTGGATCAAACTCTTGAAGATCTTGGTATTTCACAAAGCAATTCAACATTAGAAAAATCTATTAAAAGCAATGCCGCTTTCCTGGATCTGGCAGGAAGATTTAGTCCCGAAAAGTACAAAGATACTTTGTTAAATGTAAACCTGCAACCAAACGAGTACGAGGAGATATTACGAAAGGAACTTTCGCGAAATTTGTTAATAAATTTGATGGGTTCAAATCTTGTAATGGATGGTGAACTAAGAAAACTAGTTTTACAATTTTTTCTTGAAGAAAGGGTGGCGAATATAATTACTCTCAGTGATAAAGACATAAAGGAAGAAATCAGCGTAACAAATTCAGAATTGCAATCATTTTTTGAGAGCGAGCAAGATTTATTTGTTCAACCTGAAACAAAAAAAATAAGCTATATTTACTTGTCTCCAACAGATCTGGTTGCAAATCAAAGTGTTTCAGAAGAGGAAATCAATCAACTATTCCAGTCAGAAAAAGATCTTCTAAACATACCAGAAAAAAGACATGTTGATCAAATATTTTTCGACAGTGAGATAGCGGCAACCAATGCTCTAGAAATAGAAAAGACTAAACTTCTTTCCTTCGCAAGCATAATGAAAACTAGAGGATTAAAGAAAGATGATGTTTCACTAGGAGAAATAACAATAAATAACTTGCCAAAAGATACGCAAAGTAAAGTCTTCTCAGTGGACAAACCTGGAGTAATAGGGCCATTCAAAACTGAGTTAGGTTTTGTTGTTTATCGGGTAAACAGCATTAGCGCTCCAGTGGTCAAAACCTTAGCCGATGAGTACGAAAATTTGAAAGCTAGAATTGGCACTACCAAAGCAACCGAAGAATTAGCTCGGATTATGACTTTTGTGAATGACGAACTGGCGGGAGGCTTAACACTCGAAGAAATAGCCAATTCTACACAAATGGAATACGGAAAATTAGATTTTTATGCTGGGGCAAATTTACCATCACTAGCAAGTAGTTCTAGTTTCAAATCTGCGGTTCGCTCGGCAAAAAATTACGCCTCTGACGTCACATTCGATGACACTGGAGCAATATTTAGTGTCAGAATTGATAAAACTATAGAACCTTTCGTGAAGGATTTTAATGATGTCAGGGCTCTTGTTGAGGAAAAAGCCTTAAGAAAAAAAATTGTCGCAACTCTCGAAGAAAAGGCTGCCCTCATTATTGAAAATACAACGAAAAGTGGCTCTTCATTGATGCAAATTTCTAAAAGTGAGTCATACAGTTTGATTGAAGGCAAAAATTATAAAAGGTTTGATAGGCCAGAACTTGTGCCAAGGCAACTAATTGAAGAACTTTTTCAGATGAATAAAAATGAGTTAAAAGTTATCGGCGATACTAATAATGCATTTGTCCTGGAGTTATCGGAGGTGCGGCCGGCGGCACTTAATACTGAGGAGGCAACGCTGTTTAACAAACAAATAGAAGCAGAATTTGTTAATTCCCTCGAGCAAGATATCTTTGGTGCCCTAATTGACGGACTAAAAACAAACCATGACTTAGTCATTAGTCAAAAGGGTATAGATGCAGCAATCGCTCGTTTTAATTAGGCAAAAAAATGTTACTACCCAACTATCAAAATTTTAAAAGAGTGCTCGAAAAGGGTAAAAATCAATTAGTCTATAAAAGGCTTCCAGCTGACTTAGATACAGCAGTATCTTTAATGCTTAAATTGACTAAAAATAAAAAGAACTCCTTTCTACTGGAGTCTGTTACTGGAGGAGAAATTAAAGGAAGATACTCTGTAATAGGTATGGACCCTGATTTAATCTGGGAATGCAAAGGAAAAAAAAGTAGAATAAAAATTAAAACTAATAAGAAATTTTCTGCTTTTGAAGAAAGCAAAAAAAGTCCCCTAGTTAAGTTAAGAGAAATACTCACAGAAATAAAAGTTGATATCCCAAAATCAATTCCACAAATGGCGGCCGGTTTATTTGGATTTCTTGGCTATGACATGATTAGACTTGTGGAAAATCTTCCAAATATGAATCGCGATGTTTTGAAATTACCTGATGCAATTATGATCAGACCACAAATAATTGTAATTATCGATGGTGTAAAAGGAGAAATAATAATTGTTTCCCCTGTTTGGGCTAGTAAGTCTCAAAATGACCCCAAAGGTGCCTATAACTCAGCAGTGACAAAAGTTTTAAAAATTGTTAAGAAAATGCAATCAGCAGTTAAACGGCCCAACAATTATTCTTTACCGGAAAGCAAAAGAAAAAAACCAAAGAGCAATGTTTCTAAAAAAGCATATATTGAAACCGTCTTAAAAGCTAAGGATTATATAAAAAAAGGGGATATTTTTCAGGTTGTGCCTAGCCAACGTTGGTCAATTCCATTTAAATTGCCCCCATTTGCACTTTACCGGGCGCTCAGACGAACAAACCCGTCACCTTATATGTTTTACTTTCATCTAGGAAAATATCAAGTAGTTGGAGCAAGTCCTGAAATTCTCGTAAAAGTAAAAAATGACAAAGTAACTATCAGACCAATAGCTGGAACCCGTCCGAGAGGTGAAGATGCTGCAGAAGATCGATTATTTGAGGATGACCTGCTTCATGATAAAAAAGAGCTGGCAGAGCATTTAATGCTTCTGGATTTAGGTAGAAATGATGTGGGTAGAGTTGCAAAAATTGGTACTGTTAAAGTAACAGAACAATTTATCGTGGAAAAATACAGCCATGTCATGCATATAGTATCTAATGTCCAAGGAGAGCTAAGTGATAACCACGACTCTTTGTCTGCATTATTGTCTGGTCTTCCAGCTGGAACAGTATCAGGAGCGCCAAAAGTTCGAGCAATGGAAATTATTGATGAACTGGAGACAGAAAAACGCGGAGTGTATGGAGGAGGAATTGGTTATTTTGGCGCAGGTGGAGAAATGGATCTTTGCATTGCTCTTCGAACTGCAATTATAAAGAATGACACACTTTACATTCAAGCTGGTGGTGGTGTAGTGGCTGATAGTAATCCAGAGGATGAATTCGGCGAAACTGTAAACAAATCAAAGGCACTTTTAACGGCTGCAGCTCAAGCTACAGATTTCGTTTAGAACAAGTATGAATTCACCTTCAATATAATACAACTTATGATCAAGCTGAAACGTAAATTGTAATCAAAATAAGAACCACCCAGAAAATTAATCCGATAACAAAACCTTTGGAAAATTTATTCAAGGAAAATTTCATGTCTAAATCTTTTCATACTACTGCTCATTCTTTTAATGGCTTGTCTTCTGGATTGAAGATACATTAATGTAAATTATTTGATATTTCTGTTGCACAACGAAGTAAGTTAATCAAGGATAATTAATGTTACTTTTAATAGATAACTATGACTCATTTACGTATAACCTCGTCCAATATCTGGGCGAACTAGGAACCGACGTAAAAACTCTTCGAAACGACGTCATCTCTGTCAAAGAATCATTAGAGATGAATCCAAGTGCGATTATGCTTTCACCTGGACCGTCAAATCCAAAAAACGCTGGTATTTGTATCGAGCTTACCCAGGCAGCATCAGAACAAAATATACCCTTAATGGGCGTTTGCTTGGGTCACCAAACAATAGGCCAAGCTTTTGGTGGCGATATAATCGCGGCGAAATCCCTCATGCATGGCAAAACTAGTTCTATCACTCACTTCAACGATAGAATTTTTCACGGAATACCCTCTCCGTTCAACGCAACGCGATATCATTCTTTAATTGTTGATAGTGAGACGCTTCCTCGTTGTCTGAAAGTGACCGCAAAGGTTGAGGATGGAACTATAATGGGTATTGAGCATCGAGAAAAAAAAATTTTTGGTGTTCAGTTTCATCCAGAATCAATAGCTTCAGAATATGGACATAAAATAATTCAAAACTTTTTATCGTTTCGTTAGGATTAAAAATGACTGAAAAAATGAAAGATATAATTAAACAAGCGATAACAGCACCCTTATCTGAGCAAATAGCGATGGACGCATTTACAGAAATCATGACAGGAAAAGCATTAGAGGGGCAAATTGCTGGGTTTTTGATTGCGTTAAAGTCGAGAGGAGAGACTGTTACAGAGATTAAAGCCGCGGCCAAAACAATGCTAAACAACTGTAACAAAATCAGCGCTCCAGAAAATGCGATAGATATAGTCGGAACTGGGGGTGACGGAAAGGGAACACTTAATATCTCAACAGCAGCCGCATTGGTCGTAGCGTCAAGTGGAGTAACAGTTGCCAAACACGGTAATAAAAATATTTCTTCTCAATCCGGATCGGCAGACGTTCTTGAAAAACTAGGTATTAAAACCTTGATTAAACCATCTGTCGTTGAGAAATGCATTTCAAAAGCAAATATCGGTTTCATGATGGCTCCAGTGCATCACCCTGCTGTTAGACACGTAATGCCAACTCGTCAAATGCTAGGAGTAAGAACAATTTTTAATATCCTTGGACCTCTGACGAACCCTGCCGAAGTGAACTATCATCTCATAGGTGCGTACGATCAGAACCTTCTGAACCCAATGGCGAGTGTATTAAAAGAATTGGGATCCAAACGGGCTTGGTTAGTGCATGGACAAGATGGAATCGATGAGATTTCGATATCCGGACCAACTACCATAGTGCAACTAGACAAAAATAAAATTGATTCATTTGAAATTTCTCCCAATGATGCCGGTCTACCGGAACACCCATTATCTTCAATATTAGGAGGTACACCAGAAAAAAATGCTTCGGAGCTCCTTTCTTTAATTAATGGAAAACTGGGACCCTACCGAGACGCAGTTTTATTCAACTCTGCCGCAGCACTAATTGTCGCCAAAAAAGCACCAAATTTAAAAAAAGGTGTAAGTATTGCGGCTAATTCAATAGATAGCGGGGCAACAAAAAGTACGTTTAAATTGCTATCAAGACTGACATTAGAAAAAGTATGATGGTAGATATACTTGAAAAAATAAAAAGCTATAAGCTTCAAGAAATTATAGTAGATAAGGTAGAACGTCCAGTCGCTTATCTAGAAGAGCAAGTTTATCAAAGAGCACCTCCACGAGGATTTGAAAGCGCACTCAGAAAAAAACAGAAGACGTCTTACGCTGTAATCGCTGAAATTAAGAAAGCATCTCCATCAAAGGGTATTATTCGAACTGATTTCAACGTTGGGAAGATAGCACGCGATTACGAAACCGGTGGTGCTTGTTGCTTATCTGTTTTAACGGACGCCGTAAGTTTTATGGGAAACAAAGGTTATATACAGGAAGCGATCAATACCTCGAAACTTCCAATTTTAAGAAAAGATTTTTTATACGATCCGTATCAAGTGCTGGAAACTAGAGCTATTGGGGCAGATTGTATTTTAATAATAATGGCGTCTGTCTCTGATCAGCAAGCTCAAGAGTTAGAGGAAAGTGCGCTTTTTTGGGGTTTAGATGTACTTATCGAGGTTCATAATTACTATGAACTTGAAAGAGCACTAAAACTAAAATCAAAGATGATTGGCATAAATAATAGAAATCTCAAAACATTTAATGTCGACTTACAAACCACTTTAGAGCTTGCGACGAATATTCCGAACGGGTACTTAGTTATCTCAGAGTCTGGCCTCAATACTAAAAATGACCTTGCTAAAATGGCAGAGGTTAATGTTAAATCATTTTTAGTCGGGGAGAGTCTAATGAGAGAAAAAAATATAAAAAAGGCTATTGAGAAACTTTTAGGCTAAATCATGAAAAATCATCTAACACATTTTGATCGAAACGGTAGTGCACGTATGGTTGATGTCTCAAAAAAAAAATCATCAAAAAGGATTGCGATAGCTAAATGTGAAATCAGTCTATTGCCGGCTACTCTTAAAATTATAGAAAACAAGCAGGCTGAGAAAGGCGATGTAATAGGAATAGCCAGACTGGCTGGAATTATGGCGACAAAGAAAACAGCAGAACTCATTCCTTTATGTCATCCATTATCTATTTCTAAGGTCAGCATTGACTTTGTAACTGATATAGACTCTTCCCGAATAGAGATACAGAGTACTGTAAAAACAACCGGGAAAACTGGTGTTGAAATGGAAGCACTAACCGCAGTAACTATTTCAGCACTCACTGTTTATGATATGCTGAAAGCAGTTGATAAAACTATGACAATTTTAAATACACGACTTGTTTTAAAAGATGGCGGTAAATCTGGCTTGTACAAATATAAAGAAAAAAAATGATTTCAACTGAGGAAGCACTTAAAAAACTACTTAGGCTAGTAAAAAAGAAGAGTAAACATAGAGTTCCCATTGAAGATTGTGCAGATAGAATTTTAGCTAATGACCTTGTAGCAAAACATAGTCAACCACCCTTTTCTGCATCGTCTATGGACGGATATGCGTTAAAAAGCAAAAATAAAAACCCAGGAACAATATTAAGAATTGTTGGCGAATGCGCAGCTGGAAAAAGTTTTAATGGAATACTTAAAAATAATGAGGCAGTAAAAATTTTTACTGGAGCGCCACTACCTCAGGGGGCTGACTGCGTTGTGATTAAAGAGGATGTCACCGTCCAAAATAACTTTGTCAAAATAAACGAAACAATCGAATTTAGCAACTTTATTAGAGAAAAAGGAATTGATTTTCGAAAGGGCTATATTTTAAAAGCACCAACAAAAATTCGTCCAGCAACAGCCTCGCTAATAGCGGCCATGAACTATAATGAAATCTCAGTATATGAGAAGCCATCAGTCGCAATAATTCCAACAGGACATGAACTAGTAAAGCCCGGAACCAAACTGCCACCGAACAAGATAATAGCTTCAAATTCTTATGGTATTGCCGCCATGCTTAAGTCATTTGGTGCAGAACCTCACCTCTTTCCAATAACTGATGACGATGTGCCATCTATCCAAGGAAAAATTAATGAGGCTTCAAATTGTGATCTTATACTGACAATTGGCGGCGCATCTGTTGGGGATCACGATCTAATAGTCAAATCAGCTAAATTAATTGGTTTAAAGCTTGCCTTCCACTCCATAGCAATGCGGCCAGGAAAACCGCTGCTTGCAGGTATAATCAATAAAAAAATACTTGTTGGTTTACCAGGAAATCCAATTTCTTCCCTTCTGTGCTGCTATTTGATGGTAAAGCCAGTTATCGAAAAAATGTTGGGCTTAGGGTCAACTACTAATAAATTAAGAATTTATGCCCGATTGGGAAATCAATTAAAAAAAAACGGTATGCGTGATCACTTCATACGAGCGGTGTTAAAAAATGAAGACGGGTCTTTTATAGTTTATCCTTTAAAACAACAAGACTCCTCTCTGATAACGACCCTAAATAACGCAAATGCATTAATACCGCGCAAAGCTCTCGCTCCAGCAGTACAGGTAGGTGATTCTGTAGAAGTATTTCCTTTCTACACAGAATTTTCTTGACACAGTAAAAGAACAAGAGTAGAACAAAATTCAAAACAAGTGAGGTTTTAAAGTAATATGCTAACTCGGAAACAATTAGATTTGTTAAAATTTATTGATAAGAGAACCGCACAGAGTGGTATTTCTCCTTCGTTTGATGAAATGAAGGAAGCATTAAATCTAAAATCGAAGTCAGGTATTCATAGGTTAATTATGGCACTCGAGGAACGTGGGTTCATAAGAAGGTTGCCTCACAGAGCTAGAGCTTTAGAAGTAATTAAAAAAGTACGACAAAACTCTCCAGATACAAACAAATTCAAGCAAAATATTACACATCTAGTGTCAGCAATTGATAAGGAAGCAACTGAAGGCGTTAGAGAGATTCCTTTATTGGGTAGAATAGCTGCCGGCGAACCAATCGAGGCAATGTCAGATGTAGCTAACCACATTGGCATTCCAAATTCCATGGCAAGCCATGGAAATCATTTTGCTTTGGAGGTAAAAGGCGAGTCGATGGTAGAAGCTGGCATCAACCACGGCGATATCGTAGTAATTAAAGAACAGAACCAAGCTAACAATGGTGATATTGTAGTTGCACTAATTAGAGACCATGAAGCTACTTTAAAACGACTTCACAAAAAAGGTCCGTTAATTGAATTAGAAGCTGCCAATCACTATTTTGGAACACAAGTCTATGAAGCATCAGAGGTAACTATCCAAGGAAAATTAATTGGATTACTTAGAACGTACTAAAGACTAACTTCGTTCAAAAAAAAATACAAATAATCAAAGTAAATGTCACTTTTTGATTTTGATACCTTTATCTTGTGGAAAAATGCCCTACAATAGTCAGATATTTCTATCAGCAATAGAAGATTTTTAATGAATAATCCAGTAGTCACTCGTTTTGCGCCCTCTCCAACCGGTTTTTTACATATTGGAGGCGCACGAACAGCTCTTTTTAATTGGTTATATGCTAAAAGTAAAAATGGGAAGTTTTTACTCCGAGTCGAGGATACAGACTCTGTGAGATCAACGAAAGAAGCTACTGACGCAATTTTTAAAGGATTAGAATGGCTTGGCATCAATTGGGATGGAGATCCCATTTTCCAAAAAAGCAACGAAATGCGACACCAAGATATTGCAGAGCAACTTTTAAAAAAAGGTATGGCTTATCGTTGTTACGCGACTCAGGAAGAAATAATGAAATTCCAACAAACCGCTAAACAAAATGGAACGTCCACTATATATAAGTCGCCATGGCGAGAGAATACCTCAAAATTAGTTAAGGGTCTAAAAAGTGTTGTCCGTCTCCGGTCCCCTAATATTGGTGAAACCGTAATAACAGATCAAATTAAAGGCCGCGTTTCTTGGAAAAATGATACTTTGGACGATTTAGTTTTACTTCGCTCTGATGGTACACCAACCTATATGCTTGCAGTAGTAGTTGATGACCATGATATGAGAGTATCTCATATAATTAGAGGAGATGACCACTTAACGAATTCAGCAAGGCAGATATTGATTTATAAGGCGATGGGTTGGAACGTGCCGAAGTTTGCCCATTTACCCTTGATCAATGGTGAAGATGGATCAAAGCTTTCAAAACGCCATGGCGCAGTTAGTGTAACCGAATATAAGAAAATGGGATATCCAGCTATAGCTATCAAAAACTATTTAGCTAGGCTTGGCTGGAGCCACGGAGATACCGAATATTTCACAATGGACGAAGCAATTAAGTGGTTTTCATTAGAAAAAATCGGCCAGAGTCCGGCTCGATTTGACAAAAAAAAGCTCGATAGTGTATCAAAATTTCATTTAAATAAAGCTTCTCCAAACGACCTTGTTGAAGAAATTATCGCTTTTAGCTTACATCAGAGAAATTTAATTATAAGTGAAAAGCAGTCATCGATTTTCAAAAAGAGCATAAATATGTTACGAGAGCGCTCAAGCACTTTCCATGAAATTATTGAAAACGCACGTTTTTTTCTTTTAAAGCCACCAATTATTGTTGAGCCAACTGATCGGGCACTCATAACGCAAGTCGACCTAAAAATGTTAGAGAGATTGACTTTAGAGCTGACAGCTGTTAGGTGGACTGATGTTGCACTTGAAAAACTTCTTTCAAATTTTGTGAAAAAAGAACAAATCACATTTCAGACTGTAGCCCGACCATTGAGACTTGCGATTATTGGTCGGAAGAGTTCGCCAAGTATTGCGTTAGTACTTGCGATACTTGGTAGAAAAGAAACGTTGAATAGAATTTCAGACGCCCTGAAAACTTTTAAAAGAAATTAATTTTCAAGAGCGTGTATTTGCTTTAGCACCTAACCATAAGTAACTAATATATATTAAAAATTTGAATTAAGTCGAGGTTAAAATTATGTTGGATAAGAAAGATTCTGCGATATTAACAATAGGTGACAAACAGATTTGCTTACCAATTATTAATGGATCAATAGGACCAGATGTGATGGACATACGTCAGCTTTATGCGATGACAGATACTTTTACTTTTGATCCAGGATTCACCTCTACTGCGGCGTGTGCGAGCGCAATTACTTACATTGATGGCGACAAAGGAGAGCTTCTTTACAGAGGATACCCAATTGATCAACTTGCGAGCAAATCTAACTTTATCGAGGTTTGTTATTTGCTATTATACGGAGAACTCCCCTCAATCGCTGAACTTGAAGATTTTACTAACCGGGTTTCACGCCACACGATGCTTCATGAGCAAATAAGATACTTTTATAGAGGCTTCAGAAGAGATGCACATCCAATGTCGATTATTTGTGGAGTCCAGGGAGCCTTATCATCTTTTTACCATGACAGCACTGATATCAACGATCCTTGGCAACGAGAGGTAGCGTCAATACGAATGATTGCAAAGTTACCTACCATTGCAGCTTGGGCCTATAAATACTCATTAGGCCAGCCTTTTGTGTACCCCAAGAACGATTTAGGTTATGCAGAAAACTTTCTGCAGATGTGTTTTGCTGTACCAGCTGAGCCATATGTAGCAAATCCAATATTAGTCAGAGCGATGGATAGAATTTTCACGCTCCATGCTGATCATGAACAAAATGCTTCAACATCAACTGTAAGGTTAGCAGGGTCTTCTGGTGCAAACCCGTTCGCATGTATTGCAGCAGGAATAGCGTGTTTATGGGGACCCGCTCACGGAGGAGCTAATGAAGCGTGTCTTAATATGCTCAAAGAAATAGGAACAGTGGAAAGAATTCCAGATTATATTAAAAGAGCAAAAGATAAATCAGACCCATTCCGTTTAATGGGCTTTGGTCATAGAGTATACAAAAACTTTGATCCACGAGCTAAAGTTATGAAACAAAGTGCTGATGNGGTTTTGGGGCTCATGGGAATTGAAAGTAATCCGGCACTTCAAGTAGCCAAAGAGTTAGAACGGATTGCATTAGAGGATCACTACTTTATAGAGAAAAAGCTTTATCCTAATGTTGATTTTTATTCAGGAATAATTCTTGATGCGATGGGTTTCCCAACCTCAATGTTTACTCCAATCTTTGCGCTTGCTAGAACCGTAGGATGGATATCGCAATGGAAAGAAATGATCTCAGACCCAAGTAATAAAATTGGGCGCCCTCGGCAGTTGTATACGGGAAGTCAATACCGAAATTACATTGAAGTTTCCAAACGGTAATGTAAACTCTAGTCCTTTACTGTACTATAAATAAAATTTAAGACCGACTTTGCTGCTCTGGTTTTAGGATCTAAACCTAAGGAGCCTAAATCTACCATAGCCTTTTCAACGCTTATTCTTTGGCTTTTAACCAATTGACTATTTGTAAGCAATGATGATAGCACTGAAAATATATTTTTTGGTGTACACTCTGAAAAAAGTAGCTCTGGAATATCTTTTCTTCCAGTAAGTATGTTAATCAACGTAGCACTTTTTGTAGTTACTAGCATTTTTAATAAAATTTCTGTTATTAATGAAGAGCGATAAGCAACCAAAAACGGTGCCCCCATCCGAGCTAATTCTAGCGTAACTGTACCAGAAGTCGCAATTGCCGCAAGCGACGTACTAAAGAGCATTTTTTTTCTTTCTTCAAAAATTAATGGATTATCTTTTTCAGAAATCTGGATTATTGGAAGCTTAGATTTTTGCAAATATTGAGTGACTACTTCGGAAACATTCAAGGGCGATGCTAACACCAGAATTAAATTTGGGAATCGTTTAACTATAAGTTCTAACCCTTTGAGATAAATTGGCAGCATTTTACTGATTTCACTTTTACGCGAACCTGGAAGGATCGAAACAATTGGAGTTTCCCGATCAATACCAAGCGAACTTCTAAACAATCGGATATCCTGATTACTTGGTAACTCTTCAGTTACTATGGGATGTCCAACAAATTCACAACTAATCCCAGCTTTCCTCATGTAATTAGGTTCAAATGGTAAGATCGCCAAAACATGATCAATATATTTTGACATTTTTTTTGCCCTGTTCGGGCGCCAAGCCCAAACACTTGGCGCAACATAGTGAATAGTTNTAGCNTTTGGCCATTTACTCTTAATATTTTTCGAAATTTTAAGAGAAAAATCAGGACTATNAATGGAAATTATCACATCTGGGTTCCATGCTAAACCATATTCCGATAATCTNGCTACAATCTTCAAAATTTTAAAAATATTAGGTATTATTTCAGTAAATCCCATAAGAGACAAATCATTAAAATCATAAAAACTAATTGCCCCCATATTCTTCATCAATGGGCCGCCAATTCCTTGGAAAATGATTTCTTCTCTTCCATTAAGCTCTTGAATTAGNCCTCTCATTAAATTGGCCCCTAACTTGTCTCCGGAAGGTTCAGCAGCAATAATTAAAATTTTTAAAGCCATTTAAACTATTCATTTCTTAGACCAAATAAAAATTCCCAACCGATTTGCAAGCTCAATGGTTTCAGATGGTCTTAGAACAATAACACTAGAGTGTTTAATTACAATACCATTTAACCTAGCCTTCTTAACCCCCAGAACAGTTCTTTCTCCGATTACCGGAAAATCTAAAAAAGGATTTTGCTCGATCTTTGGAGCTTTATAAAGCAACCCACCTTCAATATCGTTAAAAGGTCGATTTTGATTTAAATTTAGGGTGGCAAGCATTTTATCAGTACCAAGGGAAGTTTCAACTGCAAGGCAGGCGCCGTGCCTTACCACTAAACTCTGCCCTAAATCTGCAGGTGAAATAATTTCAAAAATCCTCTTACATCGCTCGGTATCTAAGATATCATTATGTTTAGGGCGACAGGTCGTTAAATACTCAAACTTTGGAAACAATTCGGGGACTATATCTTTAATTGACAGTGGCTCAAGCTTCTTAAGCTGAAACAATTTTAATATTTCAGAAAAAACTGCCTCATCACCAATTTGAAACTTTTCAACTATTGGTTTAAGAATTTCTCGAGAAGCTTTTTCAATTTCATTCAAATTAAGATTTGGTGGTCTCATATAGCCACAACAAATAACAGAATTAAACTTCTTTGCCGCTAACTGATCAAAAAGAATATCNATGTGCTCAAAACGCGCATCAATAACTTTTTCTTCATTAAAAGGTGTTGTTTCAATACCTTTAAATTTAATTATTGCAAAGTCAATTCCCAGTCTATTAATTCCAGCTATAACAACTGCCGGCAAAGCTCCACTCCCTACTATAAGTGCAACCTTTTTCTCCCTCAGTATACTCTTATTCATTCACGACTCTGATTTCAATTTTTTGGTGTAAGAAATGATCGACTACTATCTTCTAAAATGAACTTTACTATTTTTTCTTCATATTCATTANTTATTCCAGATNCGAGCATGATTTCAGCCTGACTTTTAAAATTCTCTGAAGAATTAAAAAGCTCATTATAAAATCGTCTCAAATCATTTATAGTATTAGTGGGCACTCCCCTTCGTTTCAGACCTATTAAATTTAATCCGGATAACCTTGGTCGCTCACCAACTACAATCGTATATGGGACAATATCATTTGTAACCATGGATAAAGCCCCCACCATTGAGCCCTCGCCAATTCGACAAAACTGATGCACTCCAGATAACCCACCAATAGTAACATTATCTCCAATTACCACGTGGCCAGCTATCGCACTATTGTTTGCCACAACCACGGAATTTCCAACTGAACAGTCGTGACCAACATGACTCCCCAACATAAAAAGACAGTCATCACCGATAGTAGTCGTACCACCGCCACCTTTAGTTCCAGGATTTATAGATACACTCTCTCTTATTTTATTTCTCGCACCAATAATAAGAGAATTGCGTTCACCTTTGTATTTTAGGTCTTGGGGTTGATGACCTATTGAGGTAAAAGGCCAAATTACCGTATCATCTCCAATAGTGGTATTTCCTAAAATCACAACATGACTGTGCAACTTAACCCCTCGACCTAACTTAACATTCTCTCCGATTAAGCAAAACGGTCCAACGTAGCAACCCTCTTCAATATTGGTCTCATTTTCAACAATAGCTGTCTTATGAATTATATAACCTAGTGAATTAGTCATGGTTTTACATTCTTCAAATCAGGTTCAACCATCATTGCGGTAAAATCAGCCTCGGCAACTAATTCGTCAAATACGAAAGCATCACCATGAAATTTCCAAATGTTACGTCTACTTTGAGTGACCGAAACCAACAATTTTAAACTATCACCTGGTCTGACTAATTTTCTGAATTTTGTGTTATTCATTGACATAAAATATACTAACATATTGCTATCTATGGAATTTAAAGTTTTTGCAACCAACACGGCCGCAGTCTGAGCGAGAGATTCAACTATTAAAACACCCGGCATAATTGGTTCAGTGGGGAAATGTCCTTGAAAAAATGGTTCGTTAATTGAGACGTTTTTAATACCCTGAGCAGATCGACCTAGATCGATAGAGGTGACATAATCAAGAAACAAAAATGGGTAGCGGTGCGGAATAAGTCTCTTGATTTCCGTAATATCTATAACCTCACTGAGTTTTTTATTTTTTTCAGTATTATTCATCATTACCTCCGTTTAATTTTCTTGAATAACCTGTTCCAAAATTCCGGGGTTTTTCAAATATTCTTCATTCAAGCTACTAATAATTACATCAGTTACATCAACCGTTTTATCGTAAATTAGCCCTCGAGTATTAGTATCTAAGACAATTAACGCATCAAAAAGTGACATTTGCTCTCGGATAATTGGTAGAGCTATCTGAACAAATTTTTTTCGCCATATTGCAAAATCTTTTTGAAGCTTTCGATCTTTTTCAGCTCGACTCTTTCGCATTTTTTCAACTTTAATGTCAAATTCGTCAGCTAATACTTGAAAATCGTCAACGGTTAATTCAGAACGTTGTTCGGTAAGGTTTTTTTCTTCAGCTATGAATAACTGTTCGATCTCTTCAGCCTCTAATAACAATTTAGATTGCTTTTCCTCAAAAACTTCCAGAAGAGCTCGTCCCGGCTTCGATTTTTTAAATAAATCATCCTGAGAAAGGACTAATATTGAACTTTTTACGAGCCGAAAGCTTTTATCAGAAGTTTCCGCAGAAACAAAAAAATTTGATAAAAAAAACAATAGCGGAAAAAAAACTGAAATAAACTTCATATTAACAATAACTCCTAAAAACGAGTCGCTAAATTTAAACTAAAAGCTTCAGTTATATCTACCCCTTCAATATAATTGATCGGCTTTGACCAATTAAATTGTAGTGGACCAATTGGCGTACTCCAATACAAAGATACACCGGCACTACTTCTAAAAACCTGCTCAGAAAATCGCACAGACGATACCGATTTATCGTTAGTCTTTAGAGACCAAAGTGAGCCTAATTCTGAAAAAACTCCTCCGTATAGCCCTAACTCTTCAGGGAGACCAAGAGGAAAATTAGCCTCTAATCGACTCATTAAATATTTTTCTCCACCCAAAGCGTCTCCAGTTACGTCGCGAGGACCAATTTCACCGAATTGAAATCCACGAAAATTTCTACCTCCCAATTTAAACCTATCTGTGACCCTTGAAAATCCTCTATAATTATCCAGTATCCCACCCTCTAATTCTGCCGAAAACACGATAGCGTCTTCCAGCACACCTTTGTAAATTTTACTCCTAAGAGCATTTTTTACATATCCTATATCTCCACCAAGCCCAGCCAACGTACTAGATAAACGAAGGATGTACCCGCTGGTAGGCTCAACAATAGAGTTGCGTCGGTCAAAAACCAAAGTTGATGTCAACGAGGAATCTACATAATCACCGTGATCACTTTTCAAAACTTCCGACAAACTATCATTGGAATTAATTTTTAAATTTTCAATTTTGTATGACACGAGCATTTTCGCATCAGGACCAAGCACAAACCCAAATGATGGGCTCAGTGAAATAGAATTAGATGTATATGTCGACTCCATTGGATCAACTTTTTTAAACGCTAAGTTGATTCCAGCGGAAACGTCTCGATCAAGAAAAGCAGGTTCAGAAAATCCAAAATTTAATACCTGCGAACTTTTTGCCGCTGAAAGATTAAAATTTAATTTTTGTCCTTTTCCTAAAAGATTTCGTTCAGTCAACGACAAAGAGCCAGTAATGCTCGTATCAGTAGAATACCCAACTCCAAAATTTAAAGATCCAGTCGGTGCTTCTAACACTTCAACAATCACGATTGCTTTTTCCATGGAAGTTCCGTTGGTGACGTTAATTCTCACTTGCTCAAAAAACCCTAAAGCTCTTAATTTTTCTTCTGTTTTCTTCAAAACGAGCGGATTAAATGCGTCACCCTCTGCAAGACTAAACTCTCTCCGGATTACCTCATCAAGTGTTTGATTGTTACCTCTTATCTCAATTCTTTCGACAAACAATTTTTGATTATTCTCAAAAACTATATCAACATCAATTATACCAATATCTGGTGTTTTCTTTCCCTCTACTCTCACTTTAGCTAAAGGCACTCCAGATGAAATAATTCGTTGCTCTAATTCGTTAGCAAGCTCATCTAATTTATTCTTATTATAAACATCACCAGTTCGTAAATTTATTAAAGAACGATAATCCTGTTCATCAAGTTTCGATATCTTCGAACTTAGATCGATTTCACCAATTAGATATTTTGGACCTTCCGATACGGTATAAGAAAGAGTTACTTCAGTCTTATCAGGAGCCAGTATCGCTAAAGATGAGGTTACCTGAATATCGATATATCCATTCGACCGATAAAACTTTTCTAGAGCTATTTTATCCTGAGCGAGTATAGTCTCAGAATAATTATCGGAGTCAGTTATGAAAGAAAAAATACCTTTCTTTCGCGATGGTGTCACGGCGAACAACTTTTTATCGGAAAATTCTTTATTTCCAACAAAAACCACCTCTTTTACTTCGAGCAGATCTCCTTCAATTATTTCAAAAATTAAATTAATTAAATTACCACTAGTATTCACAAACTGAGGCTTAATAACCGCATTATAGCGCCCCCTACTTTTATAAAATTGTGTTAACCTTTTTACATCCTGAAGCACAGTTTCCTTTGAATAGGCGTTTGAAACTTTAGAACTTATTAATCCCAAAAGTTCATCATCAGAGGCAACTTTATTTCCTTCAAATAAAATTTCATTCACTAATGGGTTTTCCTTAACTTCAACCAATATAACATCATTTTCTCGCTTAATTCTTACATTAGAAAACAAACCACTTTTGGTGAGTTTTCTAAGTGCGTCACTTATTAGCTGGTCAGAAATTTCTGAGTATCCCCCAAGACCGCTGATTAATACAACTGTCTCATTTGAAATTCTTTTGTTTCCCAATGTTTTAATTTTGCTGGTATCTGCGTTCAAAGTGAATGAAAAAAATAGAATTACAGAAGTTACGAAAAGAAGATAGATACTTTTCTGCGATATAAACAATATTTTTTTCATAAAAGTAATCCTTTTCGCTACAATGAAAAATACTTTGTCATCAGGCTTAGCGCACTATATCATTAAATGTGGCAAATACCATCAGAGCAAATAATACGAAAAATCCAACACTCATCAGGAACTTAACAACATAATTTGGTGGAGGCGCTTTAAAAATTGACTCATACAGAAACATCATTAAATGCCCTCCGTCAAGAATTGGTATCGGAAACAAATTTATCAACCCAATACCAGCTGAAATTGCAGCTAACAGTGAAAGAAAAGGAATGGACCCTTCGGAGGCACTATAGGAAAGTGCTTTAGCGACTCCAACAGGACCGCTCAAGTGCTTTGAACTTATTGTCCTGTCTATCATTCTCGCCAATCCCACCAAGGAGGTCCTGACCACATAAATCGTCATATTTATCCCCATTAATCCTGCCTCGTAAATACTCGGTGTAACCATTGCTGGCGATAGTAGTGAGCCTCCACGTACCCCGATACGCATCTTTTCAACTATATTTCCGGTTGGCGTCTCAGTGGGTCGCATTTCTGGAGAAATTATTTTTTTAAATATCTGACCATTTCTCCAAACTGTGACAAGAACTGGATTGCCCTTAGAAGAATTTATAATAGCCTTAATATCCTCAAACGAAGATACAAGTCTAGAATTCGCCTCTAAAAAAACATCTCCTGTTTCAATGCCAGCTTTCATTGCAGGCGAAAACATTTCAACGCTAAAAACAACAGGTTGAAAAAGATAAGGCACAATTAGATCTAATGTTTTTCCATCACGAAGAACTCGAAAATTGATACTTGACGATCTATCCATTTCAGAAGTTATTTCATAAATTTGCTCAAACCTGTCTATACTTTGACCCTGAATACTCAGTATTTTATCACCGGCCAATATGGATTTCCTATCTCCAGGTAGAGCTGCCACTTTTCCAACTATTGGATCAGGCGAGATTATTCCATTTGACAGTGCCACACCTGTAAAGATCACGACGGACATTAGGAAATTAGCAAAAGGTCCTGCCAGAACTGTAAGAGTTCTAGCTAAAAGCGTAGAAGCCTCAAAGCTCTTCTGGGAGAAGGAACCAGTCGAACTAGTTTCATTCCGATAGTTTATTTTATTATTTGGACTAGGGTCGTCACTTTTAGTCCAAAATTTTACAAACCCTCCCAAAGGTATCAAACATAAAGTCCACTCAGTGTTTCGACGATCTGTATATGATATCAGTTTTGGTCCAAAGCCGATACTAAATGTGCTAGCACCGATACCGCAAAGACGACCCATCAAATAATGACCCAGCTCGTGAATAAATATTACTGCAACAAATGCAATAATTGCCAAAAAGATGGGAGTCCCCAAAATCAATTTTATCAGTCCTTGTGTTAGGTTAAGCTTGCGGCCCTAGTTATATCTCTAGTTAATGAGTCTGCGCAAATAATATCTTCTAGTTTGTCAGCACTCTTATTTTCAAAATCAATAATCTCTTTCGAGTCCAAAACTTTTTTTACAATGAACGTTATATCCAGGAACCCTATCTCTCCTGCAATAAATTTGTCCAAAGCAATTTCTTTGGATGCATTAAGAATTGTTCCAAATAAAGCCCCTCTAGAAACACAACTGTATGCCAAGTCCAGAGCAGGAAACTTTTCACTATCCACCTTCTCAAAATTTAATGAACTTATCTGCTCTAATTTAAGTTTTTCAACAGGAAGAGAACAACGTAGAGGGTAGTTAAACGCATAACCGATAGCCCCCCGCATATCCGGTACACTTAACTGGGCAATAACACTACCATCGTTAAAGGCAACCATTGAATGCAAAATAGATTCTGGATGTACCAATACCTTTATACGTTCTATCGGAAAATTAAAAAGGTACTTAGTTTCAATTACTTCCAACGCTTTGTTAAACATACTTGCACTGTCGATTGAAATTCTAGCACCCATCTCCCAATTTGGATGAGCTAACGCTTCTTTGAGTGTTGCCTTTTTTATTCTATTTAAAGACCACTTTCGGAACGGGCCACCGCTCGCCGTTAAAATTATTTTGTCAACATCTTCAGTAGACTCACCATTTAAACACTGAAAAATAGCACTATGCTCACTATCAACCGGTAATAAAGTAGTTTTAAAATCTTCCAATGTAGAGTTTAACAAATCACCACCACAGACGAGAGACTCTTTGTTTGCTAAAGCTAATACTTTTCCAGTTTTGGCTGTTGCTATACTTGGCTCCAGCCCAGCAAAACCAACTATAGCATTCATAGTCCAATCAGCACCAACTTCAGCCATTTCTGTAATACAGTTGGTTCCAGCAAGTGCTATGACACCAGAACCAAAAAGAGCGTTTTTAAGTTCCCTATATTTGTTTGGATTGGCGACAATTGCGTAATTTGCTTTATGAGCAATCGAATGTTTTACAAGGAGTTCAACATTGTTATTAGCACTTAGGGCATTTATTTTAATTTCATTAAAAGAGGAACAAAAATTAAGGACACTCAATGTGGAGCTCCCTATAGACCCAGTCACACCAAAAATATTTACTGTTGTCACTTTATTAGCCCCTTACTTACATAAAAAATACAAGCCCACAATAAACAGGAACGGCCGCCAATAATCCATCCAATCGATCAAAAAAACCACCATGTCCAGGCAAAAGAACTCCACTATCCTTCATTTTAAATTTTCTTTTTAGCCAACTTTCAAAAAAATCACCAGCTTGAGCAGACACTGCTAAAACAAAACCAAGAAAGCAAGCCCAACTTAGCGAATGATCAAACAGAGGGCTTATTAATAAGCAAGCAATGACTGAGCACAGCACACCTCCTAAGCTACCAGCCCATGTCTTGTTGGGACTTATGGATTTATAAATTTTTGGTCCGCCAACTATCCTGCCAAAAAAATAACCGCCAATATCAGAACTTGCCACAGCACCCACTACCAATAACAGATTATAAAAATTATGTAAGAGTTTTTCAGAAAACAAAATTTCTTGAAACATTAGGACTGACAAACTAACATACAACATACAAAACATCTTCAGCACTTTACTTTCAGAGTAAAAGGTACTTGCTAACGCAGTGCTAAGAAGAATTATCACTGGGTAAAAATCGTAAAAATTTAAAATAGGAACCAAAAATAAAATAATAGGAATTATTTTGCCAACTCTCGTATCAACGACATTACCATTGGAAAATATGTATAAAATTTCCCAACCCAGAACTGCCAAACAAAAGGCTAAAAATACTGTGGCTATCAAACCTCCAAGGGCTAATGAAAATAATCCAAGCGCACCAAATACTAAACCTGAAATTATCCTGATTTGTAGATCGTAAAACTCACTGTTTATTTTTTTCATAACAATTTAAATTTGCATTATCTCAGATTGCTTCTCCTCAAGAGACTTATCTATCATAGAAATTGTTTGGTTAGTTAGTTCTTGAATCTCATCAGACCAAATTTTAGCATCGTCATCAGACATAGAATCATTTTTTAATTTTTTAATTTTATCCATTCCGTCCCTTCTAACGTTGCGGACTGCAATACGTGCCTGTTCCGCATAAGTTCCAGCCAATTTAGAAAGTTCTTTTCTTCTCTCTTCATTTAACTCTGGAATCGGTAATCGTAAAACTGTTCCATCACTGACAGGGTTGATTCCAAGACCAGACGAACTTATCGCTTTTTCAACCAAAGCCACATTTGCCTTGTCCCAAACGTTTACAGTAACCATTCTGGGCTCTGGTACATTAATGGTGGCACATTGATTAATTGGAACATGGTTGCCATAAACCTCAACCAATATCGTATCCAGCATTGCACTTGAAGCTCTTCCAGTACGTAATCCATGGAAATCATTTTTAAGAGAGTTTAACGCCCCAGACATTCTTTTATTCAAGCTTTCTAAATCAAAATCTTCATTTTCCAAAAATATTCCCTCCAAATTTATTTTTCAACTCGAGTAAATTGACCCATACCTTGTACTACTCCAAGTAAGCCTTTCGGCGCAGCCAATGAAAAAATCACTATTGGCAATTTATTATCCCTAGCTAATGCTATTGCCGAAGCATCCATAACTTTTAAATTTTTTTGAAGAATTGTGTCATAAGAAATAGTTCGATAGTATTTCGCATCAGCATTTATTTTCGGGTCACTGTCATAAACTCCATCAACTTGCGTTCCTTTGAATATAGCTTGGCACTTCATTTCAGTTGCACGAAGAGTAGCGGCAGTATCAGTGGTAAAATAGGGGTTTCCTGTACCAGCAGCGAAGATAACCACCCGTCTTTTTTCCAAATGTCTTACCGCTCTACGTCTTATGTAAGGCTCACATATCTGATCCATAGGAATTGCCGACACAACTCGCGTAAAGACTTTTAATTCCTCAAGTGCCGACTGCATTGCCAACGCATTCATTACTGTAGCAAGCATACCCATATAGTCGGCGGTTGTCCTTTCCATACCTTGAGCACTACCCTGTAACCCTCTAAAAATATTACCTCCACCAATTACTAAACAAACTTCAACACCCAGTTGATGAACCTGGCTAATCTCAAATGCAATTTTCTCAACAGTTGGAGGGTGAAGACCGTAACCACTGGGCCCCATTAAAGCTTCCCCAGAAATTTTTATTAACACACGTGAATAACTTTTGTACTCAATTTCATTATCGTTTGTCATTGATTTTTATCTCCTAAGAAAAAAACAATATTCGCACAGATAGCTTGCTTAAATTTATCTAATTAATTTAAATTAGCTACATATAAAAAAGGCTGCCATTTTCCTTGGCAGCCTATGATCAATTATACTCAATCATTTTTCAACCATTCATTGTTTTAGCTACTTCAGCCGCAAAGTCTTCTTCTTTTTTATCTATACCTTCACCTACTTCTAAACGAACAAAGTCTAATATTTCCACACCAGCTGACTTCGCAGCCTGATCAACAGTAATGTCCGGGTCAATTACAAACTTCTGATTTAAGAGGGTCACTTCTTCAAAATACTTCTTCAGGCGTCCCTTTATCATATTAATAATAATGTTTTCTGGCTTTCCAGATTCTCGCGCTTGTTCTGTCAATATTGCTCTTTCACGCTCTATTAAGTCTTCATTTAGATCTTTCTCCGAGAGCGATGCAGGGTTTGTGGCAGCAATATGCATTGCTACCTGCCGACCGAACTCCTCATTTTTTGCAGATAAACCAACTAAAACACCAATCTTACCCATATTTGATGAAACACTATTATGAACGTACATTGAAATGTTTTCCCCGGATAATTTACGAAGTCTCCGTACAGTTATATTTTCACCAATTTTAGCAATTTTTTCTGCTACCAAATCATCAACTGTTTTATCTTCAATTTTCAAGCGTCTTAAGTCTTCTACCATCGAACAATGCTCTGCAGCATCAGTTAATTTAAAAACCAACTGTTGAAATTCCTCCGTTTTTGCAACAAAATCAGTTTCTGAATTTACTTCGAGCGCCACGCCCCCCGAAGATCTCACTTCTAGGCATACTAACCCTTCAGCCGCCGTCCTATCAGACTTCTTTGCAGCTTTGGCTAGACCTTTTGTTCTAAGCCAATCTACTGCTGCATCCATATTTCCATTATTCTCCAACAGTGCTTTTTTTGCATCCATCATGCCGGCGCCCGAAGTATCTCTTAATTCTTTAACCATTGCAGCAGTTATAGACATAATAACCTCCTTTAAATCCTACTTTTAACTGAATTAAATTATTAAATTCAGCACCTATCCAAATCAACCGGTTAAGAATTTTCTAGCTTGTCAACTTGATCGTCTGCTTTATCGACTTCATGTTCTTGGCCACTTTGCTGCTTTGGTTCCCTCTCAATACCCTCAGGGACATTTTGAATAGTCTCGCTCAAGTTCAAGGACTCTGAAGATTTCTCACTATCGCCATTCTCACCTTCAGATGAATTATCAGTTAAATCCTGCTTGGTTGCGTCGCTAATGTTCAGAGTATCTTCAGACTTGAGCTCAACTTTTTCACCAACGTCAACTCCAGCCGCACCTAGTTGCGACTCCATTCCATCTAGTGCAGCTCTAGCAATTAAGTCACAATATAAAGAGATCGATCGCGCTGCGTCATCATTTCCAGGTATTGGATAATCGATTCCATCAGGGTTAGAATTTGTATCAATTATTGCTACTACGGGAATACCAAGTTTTTGCGCTTCTTTGATCGCCAAAGACTCTTTGTTCGTATCGATTACGAACACAAGATCTGGAGTTCCACCCATATCGCGAATCCCCCCAAGCGAGGCTTGTAATTTACCTTGCTCCCTCTCAATATTTAATCTTTCTTTTTTTGTCAAACCCTCGGTATTGCCTTCCAACTGCTCATCAATTTTCTTTAGCCGCGAAATTGAATTTGATACCGTTTTCCAATTTGTCAGAGTTCCACCCAGCCACCGATGGTTCATAAAATATTGAGCACTTTTTTCAGCAGCCTCTGCGATTGGTTTTTGGGCCTGGCGTTTAGTCCCAACAAACAAAATAATCCCACCTTTAGCAACAGTTTGTGTCACAGCGTGAAGTGCCGCATCTAATAACGGAACTGTTTGAGTCAGATCTATAATATGAATGCCGTTTCGTGCCCCATATATGTATGGTTCCATCAACGGGTTCCATCGTTTCTTTTGGTGCCCAAAATGAACGCCCGCTTCAAGTAGTTGTCGCAAATTAAATTCGGCCAATGCCATTTTTTAAATTCCTTTCCGGTTTATTCCTCAGCGAAGTAGAAGGTTTCACCCAACCGGTGGTTATAGAAAATCTCTATACCTAACCTCACCTGTGTTATAAAAATCGTTGATAAGCGATACCAAAGCTCTTATCAAGAGCGAAATTATAAATTTTACCTTTTAACACGATGCAGTATGTTTCTTAAAATTAAGTTTTCATCAATTTAAAACCTGGGCAATCACATGGAAACAATAAAAATCTTTTGTGCGGGCTTAATAGGATGGGATACCATTGGGCATCCACAAGTGTTAATGCATAAAGGAGCTGATCTACCTGGATCCATCACTACCAATATTGGCGGCGTAATAGCAAATGTGGCAATAACCCTGACAAATAGCTATACAGATCTAATCAATCTTGAAGTCAATTTGTTGAGCTGTATCGGAAACGATCAAAAAAGTGACTTACTTCTTTCGCTGTTATCAAAAAACCACAATATTAATTGCGATAATATAATTCGATTGAAAGGCTCCACCGACGGCTATATCGGTATCGAGTCCGATCAAAAACTTTTTGCTGCGGTAGCATCTAGCTCTCAATTGGAGAAGGCAGGTACAAAGATTTTTGAACCAATTATCCAAAACAAATTAAATTTCAAAAATGGCTGCTTCAAGGATCATGTCATAATTGATAGTAATTTGACTAAAAAAACCCTTGATTTCCTTGCATCTGACCCGTTTTTTGATGAAGTACCATTTATTATTGCATGCGCGAGCACCTTTAAAGCAAAAAAAGTTCGTTCGCTATTGATCAAAAGAAAATGTGTAATTTACTCAAATTTAGAAGAGGCTTCAGCGATACTAGGAAGGAAAATGGCCTGTTCGACTAAGGCTGCAGATTCTCTTTTCGCTTTAGGAGCGAGGGAAGCGATTGTAACTAACGGAAAAAATAAAGTGAGTTGTAGATCTGTTAATGGTCTAGCCACACATATTCCAACTTTAGCAATCAATTCTAAAATCACCGGCGCAGGGGACACGTTTCTTGCCGTACATTTATTATCTAAACTAGTTAATAACAAATTATCTGAGCAAACGCATCTTCAGATTGCCGACAGTAAGGCCTATCAGAAAATCGTTAATTAAGAAGGATTAAGATGTCCACTAATTTACAAAACCTAATCTGTATTTCGAGTGAAATTGCTTCCGCGAAACGACATAGCAAACCTATTGTAGCTTTAGAAAGTACTATTATAACCCACGGGATGCCTTTCCCAGCAAACTACCAAACAGCAATAGCAGCAGAGCAACGAGTAAGAAAATCCGGGTCTATTCCAGCAACCATTGCTGTTTTTCAAGGTAAAATAAAAATTGGCTTATCTAATAGTGAAATCAAAACACTTGCAAGAAGTAAATCTACCCAAAAGCTATCGATAGCCAATCTGTCAATGAGCCTAGCACAAAATGTGACTGGGTCAACAACAGTTGCGTCGACACTACTTATAAGCGCATTAGCAGATATCCAAGTCTTTGCTACAGGAGGGATCGGGGGTGTCCACAGAGGAGCCAATACTACTTTTGATATTTCTACAGATTTAAAACAGCTAGCATCATCACCAGTAAATGTCATTTGTGCAGGCCCAAAAGCAATCTTGGATCTTCCAAAAACGGTTGAACTTTTAGAAAGTCTCGGAGTTCCACTGATAACCTACAAAAGAAGAAATATGCCCGCATTTTGGTCCCAAGACTCTGGATTGAAATCACCGATCGTTGCTGAAACGGTAAAAGAAATTGTTCAAAGTTTCCTAATTAGATCTCGATTAGGGTTAACTGGAGCTCAACTCGTCTGCAACCCAATTCCAGAAAAATATGAAATAAGTATTAAGTTGATTGAACCGTTAATTAATAAATCAATAGCAAAAGCAAAAAAGAATAACGTTAATGGAAAAGCCTTGACTCCTTTTCTTCTTTCAGAAATTTTACGAGAAACTGAAGGAAAATCATTGGAAGCAAACAAGGCATTACTTTTTAACAATATTGACCTTGCCTCAAAAATCGCTAAAACTCTCGCTAATATTAACAGAAACAGTGAAGTGCTCTCGTTAATAAGATAACTAATTGAAAAGAAAAAAATTGTCAGAACAGAAAAACTCTATTTTTCAGAAAACGAGAAATAACTTTTTAACTGGATTAGTGTTGGTGGCACCAGTGACATTAACAGGTTACTTAGTCTGGGGCGCAATAAACTTTTTTGACGAAAAAGTAATCCCTCTGATACCGTTAATCTATAATCCAGAAACATACTTAGATCACAGTATTCCTGGCTTAGGTGTGCTTCTATTCCTTGTCTTCACAACAATAATTGGCGCAATTACTAAAGGCTTTTTTGGTCGGCAAATTGTTAAAGTTGGGGAGCTTCTAGTAGCAAAAACACCAGTTGTCCGAACGATATACAATGCAGTTAAACAAATTTTAGAAACAGCTTTAAAAAATTCGAGCAACTCTTTTCAAAACGCTTGCCTTATTCAATATCCACGGTCAGGAATTTGGGCGGTTGCATTTATATCAACCGAAACCAGAGGTGAAATTAGTGCCAAAATCGATGAAAAAAAATTGGTGAGCGTTTTTTTACCAACAACCCCTAACCCAACTTCTGGATTTCTTTTGTTTATACCTAAAAAAGACATATTGCTTCTGGATATGTCGGTTGAAGAAGCTGCAAAACTAGTCATTTCTGCTGGGTTAGTGATACCAGGCGATGTTGGCATACAAGAGAAAAATAACGAATCAAGTGAGAAATGAAAAAGAATAACTAACCTAACTTTTTTATATCGACATACTTTTTATCAATATGGTTGGAATTTTACCACACTTAGAATACAAATCAAGATAATGTAGGCCTCGACTTCTCTGCTACAGAATATTGAAAAAAAATCAACTGCGTAAGCCAGTAGAATGGGCACTACTCAAGTAAAATTGGTATATCTTATGCAATATAAAAAAAAAATACAAAAAGATACGATTTCTCTTGGCGAATTTAAACTATTTGATTAAAGTTAGGTACTGCTCGATAGGTTTCTTGCCTGTATGAAACCTGCCTCAATAACTTGCGCCCTCTCTGTGAGGGCGTTTTTTTATCCTGTAGCCAAACGAGCTAACTCAGATACAATCCTATATGCGCCTTGAATTCTATTGTTAGTAAATTTCCAATCACGGCGGATTACGAGTTGATTACCTCGGACTTTTATTTGATCACCCTGACTTTTGATATACTTCATCAAGCTCTCGGGTCTAGCAAACTTATCATTGTAAAATTTTACTGTTGCCCCTTTCGGACCACCCTCTAATTTTACTATCCCAGCATTCAAACATTTGTTTTTAATTTTCATTATATTAATCAACATTAAAACTTCGTTTGGCAATTGTCCAAATCTGTCAATTAATTCGGCCGCAAAAGATTCCATATCCCCGGAGCTTCGAATATTTGACATACGCTTATATAAGGTCAACCGGACATCCAAATCAGTAACAAAAGTATCAGGTATCAAGACAGATACATTCAAATTAATTTCTGGAGACCAGGAATCTTCAATATCATCTAGATCCGACGCATATCCTGCCTTCATTTTCACGATAGCCTCTTTTAACATACTTTGATACAACTCATAACCAACCTCACGAATTTGGCCAGACTGTTCATCTCCAAGTAAATTTCCTGCGCCTCTTATATCAAGATCTTGGCTTGCAAGAGAGAACCCCGAGCCAAGAGTTTCTATATTTGATAATACTTTCAGTCGTTTTTCAGCATTTGGCGTAAGTGGTTTTTTATTATCGGTAACTAAATAAGCATAGGCCCTGACTTTTGAACGGCCTACCCTTCCTCTAATTTGGTACAATTGCGAAAGGCCAAACATTTCAGCTTTATAAACAATTAGTGTGTTGGCTCTTGGGATGTCTAGACCACTTTCGATAATACTTGTCGAAAGGAGCACATCAAATTGATGATCATAAAAAGCCGACATCGTTTCATCAAGTGCGGTCGGACTCATTTGACCATGAGCAATGCCTACTTTTAATTCAGGAAGATTCTCTTCAAGAAAAAATTTTATAGAATTAATATCTTTCACTCGAGGTACTAGAAAAAAGCTTTGGCCTCCTCGGGTCTGCTCTCTTATCAAAGCATCTCTAATTGTCAAACCATCAAATTCTAACACGTAAGTCCTTATTACATATCTGTCGACTGGAGGAGTTGCAATTATTGACAGATCACGCGCACCGGACAGAGCTAATTGCAACGTACGGGGTATTGGAGTTGCAGTTAACGTTAACACATGGACATCACTCTTAATTTTCTTTAACCTTTCTTTATGTACAACACCAAAGTGTTGCTCCTCATCAATAATTACAAGCCCTAATCTCGAAAAATCAATTGTTTCTGACAATAATGCGTGGGTTCCAATGACAATATCAGTAGTTCCATTTTTTATATCTTTTTTGACTCTGTTTGCTTCACGCTGCGACACAAATCTAGATAACTGGTCCACTTTAAAAGGAAGTCCTCTAAACCGCTCTTTAAAATTATTGTTATGCTGACGAGACAGCAATGTTGTTGGAGTAATTATTGCTACCTGTTTACTTGAACTAGCAACAACAAAAGCGGCGCGTAATGCAACTTCAGTCTTACCAAATCCTACATCACCACAAATCAACCTATCCATAGGACGACCTGAACTCAAATCAGATAAAACATCTAAAATAGCAGTTGCCTGGTCATCAGTCTCTTGATACGGAAATCGGGAACAAAATGTATCCCACAAAAATTCAGGCGGCAGAAATACTAACCCTTTTTTAATTGCACGATCAGCGGCTATTTTGATTAAATTATCTGCCATCGCAAACAGTCGCTTTTTCAATCGAATTTTTTTATTTTGCCAAGAACTTGAGCCAAGTTTATCCAATTCTGCTTCATCATGACCATATCTACTCAGCAACTCGATATTTTCAACGGGCAATAAAAGCTTATCATTTCCACTATATTGAAGACTCAGATATTCTCGTTTCACACCTAAGGTCTCAATTTTTTCTAAACCTTCGTATTTTCCTAAACCGTGTTCAACATGGACCACAAGATCACTGACCTTCAAATTAGAAATATCTTGAAGAAAGTTTTTTTCTTTTCGATTTCTGAGCGTCCGTCGTACTAATCTGTCTCCAAGAATATCTTTTTCAGTAATTATTGAAAGTTCCTTGGACTCAAAACCGGTTTCAATTGGAAGAACGGCGAGACCAACTCCACCAACAAAATTTTTTAAATCATCATATGATGCGATTTGTGAATAATTATAAAAACCATTATCGGATAGCATGGATTTCATCCGACTGAGTGAACCCTCAGAATAACAAGCTATCATAGTCAAGCCAGATTGAATTTTTTCACCTAAATGAACTAATAAATTCTTAAAAAGAATGTCAGTTTTTTGTTGCCTTTCAACACTAAAATTGCGGCCAGTTTTGCCTCCTAAATACAGTGTATTAACGCCAACAGGTACTTTTACTGGATAAAAAAAACAAACCTGTCTCTTGTCAGTTAAACCAGTCCATTCGTTTAAATCAAGATAAAGCAACTTAGGGCTAAGAAGTTTATTTTTTATTTTGAGTGGAGACCCGCTGTTCAAATCCGCAGAGCGATTATCAAACTGCTGATTCACCGTGAGCCAACGCTTCTCTAAAATTTGATCAACCCCATAATCGCATGAAATAGGAGTATTTTCAGAAACGTAATTTAAAAGAGTATCCATTTTTGAATAAAACATTGAACCCCAATGTTCGTAGCCCAAATAATTGCGCCCACTACTTATTGCCTCATACAAGGGGTCGTTCATTCCGTTAGAACCAAACGTATGTCGATAACTGTTTCTAAAAGACTTTATTTGCTTTTCGTTTAAAACAACCTCTGAAACAGGGCAAAGTAAAATTTTTGAAATAGAATCCCCCGATAACTGAGTTTCAGCATCAAAAACTTTTAATTGATCAAGCTGATCACCAAAAAAATCAAGTCTGACCGGAGAATTCATATTTGGAGGGAAAATATCAATAATACCACCTCTAACAGCAAAATCGCCTTTTTCTGCCACGGAGGAGGTATTCGTGTAACCCAAATCAACTAATTGCGAGATTAAGAACTCTCTATTGTATGATTTTGTCACATGTAAAAACAATGCCACAGAGGCAATAAATTCCTTTGGTGGCACACGTTGTGAAATAGCGTTTACAGTTGTTATTACAAGTTTTACTCCAGCACTTTCAGATACCAATGATGTGAGTGTTGCCATTCGCAAACAGGAAATTTCTTTGTTTGGGGATACACGATCATACGGCAAACAATCCCATGCGGGAAATTCAAGCACAGTAATAGCAGGATCAAAAAATTTTACTGCTGTCTTTAGTGATAGTGCTCTAGTATCATCCCGAGCAACATGAATAACGGATTTGCCTTCAGAGAGAAATTTATTAACCAAAAAATAAGCATCTAAGCCCTCTGGGACGCCGGAAAAAACTTTTTTTATTGGAAAAATAATTTTACGCGCCACCATATAAACTTCAATATCGTACAAGATATGGAGGTGCAAGCATTTTAGGAAAATTTTATTCCAGGAAACCAATAATTTTCTGTTAAAAAAAATGAAGTACTAGTAGACATGAATCAATGATGTTATTAATTTTGCCTTGAATAGGACAGCATACTTAGTGACTTCAAGCTCTAACAGGGAGATTTTAATGAGCCCACTAATAAAGCCATATCCACTGCATAGATCCCGAAGATTAAGACGGACTAGCTGGATTCGAGACATGGTATCTGAACATAGTGCATCAATTTCAGATCTAATATGGCCTGTTTTCATCTGTGACGGATTTAATAAGAAAGAAAGTATTGTATCTCTTCCTGGCGTTTATCGTTACTCAATTGACCAAGTAACTGAAGTAGCTAAGGAAGCAATTGACCTCGGAATCAATTGTCTAGCCCTGTTTCCGTATACTCCGGCAGACCTCAAGAATCCTGAGTGCACAGAAGCTTGGAATCCAGATAATCTAGTGAATAAAGCAACGCGTGCGATAAAAAAACATACACCAAATTTGGGAATACTATTAGACGTGGCCCTTGATCCCTACAATTCAGACGGCCATGACGGATTATTAAGAGAATCGGAAATTTTAAATGATGAGACCCTTATTGCACTTGAGAAACAAGCACTGACTCAGGCAAGCTGTGGAGCAGATATCTTAGGCCCATCTGATATGATGGATGGCCGTGTTGGTATTATCAGGCAAGCTCTGGAGTCTAAAGGATATAAAGATACTTTAATTATGTCTTACTCGGCAAAATTTGCCTCATCATTTTACGGTCCGTTTCGAGACGCAGTAGGGGCGTCCGGTTATCTAAGCGGTGATAAAAAAACATACCAAATTGATTGTGCAAATTTAGAAGAATCAATTCGAGAGACTGCTCTTGACGTCTCAGAGGGAGCGGATATGGTAATGGTAAAGCCTGGCTTACCTTATCTAGATGTATGTATGGCAATAAAACGCAGACTCAATGTTCCAACTTTCGCGTACCAAGTTTCCGGAGAGTATGCAATGATTGAGAGTGCTCACTTAAACGGTTTTATCAATAGAGATTTAATCTTGCTAGAGACTCTGCTAAGTTTTAAGAGAGCAGGATGTGATGGCGTACTAACCTACTATGCGCCAGAAATTGCTAAATTATTAGACAAGAAATGAGTTGGAAAATAATAATTATAAATAGTAAATTAAATGCATTGAGGTGAAAAATGAATAATATAGGACGCAGAAAATTTTTTTCTGGAGCGATAATGTCAGTCTCATTGATAGGTTGCTCTAATAATACAATTACCAGATCAGGTAGCGACATAGAAAGAGATGCTGAAGATGCTATGGATCTTTTATATAAAACCAACCCTGATACCAGAAGTATTTATAACCGGGCAGCCGGTGTTTTGATAATGCCAAGTATAACAAAAGCTAGTTTTGGAATTGGCGGAGCTTATGGTGAAGGCGTACTCCAAATAAAAGGTGCATCGATAGATTACTATTCTGTTGCTTCAGCTTCATACGGTATTCAATTAGGAGCCTTGAGGTATAGCCACGTTCTTTTTTTTATGACACAAGAAGCATTACGAGATTTTAGAACAGTAGATGGTTGGGAAATTGGTGCGGATGCAGAAGTCGCCTTCAGAAAAAAAGGGTACTCATATGGGGTTTCTTCCAATACAGTAACCAAGCCTATATATGGAGTAATTTTTGGACAAGTTGGAGTAATTGCTGGAGCGTCTCTTGAAGGAGCAAAATACTCAAGATTAATAAGGGGATAATTATTTCAAAAATCTACAATTTTCTAAGTCGAGCAATTAAGCTCGAGGTATCCCAACGACCGCCGCCCATCCGTTGGACATCTTTGTAATATTGATCAACTACCGCAGTCAACGGTAACGAGACTTCTATTTCGTTGGCTTGCTCCAAGCATATTCGTAAATCCTTGCGCATCCAATCCACTGCAAAGCCGAATTCAAACTCGTTCTTAATCATTGTTGTTCCACGGTTCTCCATTTGCCAACTTCCCGCTGCACCTTTTGAAATCACCTCAAGTACTAAACTTGAGTCAAGTCCAGCTTTTTCAGAAAACATAAGTCCCTCTGACAGTCCCTGAAGTATCCCCGCTATACAAATTTGATTGACCATTTTTGTAAGTTGACCGGTGCCACTATCCCCCATCAACATGCAAGACTTTGAAAAACACTCAATTAATGGTTTAACCCTCTCAAAGATTTCTTTTTTTCCTCCACACATCACGGTTAATTGTCCTGTCTGAGCGCCTACTTCTCCACCAGATACAGGAGCATCAATAAATGCAAAATCAGATTCTGTAGCTACAATTTCTAGTTCTCGAGAAACTGTGGCTGACACAGTAGAATGGTCAATGAAAACGCTACCTTCCGCCATACTTTGGAAGGCTCCCCGATCACCAATTGCGACCTCTTTCAAATCGTCATCGTTGCCAACACAACAGAAAACAAAGTCTGAACCTTTAGCCACATCGGATGGAGTTGCTACTGACGTACCATTATATGATTTAAGCCATTCTCTCGCTTTACTCGAAGTTCGATTAAAAACAAGTACTTCATGCCCATTTTTTGCTAAATGTCCTGCCATCGGGAAACCCATAGCACCCAGACCAATAAAACCGACTCTTGCCATTATTAACTCCATAATAGTAAAAAGGATAATGATTGATTTGGCTACCACGTCAAGCCCTTAGGTGTTAATTATGCGATTATTAAAAATAATATTTCTTGGTAGTGGTATTTTAACCCTGATCATAGTTACCATTATATTCGTCCTCTATTACCTAACGTCAAACTCCTTACCAAACTATAAACAAGACCTAATTTCATCAGAAATAACCGATACTGTTACTATTTCCAGAGATACTTATGCGATACCATACATCGAGGGGTATAATAACCAAGATAGTTTTTTTGCATTAGGCTACGCACATGCACAAGATCGTCTGTGGCAAATGACGCTCTTACGAAGAATTGCACAGGGTCGACTTGCGGAAATAATTGGTCAAGACGGAGTGCAAAATGATATTCTCATGCGAACTCTTGGAATTTATTCCTCTGCAAAAAAATCTGAAAGTAAACAACCATCAACTACTTCTGACCTATTAAAATCATATTCTGCAGGAGTAAATTCATATATCAAACAGATTACAAAAAATAGTTTAGGTCGAGGAAGTCCTGAGTTTTTTCTTTTTACGCCTGAAATATCACCTTGGCGTCCTGCAGATAGCATTGCACTCTTAAAACTTATTGCTTTTCAATCCACAAACAAAGCTGAGACAGAGGTTTTGCGAACACAGATCTTACTTGCTGGGATTAAACCAGAGCGCTACCAAGATTTATTTCTTGAACCACCATTCATTAATAATACTGCCAACAAAAGCATCTCTTACCTTCAAAGTCAGAGGATTCCTTCACCCCCAACCCCTCAAAAACACTATAAAAGAAAGAAATCACTAGTTTCCACAGAGCACACCATTCTAAATGGTAGCTTAAGCGCGTCTAATATATTTGCAGTTATGCCTTCACGATCTGCTACGGGTTTTGTTCTCGCCGCAAACGATCCGCACGCTACTTTAACATCTCCATCAAATTTTATGCTGGTAAACCTCAAACTTGTCAACGGTTCTATCACGGGAGGAACTATTCCTGGTATTCCAGCAATAATAATAGGACGCAGTAAACAGCTCGGTTGGGGCATTTCAAATGCTAAAATTGATGATCAAGATTTATTTATTGAAAAATTAAATCCAAAGAATAATTTAGAGTACTTCACTGAATTTGGTGTAAAAAAATTCCAAATTAAATCTGAAATTATAAAAATTAAAAATAAAAAAGCTATTACAGTGGAAATAAAAAGCACTGACAATGGACCGGTTTTGTCCTCAAACCTATTAGGAGTCAACTTTATACGTCCTAAAGGTCATGAATTGGCAATAAGTTGGACTGGACTTAGTGAAAATGATAAATCAATTCATTCTCTAATTTCTTTAATGCAAGCACAAACAATCGCTCAAGCGAAAGAAACCCTTCCACTTCTTCAAGCTCCTGGCCAAAATATTATGCTTGTCGATCACAAAAATATTGAAATTGTTACTGCCGGAGCAATACCCAAAAGAGATATTGCTCACACAACTAAGGGTAGAATACCGGCGCTTGGTTGGCACAAAAAAAATACCTGGGCCGGGACATTAGAATTTCGACACAATCCAAAGATAAGGAATCCAAAATCGGGAATAGTAATAAATACCAATAACAAAACTACTGATGCTCCGTTTCCTTACCATGTCAGCTACGACTGGGGCGATAGTCAAAGAATCATTAGAGCCAACAATCTGCTTAAAAAGCGGCAATATCATACGGTTAGCAGTTTTAAGGAAATTCAAAACGATACAATTTCTATCTCTGCAAAAATTCTAGTACCACTTTTAGCAAAAGGTCTGTGGTTTGGACAGCGCGCGAATGGTGACACTCTGACGAACGCGAAAGAACAACAAGCATTAAAAATGCTGTCTAAATGGAACGGAGATATGAACCAAAATAATCCTGAACCACTTATTTTCGTAGGTTGGTTGCGTGAATTTCAACGAATGGTTATGATCGACGAATTGGGCAGTCTTTATGAAAGAGTGTCTTCTTTAAGACCGTTATTTCTGGAAAGAATTCTAAGAGATAAAAAAGGAGCTGCTGAGTGGTGTGATATAAAACAAACTGAACATAAAGAAACATGTGCTGAAATTGCACGGACTGCCTTGACATTAACTATAGAGAAATTGCAGAGGCAGTTCGGTTTAAATTTACGTGATTGGCGCTGGGGTGATCCTCACTTAGCTATATATAAATCACAAATTGTTGGATCATGGCCGATAATATCTTTCTTTACAAATATTGTGCATGAAATATCTGGCGGTGATAATACAATAATGACGTCAAGAATGACCAACAGTATATCAGATCAATTTATTGCGAACTACGGAAGCACGCTTAGAACAATTTACGACTTTTCTAATAAAGAACATTCTTTATTTATTATTTCTACCGGACAAAGTGGTCATTTTTTGTCGCTGCACTACGATGATCAATCTATTCTTTGGCAGAGAGAGCAATACATACCAATCCATTATGATATCCTAGATCGACAAGGAGGATCAACTGCGACCACGACGTTCAATCCACAATCACTGGATAATTAATTTAGAAGCTCATGACAATATTTTAGCTCTCTTATCAAAATATCAACTTCTTTTTTTGAATTATACATTGCAAATGACGCCCTACAGCTAGCAGCTATACCAAGATAGTCCATCAAGGGTTGAGCACAATGTTGCCCTGCCCTAACGGCGACTCCTTTACGGTCCAAAATACTTGAAATATCATGTGGATGCCCATATCCATCCATTGTAAAAGAAAAGATTGCTCCCTTCTCTAAAGTGCTTCCGTGAGTCGACAGCCAACTTAAGCTATCTAGTTCATCCTGGGCATATCTTGTTAACTCAAGTTCATGNTCCTGAATNCTTTNNATACCAATATCCTGTATAAAATCGATGGCAGCACCCAAACCAATCATNTCNACAATACCTGGTGTTCCAGCCTCAAATATATGGGGNGCAGCATTAAAAGTAACCGATTCTCTTTTAACNTCTGAGATCATCGCTCCGCCACCCATAAAAGGGGTCATCTCCTCCATACGACTTTTAGAAATATAAACGGCACCTGAGCTTGACGGNCCATAAAGCTTATGACCTGTAATTGCGTAAAAATCACATCCAATATCTTTTACGTCAATTTTCATGTGTACAGCAGCCTGGGACCCATCAACTAGCACCGGAATATGTCGCGTTAATTCCGATTCACAAATTTTCTTTACATCAACAATAGAGCCTAAAACATTAGACATCTGCGTAATGGCAATTAGCTTTGTTCTAGCCGATATTACTTTTAAAACATCCTCAGGTGGTAATGATCCATCTGATCTCGGCTCAACCCATTTCAATATCACTCCCTTTTTCTCTCTTAGAAAATGCCAAGGTACTATGTTGGCATGGTGCTCCATCACTGATAAAATNATCTCATCACCTTCCTCTAAGTTGTTTTGTCCCCAGGCATTAGAAATTANATTAAGTCCTTCCGTAGTTCCTGAAGTAAACACTATCTCATCACTGGANTCTGCACCAAGAAATTTTTGTATTTTTTCTCTTACCGCCTCAAACCGATCAGTTGCAGTATTTGACAAAAAATGAATTCCNCGATGTACATTAGCGTACTCAAGTGAATAAGCCCTATTAATAGCCTCCAGGACCACCCTTGGTTTTTGCGCCGACGCCCCATTATCCAAATAACATAATTGACTATCATAAATACGCTTNNTNAGAATCGGGAANTCAGCTCTAATTTCATTTATATTTAACATAAAATCCTTTAATTAATNANTTTTTAAAAAAACAGGTTTAGNCTTAAAAAAAATAAAATGCTTAGACCAACACCACCAAAAAAAGTTACCAATGTGCTTTTAAAACCATGGATTAGNGCNGCTGTAGTCGCAAANGCCCATAANGACCAAATAAGACCCGGNACCACTANNATAAAAGCNAACACCGNTGANAAAGGAAGTAGTGCTAACTGTAAAACTTTCAATACAATTAAAACGGCCTCAACCATAGTNATGCAAAGCAAAGCCTCAAAAAACTTTCCTTTCCCATTAAATAACTTACCACCAACTGTTATAATNAGCGAAAATACGAGCATCTGAAAGATTTGATTTGCCGTAAAATATAACGGTTGCACAGAGGAAATATAAGACAGAAGGTCACTTATTAAAAGCGTNGGTTCNTCAATAGTACCTGTTAGTCTGCTAGCAATAATTTGCATAAAAAGATAAGTGAGAATAGTGCTACAGATAGCAACAAAAAGAGCAGCTTGAAGAACAATCAAATCACCTAATCTGAGACTTAGTATTTTCTCGGCTGAACGTCTTGGATCTATTACGACACCCGATAGTATATCAACAAAAGCACGCAAATTTTGTCTCCTAAGTGACCGTTGGTGGCATAAATTGAGGCGCCATTACAAAAAAAACCGCTACAAGAAGAGTAGGGAACTTTGATCTAAATTGTTCTGCTTCAGCTATCATGGTCGAAATGATCCAAGCTATAGCAAATTGCAACGCCATACTAACATAATCTATCCCTCCGTNGTTAAAAAAAAACCCTCTGAGGAAACCATTTATTATTAGTAACGGTCCTGCCACATTTAANGACCAAAACAAAGCCAACCTTAATTCAATAAAAGATGCGGTGCCTCCGAATAGCTTGCAAATCAAAAAAATAATTCCCGAAATTAAATATAAAAATAAAGGAATAAAAAAAANAGATACAAAAGCTATCAATCCAACATAAATACTAGTATTCAGATCAACAATCGTTAAACTGCGAGAAACTTGAACGGGAATATTAGCTAAAAAAATGATTGTCGTTCCAGTAAATACCAAAAAAAGAAGGTCACGCTCACTAACACATTTTTTCTTTTGCCGACGAAATGATAAACCAAAGTTTTTGTAAGCCAGACAAATCATAGCTAAAAACGAACTTCTTTTTCCTTTTACAGCCTCGTTTATCACTTCAGGCTTCCGCTTTTTCCCAAATTATTCCTCTGATGTCATCCGCCAATTCATCGATTTTAATTTCTTGCACCGCTTCATCTAAAAATGCCATGATTAGCATTCCAATAGCTTCCGTCCTCGATACGCCCCTAGACATCAGGTAAAAAAGAGTCTCTTCGTCAATCGCACCACAGGTTGAACCATGAGAGCACACAACATCATCAGCATAGATTTCCAATTCAGGTTTAGTGAGAAACTTACTTTTTTCNCCNAGTAATAAACCCTTACTGATCTGGTAGCCATCAGTTTTTTGAGCTTCCGAAGCGACAAAAATCTTTCCTTGAAAAACACCAGTGGCTTCATTTTTAAGCACTTTTTTAAATACTTGACGGCTTTCACAATCTCGCTTCCGGTGTGCAATGAAAATTGTATCATCTTGCAANTTCGTATCTGTCGCCAATGCTGCGCCTGACAAAGAAACCTTTGCCTCCTCACCCTCTAGCGAGATAAAAGATTCATTTCGAATAAATTCGCAATTTAAAACCAAGGAAAACTGATTATAGCAGCTTTTAAACGCCTGCCTCACAAAAATTTGTGTGAGTAAGTCAGACGAAACATTATTGCCAAAAAAACGGATGTGGTTCAAAACCGCATTACTACCTAAGTCAATTTCAGTTACCCGACTTGAACGACAGGCTCCCTCTCCCTTTTCGACAAGAATTAAACTAGTATTAGCTTCAAGCTTTACCAAATTATGGATTATCGATTCAGACATCGGTTTCGTCCCACGATAATGAATAACTAATCGTTTCTTAGTGCTCTGTTTTACTCTTACGAATACTCCCCCAGTAGCACACGCACTATTAAAAGCGGCCAGCGGCCTATTGATTTGTTTGTGACTTGCAGCTTCCAACTCAGCATAAAGCTTTCCTACCCACGGGTGATCGGCAAGGCACTCATCACTCATGCTAACTACCTCAAGCTCGTTAGCAGAACGGTTAAAATTAGATAGCTTTTCATCGAGGGCACCGTTTAAAAACACAATATGTATATCCTCGGTATTTCGGTCAATGGACCCTTCCTCGCTATTTACCTTTTTTTTGTGTATCAATTCTGGAGATGTGAATCTTTCAGGCGAGCTAAATTTCCAATACTCATCCTTTGCCAACGGTATACCAGCAGCCTTGAATCGTACGCCCGCTCGCTCTCGAGCAGGCATTAACACATTATTAGAATCACTTTGCCGATACTTCAAATCCATTAGATCATTTGCATACCGAACACGTTTGGAGATATTTCTTTCCATATCTACGCTATCTCATTAAGATTAGAATAACCATTATTTTCAACGGCTATGGCTAATTCTGCACCGCCAGTCTTCCTTATTTTTCCATCGGCCATTATATGAACAATATCAGGGATAATATGATCTAATAATCTCTGATAATGCGTAATTACGAGAAAAGAACGATTCTTATTTCTTAATGCGTTAACTCCCTTAGCAACGAGTTTCATCGCATCAACATCAAGCCCACTATCAGTCTCATCCAAAATACACATTTTAGGTTCTAACATTGCCATCTGCAAAATTTCATTTCGCTTTTTCTCTCCACCAGAAAATCCAACATTTACATGTCTCTTCAACATTTCGGTATCTATATTCAAAAGTTTAGCTTGCTCTTTAACCAACTTTAAAAACTCAGCCGCATTCAACTCTGCTTCATTTCTCAGCTTTTTTTGTGAATTCAGAGCAGTTCTCAAAAAAGTCATATTTCCAACACCAGGAATTTCAATGGGATATTGAAAGGCCAAAAAGAGACCTATAGCGGCTCTTTCTTCTGGCTCCATACCCAAAATATTGGTTCCGTTCAGACTAATAGTTCCTGAGGTAACTTCGTATCCCGGCTTTCCTGCCAGCACATACGACATGGTTGACTTTCCAGAACCGTTAGGTCCCATGATCGCGTGTACTTCTCCCGACTTAATCGTAAGGTTGACACCCTTCAAAATTTCCTTTTTTTCATCTTCTAATCTAACACATAAATCTTTAATTTCTAACATTCATGATACCTCAAATTAACCTACCGAACCTTCTAATGATATTGCGACAAGCTTTTGAGCTTCCATCGCGAACTCCATTGGTAACGCCTGCAAAACTTCTTTGCAAAAACCATTAACCACCAAGGCAACTGCCTCTTCTTCTCCAACGCCTCTCTGTCTACAATAAAATAACTGATCTTCATCCACTTTTGATGTCGTAGCCTCGTGCTCTACCCGCGCTGAATTATTCCTGACCTCAATGTAAGGAACCGTGTGAGCTCCACACTTATCACCAATTAGCAAGCTATCGCATTGAGTGTAGTTTCTGCTATTTTTCGACTTCGGATGTATCGATACCAAACCTCGATAAGTATTTTGCGCCTTTCCTGCGGAAATACCTTTTGACACTATTCTACTCTTTGTTGACTTTCCTAGGTGAACCATTTTTGTCCCAGTGTCCGCTTGCTGCATGTTGTTAGCTATTGCTATCGAGTAAAATTCTCCTTGGCTTTCATCCCCTCGAAGAATACATGATGGATATTTCCATGTTATAGCCGACCCTGTTTCAACCTGTGTCCACATCACCTTTGATCTATTTCCACGGCAATCTGCTCTTTTCGTTACAAAATTGTAAATGCCGCCTTTACCATGCTCGTCACCTGGATACCAATTTTGAACAGTCGAATATTTAATCTCAGCATCTTCTAGTATCACTAGTTCGACGACCGCTGCATGTAATTGGTTTTCATCACGCATGGGAGCGGTACAACCTTCCAAATAACTAACAGATGAGCCTTCATCCGCAATTATTAGAGTTCTCTCAAATTGACCAGTGTTCTCAGCATTAATTCTAAAATAAGTGGAAAGCTCCATCGGACACTTTACACCTTTTGGGATGTACACAAACGACCCAGCAGAAAAAACAGCCGAGTTCAAAGTTGCAAAAAAATTGTCAGATGTAGGAACTACAGACCCCAAGTATTTTTTTACTAATTCTGGATAGTCATTAATTGCTTCTGTAATTGAGCAAAAAATAACACCAGCCTCAGCCAGTTCTTTTCTAAAAGTAGTTCCGACCGAGACACTATCAAAAACAGCATCTACAGCTACTTTTTTTTTCGTAAAATCTTCTCCGCCGACTTCATCAGACTGAACTCCCGCTAGTTGAATTTGTTCTCGAAGCGGGATTCCTAACTTGTTGTAAGTTTCTAATAGCTTTGGGTCCACTTCATCTAACGACTTTGGCTTTTCTTTCATGGATTCCGGTTTTGCGTAATAGTACAAATCTTGATAGTCAATCGGCGGATGCTTAATCATTGCCCAATCTGGTTCCTCTAATTTGACCCATCGGCGGTAAGCATTTAATCTCCAATCGGTCATCCAATTTGGTTCACTGTTCTTTTGCGAGATCAACCTAACTATATCCTCGGAAATTCCCTTTGGGGCAAAATCAGTTTTAATTTCTGTAACGAAGCCATATTTATACTGTTCACCGACTGATTTAACTGTTTTAACAGTTTCAACATCGACCCCTTCTCTAAATGTTTCATCAAGCGCTTGCATCATTCACCTTTTTTCCCTTTCAATTTTTTACCAGTAAAATTAAGCAACTCGTCTATCACGGTCAAGATAGACACGTGTCCACTCTTTAACGAATGCTTGAATTTCCCTTTTTGTTGTCTTAGTACCTATCGACACCCTAACACTACATTCCGCTTGCTCTTTGCCGTAACCCATTGCATTTAGAGTGCTGCTCTTCGTTACTTTACCACTTGAACAGGCTGAACCTGCCGATACTGAAAACCCCGAAATATCCATCTGCATTACTTGCATATCTCCGGGCCACCCAGGAGTAATAAAGCAAGACGTATTCGGCAAACGCGAACCTTCCTTACCTACGAAAATAGTTCTCGGAGAGCTATTTGCAAGCTCATCTTCAAATAAATTTCGTAATTCTTCAACTTTTGCCCAAACACCATCATCAAGTTGTGTTTTTGCGAATTTTATCGCAGCTCCCAAACCGACGATTGAGACTAAACTTTCGGTTCCAGACCGGTACCCTTTTTCTTGCCCTCCACCGATAATCTGAGGATTGATCTCAACGTCAGTCTTAGCGATGACGGCTCCTATTCCCTGAGGTCCACCAAACTTATGGGCTGCAATAATTGCCGATCTAATACCAGAGGATTCAAAAGAAAATTTAACCTTTCCAACTAGCTGAACAATATCACTCATATACAGTCCTTCTTTGGCTGGCTGCAGCACACCGGTTTCCGAGTTCGCCAGCTGCACAGCATTTTTCGTCAAATTGGTTGTTCGAATTTTTCCCTTTCTTGAAACCTTAAGTATTTTATCACACCAATGACTGACACATGGGTGCTCAACTTCAGCACACGAAATATTTTTTTCTCTTAACAGTAAGGAGGCACCTTCGGTCGCTCCAGATGTGAAGATAAGATTCTCAGGTTTGCAATCAATCGCAACTGCAACTTGTTCTCTTGCTATTTCTATCAAAGACCTTGCACGCCTACCCTCCGCATGAACCGCACTTGCATTCCCACAAAGCGCCATAGTTTCAATCATAGCTTTTTTACAAGGCTCATTTAATGGCGTCGTAGCGTTGTAATCTAAATAAATTCTTTCAGAGCTCATTCATCTACCATTTCAACAAATGAAGGAACCGCCGGACAAGGAACCATCTGCTCAAACAAAATATCAGACAAGCGAGTCTGATGAAGGAAAACATAAACATTTGCTGATAATTGCTCCCACAATTTATCTGCTAATTTGTGAGCAGAAGTATCACTATTTACAACCGAGGCTCCTCCCCCTAAGGCCATTGCATTCATGCCCTCATCAACCGCATAAAGAATTTCTGATATGCGAACATTTTCAGCTGAACGCATCATTTCATAACCACCACTAGGACCCCTAACAGACTTCACAATTTTTGCCCTCCGAAGTTTAACAAATAATTGCTCTAGATAAGCTAAGGAAATTCCTTGGCGCTCTGAAATTTCAACCAGTGTCACTAATCGTCCTTCCCCATTCTGAACCAAATCCACAAGAGCAACCATAGCATATCTACCCCTTGTACTTAACTTCATTGTAGTTTTTCCTAACAGATAGTTGACGAAATTGATTTAACTGGCTATGCACCCAATACATCACAACAGTATAACTTTAGAATCTTTCTAAACTATGATACTAATTTGGTCAAGCAATGCTGTAACTGGAGCGTAACATGCCCGAGGTAATTTTTCCTGGTCCAGAGGGCCGTTTAGAAGGACGTTTTCATCCACAAAAAAATGATGATGCCCCAATCGCAATTATTTTGCACCCCCAATCGAATTTAGGGGGTACAATGAACAACAAAGTAGTTTATAATATGCACTATGCTTTTTTTAAAATGGGGTTCACCTGCTTACGTTTCAACTTCAGAGGTGTTGGTCGAAGCCAAGGAGAATTTGACCATGGTGTCGGCGAACTTTCAGATGCAGCTGCGGCCCTAGACTATCTTCAGAACCAGATACCAAATGCTAAATCTTGTTGGGTCGCAGGATTTTCATTCGGAGCATGGATCGCAATGCAATTATTGATGCGAAGGCCCGAAGTCACTGGTTTTATCGCTGCAGCCCCACCAGCCAATAACCACGATTTTGGTTTTCTAGCACCCTGTCCGTCGTCTGGGCTACTAATAAATGGAACTGCGGACAAGATCGTTCCGCCAGAGGAAGTCGAAATACTTGCTGAAAAACTTAAACTTCAGAAGGGAATAACAATTACTCACGAAACGATAGATGGTGCAAATCATTTTTTTGAACCAAAAGTAGATTTAATGATTAATAAAGTTGATGCTTACGTTAGACAGAGAATGACTGAGAAGAGTCGATGACATTGCTTTAGGAAAAAATATGCGTTTTGAACCAAAAAGTGAATTTATAAAAGTAATGAACGAGCGTGGCTTCATCCAAGATAGCACTGATCTATCAAACTTAGATAAAATATTTAATTCTGAAAACGTTGTCGCATATATCGGATATGATGCTACCGCCACCAGCCTTCATGTTGGCCACCTTGTTCCAATTATGATGCTCAGGTGGCTTCAGAAATGCGGTCATCAACCGATTACGTTGATCGGTGGAGGAACAACAAAAGTTGGCGACCCTTCTTTTAGATCCGAAGACCGACCACTTTTAGGAGAGGATGAAATTTCAAAAAATATTGAGAGCCTCAAAGCCGTTTTTACTCAATATATTCGTTATGAAAAAATACCAAATAAAGCAATTATGGTTAACAACTCTGACTGGTTAGAAAATATTAACTACCTTAACTTTCTCCGAACAATAGGTAAGCACTTTTCAGTAAATAGAATGCTAGCCTTCGATTCTGTGAAGTCTCGGATTGACAGAGAGCAATCACTCTCTTTCTTAGAATTCAATTATATGATCTTACAAGCGTATGATTTTCTTGAGTTAAATAAAAGATTTAATTGTCGCTTGCAGCTCGGCGGGTCTGACCAATGGGGAAACATTGTGAACGGTATCGATCTTACTCGACGAGCAATAGATAAACAGGTTTTTGGGATGACTTGCCCTTTGCTTTCAACTTCTTCAGGACAAAAAATGGGGAAAACTCAAAATGGTGCGGTCTGGCTCAACTCAGAGCTGACTTCGCCATACCAATTTTGGCAATTTTGGAGAAATACGGAGGATCGTGACGTAAGTAGATTCATGAAGCTCTTCACTGAAATACCTCTAGAAGAATGCCTTAGTATTGAAACTCTCGAATTTAAAGAAGTTAATAGAGCGAAAGAATATTTGGCTACAGAGGTTACAGCCCTATGTCATGGTAGAGCGGCGGCAGAAAAAGCAAAAATCACAGCCAAAAAGGTCTTCCAAGAAGGTGAGTTTGGCGATTCCTTACCTACCACTACATTGAATAAAGCTGATTTTGAAAACAACATTACAATAGGCCAATTGTTTATAAAAGCTGGCCTTGCCAGTTCTGGAAAGGAAGTAAAAAGGCTGATCGCCAGCGGCAGTGCAAAAGTCAATAACGTGAAATTTACTGATAACGCTTCTCGTCTATCGGAGATCACTGATCTTAACGTAATTAAACTTTCAGTCGGGAGAAAACGCCATGCGTTGATAAAATTCAAAATCTAGAATAAGTTAAAAGTAATCACTTGTCTTCAATTTTGATAATTTCAGCGGTAAGTATGTAGTCGGGTGAGACGACTGCACCGTTGTTAGCCGCAGAACCTTTTTTAATGTTAAGTACAGTATCAATTCCATTGATAACTTCGCCAATTACAGTATATTTACCATCCAAATGAGGTGCAGGTTCAAACATGATAAAGAACTGACTGTTTGCAGAATTCGGATCTCGTGAACGAGCCATCCCAACCGTTCCTCGACGAAATTCCAAGTTCGAAAACTCTGCTTTCAGCATAGGGTAGTCCGATCCTCCCATACCAACCAAACTTGCGTCAAAGGTATTTATATTTCCAAATTTTACGTCACCAGTCTGGGCCATAAAACCAGCTATTACTCGATGAAAAACGACACCATCATACTGTTTTTCACTGGTCAAAATTTTTATTCGTTTTACGTGCTCAGGGGCCTGCTTAGTGTTTAATAGAATATCAACAACACCAGAATTTTTTCCATTTACATTTAAACGCAATACATCTCCAGCAAAGGAGACAGATGCAAGACAAAAACACACGATCGAATAAAAGCTAAAGGATCTGAACCGAATAATTAAACTTTTTATTTGTATGAAAAATTTTATCATTTTATTTTAACATTCATCATTATATCTGGCTCATCGACTGATCCATTATTAGATTGATCTCCTCTAGTAATTTTATCGACAAATTCCATACCCTTGGTAACTTGACCAAACAACGTATACTGTCCATTTAGGAAATGACCCGCTTCAAACATAATGAAAAATTGACTATTAGCGGAGTTTGGGTCTTGTGCACGAGCCATACCTAGAGCACCTCTGTCGAATGGAATTTTAGAAAATTCTGCTTTCAAATTTGGTTCTTTTGATCCCCCCGTGCCAGCACGAGATTTATTCCAACCTTTTTTTGTATTTCCAAATTCGACGTCGCCGGTCTGAGCCATGAAACCATCAATTACTCGATGGAACGCAACATTATTATAATGACCTTCCTCAGACAGCTTGATAATACGTTTAACATGGTTAGGGGCTATCTCGGATAATAATGAAATTTCAACTAAACCATCTTTTAATTCTATTTCTAGGATCTTTGGATCTTTTTCTGCCATCAACTTTCCTTCGAGTTTACAAATTTTATTTTTTATACTTTTTATCCATCAACAAAGCTACTTCTTTGGGTACAAAATTATCAATCGTGCCGCCTAATCTTGAAATCTCTTTGACTAATTTTGACGAGATCGCTTGTCGGTTCACATCCGCCATGAGAAAGACTGTCTCTATCGAGCCATTTAAAACTCTATTCATCCCAACCATTTGGAACTCGTATTCAAAATCAGAGACTGCTCGCAATCCTCTAAAGATTACAGATGCACCGATATCTTTTGCACAATCAATTAACAGATTATCAAACTTATGAATTATGATATTCACATTTAACTCCCGGCTAAGTTTATCAACCTGAACCTGCATTAACTGAGCACGCTCATCGATAGAAAATAAGGTTTGTTTATCTATGTTAACAGCCACACCGACCACCAGCCGATCAACTAAGCCGGAAGCCCGGCGAATTATATCAATATGACCCAAAGTTAAAGGATCAAATGTACCTGGATAAAGACCAATTCTCATTGAGAAATCTCCGACTAAACAATTTTAATCTGACGCAACTACAATAGTAGTGAAACGTCAAGCTTTATAATTACTCAGCAGCAACAGAGTTTGACTTAATTAATTCCTTTAGATACTCGCCAGTAACACTTTTGCTGACAGAAATTATTTTCTCGGGAGATCCAACAGCTACAACTTCACCTCCCCCATCACCACCCTCAGGTCCAATATCAATAATGTAATCCGCAGTTTTTACCACATCAAGATTATGCTCTATCACAATAACTGTATTCCCTTGGTCTACTAACTTATGCAATACTTCCAATAATTTGCGGACGTCTTCAAAGTGCAACCCTGTGGTTGGTTCATCAAGAATGTAAATTGTTTTTCCTGTTGATCTTTTGGCAAGTTCTTTCGAAAGCTTTACTCTCTGAGCTTCTCCTCCTGACAAGGTAGTAGCTTGTTGTCCAACTTTTATATAACCAAGCCCAACCTCCATCAACGTTTTCATTTTATCTCTAACAGAAGGCACTGCTGAAAAAAATTGCTCCGCTTCCTCAACAGTCAAATCCAAGACATCCGCGATACTTTTATTTTTGAACTTTACCTCTAGTGTCTCTCTATTGTAGCGTTTTCCTTTACAGGTGTCGCAAGTAACATAAACATCAGGAAGAAAGTGCATCTCTATTTTAATGAGGCCATCACCTTGACATGCCTCGCATCGTCCACCTTTCACATTAAACGAAAAACGTCCAGCAGTATAACCTCGGACGCCAGACTCTGGTAACCCCGAAAACCACTCTCTTATCGGAGTAAAAGCTCCCGTATAAGTTGCTGGATTAGATCTCGGAGTTCGTCCAATTGGAGATTGATCAATTTGAATCACCTTGTCTAAATGTTCCAATCCATCAATAGATTTGCACTTAGCAGGAGTTTGATTAGCTCCATTTAATTTCATAGACGCATATTTAAACAACGTTTCAATTGTCAAAGTAGATTTTCCTCCTCCAGACACACCCGTTACACAAGTGAAGGTTCCCAAAGGGAAAGATACACTAACATTTTTTAAGTTATTACCACAAGCATCTGTAATTACAATATATTTCTTATTTCCTTTCCGCCTTGATTTTGGAATAGGTATTGATCTTACTCCTAGAANGTGGNANNCACCTGTAATTGATCCAGATGTCTTAAGAATTTGATTTGGAGTGCCACTGGCAACAACGTATCCACCGTGTGTTCCAGCGCCCGGCCCGATATCAAATACGTANTCAGCAGCCCGGATTGCTTCCTCATCATGCTCAACNACTAAGACACTGTTCCCTTGGTCACGAAGATTTTTCAAGGTCATTAGTAATCTGGCATTGTCTCTTTGATGTAAGCCAATTGAAGGTTCGTCAAGAACGTATAGAACGCCTGTAAGGCCAGAGCCAATTTGACTAGCTAAACGAATTCTTTGACTTTCGCCACCCGATAAGGTTCCAGAATTCCGACTTAGCGACAGGTAAGTTAGACCCACNTTNACTAAGAATCCTAATCGCTCCTCTATTTCTTTTATTATAGACGCTGCAATCACCCCTTGTTGAACAGATAGTTCCTTCGAGGCGCTTCTAATCCAAACCAGAGCATTATCAATAGACATATTTACGACATCACCAATATGTAACCGTCCAATTTTTATGGATAATGCCTGCTCATTCAGGCGATGGCCAGAACAAGNACTACACGAACGNTTNGAACGATATCTGGAGAATTCCTCNCGGCCCCANGAGCTCTCTGTTTCATCATATCTACGCTGAAGATTAGGGATTACTCCTTCAAAGGACCGCGTAACATTATATACCCGACCACCTTCATCATAACGAAAATTTATTTTCTCATTTTCACTTCCGAACAGCATAAGATTCTGTACTTTTTTTTCTAAGTGTCGCCACGGCATCGAAAGATCGAAGTTAAAATGCTGTGATAAGCACTCGAGGGTTTGACGAAAATATGGAGAGTTTCCTTTAAGCCAGGGAAAGATTGCTCCCTCCAATAGGCTCAGTGAGTTATCTGGAACAATCAAGTTTTCATCAAAGAAAGTCTCAAGTCCCAATCCATCACAGTCAACACATGCACCAAACGGAGCATTAAATGAAAATAACCTAGGCTCAATCTCTGAAATGGTAAATCCTGAAATTGGACATGAAAAGTTCTCCGAAAATACATACTTTAACACTGAATTTTCTTGTTCGATAATTTCAATTTTTGCTATGCCATCAGCGAGATCCAAACAGGTTCGAAGNCTATCTGCTAATCGGTCTTTTATGTTATCTGTAATTACTATTCGATCCACGATTACATCTATGTTATGTCTATATTTTTTATCTAAAACAGGGGGGGTCTCCAATTCAAAATAAGCCCCATTCACTTTAACTCTCTGAAAACCTTTTTTCCGAAGCTCTAAAAACTCCTTCCGGTACTCTCCTTTGCGGTCTCTAACAATTGGAGCAAGTAAATGNATCCGAGTGTTCAAATTTAGGGTCAATACTTTGTCTACCATTTCAGACACTTGCTGGGCCTGGATTGGAAGACCGGTAGCAGGGCTNTAAGGAGTGCCNGCTCTTGCAAAAAGTAAACGTAAATAATCATANACTTCAGTTACAGTTCCAACCGTGGATCTTGGATTTTTACTCGTAGTCTTCTGTTCAATTGAAATAGCTGGCGATAATCCTGCAATATGGTCTACAGCAGGTTTCTGCATTATGTTTAGAAACTGTCGTGCATAAGCACTCAGACTTTCAACGTAACGCCTCTGGCCTTCGGCATATATCGTATCAAATGCTAAACTTGACTTTCCAGANCCCGACAACCCTGTGATAACTACAAGTTTATTTCTTGGAATATCAACATCGATCGCCTTGAGATTATGCTCTCTTGCTCCGCGCACTTCTATCTGCTTTAACTCTACCATAATATTCCNANGAACTTGTCATTTGAAAGTAATTCAACAATGTCTAATTTCAACGTGTAGGACAAATTTTGAAAATTTTCTAGCCAAAAAAATAATATCTTTTTTTCAAAAAATTGTGAAAAGCTATTTTAACAAGGNAAATAAAATGCTATAGAAATTNNAGTACTGTGATTAAATCGGAGAACGTTATGGCTGGAAGTGTGAACAAGGTTATTTTGATTGGAAACCTCGGTAAAGATCCCGAAATTAGAACTTTTCAAAATGGTGGTAAAGTGTGTAACTTCTCGATAGCAACTTCAGAAAACTGGAAGGATCGTAATACAGGAGAACGACAAGAGCGTACTCAGTGGCATANCGTTGCAATATTTTCTGAACCTATATCAAACGTGGCTGAGCAATACCTAAAAAAAGGATCAAAGGTTTATGTAGAAGGTCAACTTGAAACAAGAAAGTGGCAGGATCAGTCAGGTAACGATAGATACTCGACTGAAGTTGTCATTAGACCTTACGGTGGGAGTTTAACCATGCTAGATTCTCGGATGGACGGAGCAGGGTTTNGTCAGAACCAGTCTCATGTATCACAATATCAGAATGAGAAAACGNCTTCTCTTGNTGACGTGCCAACTGAAAATGAAGGCATTGGTGATCTTGATGACGAAATACCNTTCTAAAANAGNGATTTGTAAACCGCTCTGTNAAGATATAAATTTTTTTCAAACGAAATTTTAAAAGTTAGCTTAAAACGAAAGCAATCAAACATTGAATACTCCACCGGATCAAGACGAAAATGATGACACTTTAAACAACGACAATAAGATCGGTGAGCCTCAAGAGTCACAAGTTTTAATCGAAAATGAGATGAAAACTTCCTACCTCGATTACGCAATGAGCGTGATTGTAAGTAGAGCTATTCCAGATCTAAGAGATGGTTTAAAACCAGTGCATCGACGAATCCTTTATGCAATGTATGAAACTGGCAACACTAGCGATAAATCCTACAGGAAATCAGCACGGGCCGTCGGAGAGGTAATGGGAAAATATCATCCGCATGGCGATAGTGCTATTTATGACTCGTTAGTGAGAATGGCACAAAGTTTTTCAATGTCTCTTCCATTGCTTGATGGACAAGGTAACTTTGGCTCGATGGACGGAGACTCTGCAGCAGCGATGCGATATACAGAAGTAAGAATGGAAAAAGTAGCTAATTCACTTTTAGCAGACATTGAGAAAAATACCGTAGACTTCCAAGACAATTATGATGGAAAAGATAGAGAGCCTACCGTACTTCCATCACGGTTCCCAAATATGCTAGTAAACGGAGCTGGAGGTATTGCGGTAGGAATGGCAACGAATATCCCGCCTCACAATCTGGGCGAAATAATTGATGCGTCCCTTGCACTCATAGAATCCTCCGATATATCGATTGAAAAATTAATGGAAATTGTGCCTGCTCCTGACTTCCCCACTGGAGGATTAATTTTAGGGAAATCAGGAGCAAAAAAAGCTTACACAGAAGGTCGAGGATCTGTCATCATAAGATCCAAAACTAAAATTGAAGAAATACGAAAAGACCGGTGGGCAATAATTATCCATGAGATACCCTACCAAGTAAATAAGTCAAATTTGATCGAAAAAATCGCTGAAGTTGGAAAAGAGCGAAAGATAGACGGCATTGCTCATGTTCAAGACGAATCTGATCGCCTGGGAGTAAGGATCGTAATAGAATTAAAACGCGACGCAACTCCTGAAGTTGTTCTTAATCAACTTTACAAATTTACTCAATTACAAACTAGTTTTGGCTGCAATATGTTGGCTCTAAATGGTGGTAGACCAGAACAATTAGATCTCAAAGAATTTTTATCCTCATTCATTGCATTTCGGGAAGAAGTGGTTGCTAGAAGAACAGCCCATGATTTAAAGAAGGCGAGAGAACGTAGCCATGTACTTTGTGGACTGGCTGTTGCGGTATCAAATGTGGACGAGATTGTAACAGCAATTCGAGAATCTTCTGATCCAGGGGAAGCGAGAGGAAAACTTACGAGCCGGCGATGGCAAGCAAAGGAAATAAAAGAATATATTACGCTGATAGATGATCCTTCCCACAAAATTAATGATGATGGGACTTATTTTCTATCTGATGCGCAAGCAAGAGCCATTTTAGAACTTCGTCTCCAACGATTAACTGCTTTAGGCGTCCAAGAAGTAAGTGCAGAATTAAAGGAGCTCTCTGCGAAGATTAGAGAATACTTATCAATTTTGAGTTCACAAGAAAAAATACTGTCAATTATAAAAGAAGAACTTAAAGAAGTTCGAGAAGCTTATGCCATTCCTCGAAGATCAGATATAGTTGATTTTGAAGGAGACATGGAAGACGAAGATCTTATTGAACAGGAAGAAATGGTCGTAACAGTCACACAAAGTGGGTATATTAAGCGAACAGCACTTTCAGAATACCGTGAACAAAAACGTGGCGGCAAAGGAAGTCAAGGAATGAATACCAAAGACGAAGATATCGTCACTTCGTTATTCATTGCAAATACTCATACGCCATTATTATTCTTTACTACTGATGGAATTGTATACAAAATTAAGACATGGCGGTTGCCGCAGGGAGGACGTAATTCCCGAGGAAAAGCAATAATAAATATGCTACCTATCGACCAGGGGGTTTCCATAGCTGCAATATTACCAGTCGATGTTCCAGAAGATAGTTGGAGCAATCTTCAAATTTTCTTTTCCACTTCAACTGGCGACGTACGACGAAATGTGCTTTCCGATTTTACTAATGTAAAAGCCAATGGGAAAATAGCTATGAAATTACCAGAGGGAACAACCTTAATTGGAGCCAAAGTATGTTCGGATGAACAAGACGTAATGTTGACAACGTCAAAGGGAAAGGCAATTCGTTTTCCCGTAACTGATGTAAGAGTTTTTAAAGGCCGGGACTCTATTGGTGTTCGCGGTATCAAACTAGGAAAAAAAGATTTCGTTGTGTCCATGGCTATCATAAGCCACGTTGATGCCACCTCAGAAGAGAGGCAGGCTTATTTTAAAATGCGAAAAAGTATTTCTGGCGAAGACGGGGGGGGCGACCTGACCGATCAACATGATACTCACCTAACTATTTCGGACAAAAGGTTTATGGATCTATCTGCACGGGAAGAATGGATACTTACTGTGACCTCAGCCGGGTTTGGCAAAAGATCGTCGGCCCATGAGTATAGAGTATCAAGTAGAGGCGGACAAGGCATTACGGCAGCTAATTTAGGAAGACGAGACGATACGATCATTTCGTCCTTCCCAGTTGAGAACGACGATCAGATAATGCTTGTAACATCGACTGGGCAATCTATTAGATGCCCAGTTGAAGGTATATCGCGGCAATCAAGAACTGCATCTGGTGTAACTATATTCAACACTTCAAATAACGAAAAAGTAGTGTCAGTGGCTTGGATCGCTGAAAAAAATGAAAATGAAATTGACACCGAGAACTAGTAAGTTCAGGCAACATTAATTTGGTCAAAAATAAACATGATACCAATTAATATTATCGGAGGAGGAATAGCTGGGTGCGAAGCAGCATGGCAACTTGTCAATGCCAATATTCCAGTAACAATCTATGAAATGCGCCCAAAAAAAGAAACATTTGCTCATAAAACCAGTGATTTAGCTGAATTAGTTTGTTCAAATTCATTTAGATCGAATGATCACGAAAATAACGCAGTAGGGTTACTGCACTGGGAAATGGCACAAGCAAATAGTTTAATAATCGAGATGGGATATAAACACTCCGTACCCGCTGGAGGAGCACTTGCAGTTGATCGCCAAAAATTTGCCGAAGAAATTTCAAGAATTTTAAGTAATCATCCGCTGGTAAAAATAGTAAGGGATGAGATAACAAATTTATCAGTTTTTGAAGATAAAACAGTTGTAGTTGCAACGGGGCCGTTATCTTCGGAAAAACTGAGTGCAAATTTAGTTGAACTTACTGGTCAAGAGAACCTAGCCTTCTTTGACGCGATAGCTCCTATAGTGTATGCTGATAGCATCGATATGAGCCAAGCATGGTTTCAATCTAGGTATGATAAAGGAGAAACAGAAGATGCTCAGAAAGCTTACTTGAATTGTGCGTTGGATAAAAAAGAATATAATACCTTTATTGATGAGCTATTAGCTGCGGAAGAAGTGAAATTTCGGTCCTGGGAGAAAAATACACCCTATTTTAACGGATGTTTGCCGATAGAAACTATGGCAGAGCGAGGTCGTCAGACCCTACGATTCGGTCCCATGAAGCCCGTCGGTTTAACAAATCCAAACTCTCCAAATATTAAACCATATGCGGTGGTTCAATTGCGTCACGAAAATAATTATGGTAACTTGTTCAATATCGTCGGTTTTCAAACAAAAATGAAATATGCAGCACAAATTGAAGTCTTGAGACGTATTCCCGCATTAAAAAATGCAAGATTTGCTCGACTAGGTGGCATTCATAGAAATACATTTATCAACTCACCTAAAATTCTTAATGAAAATCTTCAGTTGAAAAAAAATCCAAACATTTTTTTTGCTGGACAAATTACTGGAGTTGAAGGTTACGTAGAGAGTGCGGCAATTGGCTTGCTCGTTGGAAAAATACTTGTAAATAAACTATTTAATAATAGCTTTTCACCTCCTCCATCGTCCACTGCTATCGGTGCGTTATACAAACACTTAATTGGTGATCAGGATTCTAGAAACTTTCAACCAATGAACGTAAACTTTGGTTTGTTCCCCCCCCTATCAAAAGTTGCTGCTGGAAGAAGAGCGAGGAAAATAAGGTATAAAGCTTATACTCATAGAGCTAAAAATGATTTTAAGAATTGGTTAGTGAATTAAGTGGCATTTCGAAATTAAGATGAATTTCAACAAAAAGAATAATGAGATTATTGAAAGAACGGCTCCATCTCCTACAGGAGGTCTTCACATTGGTCATGTCTACTCAGTTCTTACGGCTTATGAAAATGCAAGACAAAATCACGGTTTGTTTAAACTACGTATCGAAGACATAGACTTTAACCGATGTAAGCTCGATTTTGAAAAAGAAATCATAGCAAATTTATCCTGGCTAGGCGTATCTTGGAATGGAAAAATCATGCGACAACGAAATAGAAAAAAATATTATTTGTCAGCAATTACACAATTAATGAATGAAGGATTACTTTATCCTTGTTCTTGTACACGCGCAGATATAAAAAAAGTTTTAGCTGCACCACATCCAAATGAAAAACTGGATCAAATCTATCCTGGAACTTGCCGAGGACGCCAACCAACGAAACCAATACAGGCGCTTAGATTGAATATTGCAAAAGCAAAAAAAATATATAGTAAACAAAAATTATATTTCATTGAAAGTGGTCATTCTACAAACTATTCATTGGAAGATCGCGTTATAACTATGGAAAGTCTTGAAAATCAATTTGGTGATGTCATTATTGCTAGAAGCGATATCAATACAAGCTACAATTTGGCTGTAGTTCTGGACGATGCTTCTCAAAAAATTACCCACGTTACTAGAGGAGATGACCTGCTGGCTGTCACACCTATCCAAGTTTTATTGCAAAAACTTCTGAGCCTTCCAACTCCAATTTATCATCATCATAAATTACTTTATGACACGTCTGGAAAAAAGATTTCGAAAAGGTCATCGAATGAAACTGTTTCAAGCTTGAAAGCCGAGGGCATAAGCGCCGAGGAAGTCATACACCGAGCGTTCAGTCAAAGTGAGAGAATTATCAAATGACCCGACTGTAAAAACATGTTTTGTTATTTGTATGGCATGCTGGTCCTACTTGATTGACTTTAGCTAAAAAACAATCCCGATCACAATCAATCAGTAACTCAACTAGTTGTTGAGTATTACCAGAAGTTTGACCCTTACGCCACAATTCACCTCTAGATCGAGACCAATAAACCATATTTTTTGTTTTTAGTGTTTGTTCTAAACTACGTGCGTTCATCCAAGCCATCATCAAAACCTCATCACTAGTTTGATCTTGTACAATTACTGGGATAAGACCATTATCATTATAGTTAATTTTTATTTTGGAAATATTTACACTTTCCATACTATGTACCCTTTTATTATACCGCAAGAAATAATATACGATAAGAGTACAGAAAGAATTCAAAATGGAAAACCCCAAAGACTCTTTTGAGCTATATTCAGATCAAATACTTTTGTTAGCTGGAAACATTCCATTAATGGATCGGCTAGAATCCCCTGATTTTACAATTACCAGGCGTTCAAAATTGTGTGGGTCTTTAGTAACAATTGACTTAACTATGGCAAATGAAGTAATTACTTCTTATGGTCATGAGGTAAAAGCCTGTGTCCTAGGTCAAGCCTCAGCAGCAATTCTTGCAAAAGATGTAATTGGAAAAACTGGCCGGGAAATAATCACGGTTCGAAACGCGGTAGTGACAATGTTAAATGGTTCAAAATATCATCCCGATATATTTGCGGACTATAGATTTTTATCACCTGCCCGACAATTTAAAAATCGCCACGACTCAATCTTACTCTCGTTAAATGCAACAGTAGACGCAATTAATAACATCTTTAAAGGTGTCAACAGTTAATTTAAATCAAGCTGGGGGCCCCAACTAAGCAGCCTATTATTCCAACTAATAATAGAAATCCCACTAAATCTTCTAATATTTTTGAGCGGCAGAACCCGCCTAAATTATCTCTAACAATTTTCATACTAATGCTCCTTAAGTGACTGTATTGCACAAATCGCAAAACAAGTAAAGAACAAAAATAGTACAAAAATAGTACAAAAGGAGATAATTTTTAACCAACTTGAATAAAAGCTAACGAACTTTGTAAATCCATCAAATACAAGAGGTCTCGAACTGCGACACCTCGCGGAGTCGTAAGGCCGGGATCAGACGCTAATAGCAACTGAGAATCCTTTCTTGCAATCTCTAATAAATGGCTATGACTTTGTAAGTCTGCGACCATAAATTTTGGCACTCCGGATTGCTGTATGCCTAGAACGTCACCAGCTCCCCTTATTCGTAAGTCGGCTTCAGCAATTTTAAAACCATCGTCTGTATCCCTCAGAATTTCAAGTCTAGCCTTTGAATTTTTACCTAGTCTACCAGAGTAAATCAAAATACAGCTAGATTGCTCAGACCCACGTCCAACTCTACCTCGGAGTTGATGAAGTTGTGCCAAACCAAACCGCTCGGCTCCCTCCACTATCATGATTGAGGCTGCAGGTACATCTAAGCCTACTTCAATTACAGTGGTCGATACTAATAAATTAATTTCACCTTTAATAAACTTTCTCATAACCTTATCTCGATCGTTTGACGACATTTGGCCATGTACCAAGCCAATTTTTTTTTGGGGAAACCTCTTCTCAATAATTTCAAGTCTTAGTTCAGCAGAAGTCACTTGTAAAACTTCACTTTCATCAATGAGCGGACAGACCCAGAATACCCTCCGATCGTCATCTAATGACATTTCTAAACGGTCAAATATTAGTTCAAGTTTACTTGCAGGCATCACCGCAGTCTTAACTGGTTTTCTATCCTTTGGTTTTTCATCCAGAATCGACATATCCATATCACCGTAAAAAGTAAGAGATAAGCTTCTAGGGATTGGGGTAGCACTCATACTGAGCACGTCTACATTTATTCCTTTCCGTGCTAAATTAAGTCGTTGATGGACACCGAAACGATGCTGTTCATCGATAACTGCAAACGCTAACTTTTTATAAATAACATTTTCTTGAAACAGAGCATGAGTTCCTATGATAATTTGGGCTAACCCATCTTGAATTTGGGCTAGTTTAGAACGTTTTTTTAAACCAGAGTCCCGTCCACTCAAAAGTATTACATTAATATTAATTTTTTCACTTAATTCAGATATTACTTTGTAGTGCTGTTTAGCTAAAATTTCAGTAGGCGCTAATAATGCAGCTTGTGCTCCAAATTCAACGACTGTTAACATAGAAATAAACGCCACTATTGTTTTTCCAGACCCAACATCACCTTGAAGCAACCTATTCATTCGAAGTTCAGAACTTAAGTCCTGACGGATTTCGTTAACTGCTTTCTCTTGGGATGCTGTCAACGAGAAAGGTAATGAATCATATAATTTCTTTGTTAACACTCCAGAGCCCAATATACTGACACCCCTAATTCTCCTAAAGTGTAGCCGGGCGAGTGCTAGGCTCATTTGGTGAGCAAATAGCTCATCGAAAGCGAGCCGTTCTCTAGCCGGGTAATCAAAGAGCGTTTCTTTAATACATTTAGGATTGTGAACCATTAATATTGATGTTTTAAAACGAGGCCATTGAAACTTTTGAACAATACTTTCATTGATCCATTCTGGAAAAGAAATACTCTTATCAATAGCTTGAAGCATAATCTTAATTAAAAACTTTTTTGAAACTCCTTTAGTTAAAGGATAATTTGGTTCAAAATCTGGGATTGTACTACTTTCGGAACTAGAGACGATATAATCAGGATGAACCATTTGCATTCCACTCTGAAAATTCTCTATTTTTCCAGAGATAACTCTTTTCTCATTTTTTGGGAGGACAGTCTTTATCCAATCTAAACGCGCATTAAAAAAAACTAAGTCAAGGTCAGACTTTCTAATTGAAGTGAGAACTCTTATCGGGCCAGGCTTTTTCGTCTGCTGATAAGATTTTACTAGAATTTCAACTGTAATTATTTCTGGCAAAGAAATTGAAACTAAATCAAAAACCTTTCGACGCTTAATTCCACCAACCGGCAAGAGAAACAAAAGATCCCTCACTCGTTCTACTCCTAGTTTTTTCAACGCTAATGTTGCTCGAGGGCCTACACCAGATAAATTACTTATCGATGAGAACAAAGGGAAAAACCGTTCTGGTCGACTAGTGCCACTAGTTTCCATCAGCGCAAATCATCCAATATCTTTAACCATTCCTTTTCTGACATAACTTTAACTCCTAACTCACGCGCTTTTTTAAGTTTAGACCCGGGGTTTTTTCCAATTACTAATAGATCAGTTTTTTTGGAAACAGAGCTAGATATTTTGGCTCCAAGCACCTCAGCTTGTGATTTTACCTCTGCCCTACTAGTTTTATCCAACGAACCCGTAAAAACAATTCGTCGATCATAAAAAGGACTGCTGACCGAGACATCGGAAGAAAAATCCTCCACCTGTATTTCCTGAATGAGACTTAATTCAACCCATCTCGATTCTTTTGAGGAAAAATATTGTACGAGAGAAGCCGCCGTAGTCTCCCCGATACCATCAATTAAAACTAAATCAGTCCACTCTGGAGACAGTTTATCAGTTGCAATTTTAATATTTTTTATGAAATCAACCCAACTAACATAATATCTAGCTAGCAAATTAGCGGCTTGCTCACCCACATATCTAATTCCTAATGAGTAAATAAAGCGAGACAAACTGATGGTTCGCCGATCGTCAATCGCTTGAAAAAGTTTTGTTGCAGACTGAATTCCCCACCCCTCAATATCTTGAATCTTTATTATACAATTCGGGCCATATTTTGTCTCGAGGAGAAAAATATCACTTGGATACTGCAACCACCCCCTCAAAAAAAAGTTTTCGACAATTTTTCTTCCAAAACCTTCAATATTAAATGCTTTTCTTGAAACAAAATGTCGTATTTTTTCAACTGCTTGTGCCGCACATGCCATACCACCTACGCACCGCAACGTAGAGTCATTCGGTTCCTTTGAAGTCGCGCTACCACAAATCGGACAAATAGTTGGAAAAATATATGGTTGAGATCTGGGATCACGTTTGGACAAAATAACACTTTTAACTTTTGGAATGACATCACCGGCTCGATAGACCTCAATGGAATCTCCTATTCTTATGTCTACGCCGGCACGGATTTGTTCACCATTGCTATCTTTTCCTGAAATATAGTCTTGATTATGTAGCGTTGCATTCGAAACAATAACACCACCAATATTAACCGGTTGCAATCTAGCTACTGGAGATAATGAACCCGTCCGACCAACTTGGACCTCAATATCAATTATTTTTGTGATGGCAATTTCTGCAGGAAATTTATGGGCAATTGCCCACCGCGGGGTAGTGGATCTAAAGCCCAAACGTTGTTGGTATACTAAATTATTGATTTTATACACAACCCCGTCGATATCATAATCAAGATCTGACCGTTCTAGCATTATCTCATTATAATGCTTCAATAAACATTCAACAGTCTCACATTTCCGCATTAGAGAATTAGTTCTGAAACCCAAGCGATTTAATTCCTTGATTGATTCAAATTGATCCGTTCCTAGAGGCCGTGAAGTTTCTCCCCAGGCATAAGCAAAAAAACGGAGCTTCCTGGCTTCAGTCTTTTTAGGGTCAAGTTGTCGCAATGACCCAGCCGCCGCATTTCGAGGGTTTGCAAAAAGTTTGGCACCAATTTGGGATTGTGTCTTATTTAATTCGATAAAGTCACTCCGACTCATGTACACTTCACCGCGCACCTCTAAAACAGTCATATCAGTATTAATTTTTTTTGGTATGTCAAAAATATTTTTTGTGTTCAATATAACATTTTCTCCAATGGAGCCATCGCCTCTTGTAAGAGCTTTGACCAAATTACCCTCCACATATGTCACGGCTAGTGACAGTCCATCAATTTTAGGTTCCGAGGTTATAGAAAGCTTTTCCTGAGAGACTATCCCTAAAAAATTTTTTATCCCTTTAACAAAAGAATAAATTTCTTTTTCATCAAGACCATTGTTGAGAGAGAGCATCGGAATTGAATGCTTAAGCTTTTCAAAATGAGAACTAACAGAGGAACCCACACTTTTTGAGTATCCAATCTGTTGAAGAAATCCTGGAATAACTTTTTGGAAAGTATTTAAATTTAACTTTAATGTATCATATTGAGCATCCGTAAGCTTTGGGTCGTCGTAAGTATGATATGCTTTGTCTGCCTCAGAGAGTTCCTTTGCTAGCTTGCGTCCTATCGCAACCGCCTCCATATCAGTTAACTCTTCTACTTCCTTGTCAGTAAATTGCTTTTCCCATAACTTTTTATTCAAAACTTTAAAACCCATTTAGCAATTGTCATTATTCAACATGTTGTAAGCAAAATAATGAGTGTGGCGTGCTGACTTTTCATTCACAAAATACCCTATTTCAACATCAATGAAAAGTCGTCGATTTAAGTTAAAGAAAATATTTGCATATGTATTTAATTAATGAGAAAATATTAAAGGTATTGTTTAATCACAAATAGAAAGAGAAGCTTAGTGGAGAATAGCCTTGGCTTTAAAAAGAAACCGAAAGATACTAGAGTTGTGGTGGCAATGTCTGGTGGTGTCGACAGTTCAGTGGTTGCTGCAAAGCTTAAAAGTGAGGGCTTTGATGTTATAGGAATTACTTTGCAATTATACGACCACGGCCAAGCTATTGGCAAAACAGGTACGTGCTGCGCCGGAATAGATATCAATGATGCAAGACGGATTGCAGACAAACTTAAATTCCCGCACTATGTACTAAATTATGAAAGTAGGTTTAAGGAAAGCGTCATAGATGAGTTTGCTGAAAGCTATTTAAACGGCAACACCCCGGTTCCCTGCATCAGATGCAACGAGAAAATCAAATTTACTGACCTTATGAAAACTGCAAAAGAGCTCAAAGCAGATTGCTTAGCAACAGGTCACTACGTAAGACAGTGCTTTGGGAGTAACGGACCAGAGTTGCACAAAGCTACCGATTTAAAAAAGGATCAAAGCTATTTTTTATTTGCAACCACCTCTGACCAATTAAGTTTCTTACGATTTCCACTTGGAGAATTAGAATCAAAGGATAAAACACGCCAACTAGCAGAAAAATTAAAATTAAAGGTAGCAAACAAACCTGACAGTCAAGATATTTGTTTTGTACCAAATGGCTCTTATACAGAAGTAATTAGAAAGCTTCGGCCTGATTCTAATAAACCTGGAAATATTCAAAATATGGCTGGCGAGGTTATCGGTAGGCACAACGGAGTGATAAACTTCACAATTGGACAAAGAAGAGGCCTTAGAATCGGTGGCGGTAATCCGTTATATGTAACTAAAATTGACGCGCTTAATCAAATCATAACTGTAGGGCCGAAAGAAGCGCTAATCATTAGATCTATATCGATCAACGAAATAAACTGGCTAGGATCAAAAAATTTTCTTCAAGCACCAACAAATGGTTGGGAAGTTGAAGTAAAGGTTCGCTCAACCAAACCAGCAGTGCCCGCTTTAGTAAAACCAATATCACGAACCGAAGCTGACGTCGTGCTAAGTTGTGATGAACAGGGAATCTCACCTGGACAAGCTTGTGTCTTTTATCAAAATGGAAACAGCCGCGTTCTTGGTGGTGGTTGGATTATTTTAAAAAAATAAATACTCAAAGGAGAATAAAAATGATCTCTCTTCTATCACCCGCCAAAAAACTTAATTTCAAAAAAATGCTGCGAAACTGTGAAGCTTCCCAACCAGTGTTCAAAGAGCAAGCTTCAAAACTTGCGACAGTAGCTTCAAAACTAAATACTATTGAACTTTCAAAATTAATGAATATTAGTTCGAATTTAGCATCACTAAATAAAGAACGGTTTGATCAATTCTCTAACAATCCCATACCAGAACAAACCAAGCAAGCGGCCTTTGCATTCGCTGGCGATACATACAGCGGGCTAAGTGCAGAAATAATTGATCCCAAAAATCATGATTTTTTTCAAAATAATATTAGAATATTATCAGGACTATACGGTATTCTACGCCCCTTTGACGTAATCCAGCCTTACAGACTAGAAATGGGCAGCAAGCTAAAAACGAATGAGAGTTCAAATTTGTATGAATTCTGGAATGATAAGTTAGCAGAAAGCCTCAAAATAGATTTGGAAAATCATTCGAACAAGAGTTTAATTAACTTAGCTTCAGAGGAATATTTCAAAGCAGTAGCTTTAAGTGCTAAAAATAATTTTAAAATCATTACTCCTAAATTTTATGAAGTTAAAAATGGTAACAAAAAACTGATAAGCTTTTATGCAAAAAAAGCTCGGGGGCTTATGGCTCGATTCATCGTCAGTAATAGAATTGTAGAGCCAGACGACATCAGGGATTTCAACTTGGAAGCCTATAAATTTGAAGAAAAAACTGACAACGACCAAGTTTATATTTTTGTCAGAAAATCAAAAACATAAAGCATTGGAACTGTTTATTTAAATATGCAGCTTAGCAAGAAAATAAAATTTATAGATGAAAACGAAACCGATCTTTTAAAAAGATTGATTGATTTTTTAAAAATTCAATCTATCTCCACTGACAAAAGTTTTTCAGAAGACTGCAAGAACGCGGCCAACTGGCTAGTTCGTGAACTAAAGTTTGTCGGTTTTGAAGCAAAGGCACATAAAACGGCAGGGCACCCAATCGTATTGGCGAGTGCAGGAGCTGGGCACCCCCACCTACTATTTTATGGGCATTATGATGTGCAACCGACGGATCCACGCGAGGAGTGGAAACACGATCCGTTTGAACCAACGATTGAATCAGGTCCGAATGGTAATCAAGTAATCGCTCGCGGTGCCTCAGATGACAAAGGTCAACTGATGACATTTATTAATGCTTGTCGAGCAATTATTCAAATTGATGGAGAATTACCGTGCAGAATTTCACTTATTATTGAAGGTGAAGAAGAGACAGGGTCACCATCATTTGAAATGTTCCTAGAGTCTAATAAACATCTTTTACAAGCAAACTATGCGTTAGTTTGCGATACTGGGATGTGGAATTCGCAGACACCAGCAATCTCTACAATGCTTAGAGGCATGCTCGGTGAAGAATTGACTATCAAAGCAGCTAATAAAGATCTACACTCAGGCCTTTATGGAGGTCCAGCTGTAAATCCGATTAGGGAGTTAACCAGAGTGATTTCAAGCCTCCATGATGCCAATGGAAAAGTAACAATAAAAGACTTCTATAAAGGCGTAACCGAAGTACCAAATTACATTAAAAAGCAATGGTCGCAATTAAATTTCTCATCTAACAATTTCTTTTCAGAAATAGGCCTTAATGTGTCTGCCGGCGAATATCCTTACTCCGTACTTGAACAAATATGGAGTAGGCCAACTTGTGAAATAAATGGTATCTGGGGTGGTTATATTGGAAATGGATTTAAAACTGTAATTCCCTCCGAAGCGAATGCGAAAATCTCCTTTAGATTAGTTGGAGAACAAGATCCTGAGGAGATAAGAGGGCAGTTCCGAAACCATATTAGAAATAATATACATCGGGATTGTAAAGTAAAATTTTTCTCAAAAGATGGCTCGAAAGCAATATCAATACCCTTGGATTCTCCATTAATTCGGGCAGCCCAAAAGGCCTTATTGGATGAGTGGGGAACTAAACCGGTGTTCGCTGGGTGTGGAGGGTCAATACCCGTTGTAGGCTCCTTTAAAGAGATCCTTGGTCTTGAAACACTTCTTGTAGGCTTTAGTCTTGAAGATGATCGTATTCATTCGCCCAATGAGAAATATAATCTCAAATCATACCAAAAAGGAGCAAAAAGCTGGATCCGAATTATAAGCGAAATAGCTGACTATTCCTGAGTTCCATTCTGCTTTTTCCTTCCTCGCCTTCTTATAATTTTACGACTAGAATTTGAAAGCCCTTCTTTTAGAACCAAACTCATTGGGTGATTTGGATTTTTTTGTGAATAAAGGTTATAAAGGGAAGTAAGTTCGTCCATTAAATTTAAGTCATCATTCAAGCCTAAAGCCCAATCAAAAAAAATCGATCTGCAGTCCTCACTTGTGATTCCATCAATTCTATATGCTTCGAAAATTAGTCCGCGTGGGTCGCTTGGTATTGAGTATTTGCTCATGATGAAGTCCAATTTGTTTTACTATTCCCAACAATTGACCATGACCTTGAATATAATAGAATGCAAAGCAACTAAGTTTGCAATACTTTTTTGGTAACCACCGCCTAAAGTTATTACTAATGGGACCCCCCTACTTCGACAAAATTCGACAACTTTTTCCTCGCGTAAGACAATTCCGGATGACGAAACCTTTAGATACCCCAAAGAATCATTTTCATGAATATCCACCCCAGCATTGTAAACAACTAAATCGGCGGGGACGGTGTTAATTTTTTTCAAAGTGTTTTCAAGAAAATATAAATACTCAGTATCAGTCACCCCCTTTTTTAAATCAATATCTAGATCGGACTTAGCTTTTCTTACAGGAAAATTTTTTTCACAATGAATTGATACGGTGACAACCCGTGGGTCCATCTCAAAAATTGTTGCAGTTCCGTCACCCTGATGTACGTCTAAGTCTAAAATTATAACATTTTTCACCTTTCCAGATTCTAGTAAATAGTTTACTGCAATGGCAACATCATTAAATATACAAAATCCAGATCCGCCTGACCGGGCTGCATGATGAGATCCACCCGCAACATTAGCAGCGAAGCCAAAGTTTAATGCTAGCTTTGCGGCCAAAAGTGTACCACCGGCTGAAACAAATGCACGCTCACAAAATCTATCAATCTCAGGTAAACCAATCTTTCTTTTCTCCATTTCTGAAAGGGAACAAGAATGAACGCGATTAACATAGAGCGGATCATGCGTCCGACTAATTATTGACAGAGATAGAGGTAATGGAACAAACAGATTTCTTTTCTTGAGTATGCCGTCTATCTCTAATTTTTTTTTTAGCTGACTATACTTTTGGATTGGAAATCGACTTGCCTGGCTCATTTTTAAATCGTAGAGCGGATGAAATACGATCGGTAAACTAATCATGGTGCAACTTTATCTTAAAGATGGTATCGATTGAGTTTGAAAAAAAATCTAATGTTTGAAGAATGTTTTCTGATAACTCCGTAAATTTGTGACTCTTTAGCATATTGTTAATACTACCGAGAGAGCTATCATTTATTTGACCTGCGACAGTTATACTTTGAATTTGTTGTATTGATGAATAAAGTAAGTAAGCTCTTTGACAAACTAGCGCTTCGTCATCAAAAAAGAAATTTAATTTATTCAAGTAAGGTATTAGTTTCAATGGTGACGGTGATTTGAAACATTTATTAAGCGATGCGCCCATTTGAATTAAAATTTCTAAATCCTGAAGTCTCCCAGTTCCCAATTTTAAATCAAACAGCGAACTCAACTCATTATTTTTTTTGTCAAGTCTTAATCTCATCTCGAATACTTCCTTGATAATATGATCTTTTGATATTTCTGAATTTAAAGCCTTCTGAATAATAACTTTAATTTTATTACGAAGTTGCAAATTTCCATTCAAAACTCTGCCCCGAGACAGTGCAAGCCTCTCCCAGACCCACGCCTCGTTCACTTGATAATTTTTAAATGAGCCGAGTGAAGTAGCAACCGGACCATTGTTTCCGGAAGGACGAAGCCTCATATCAACTTTAAAAAGATGTCCCTCTGCTGTGGCTACGGTAATCGCAGAAATGAATGCTTGTGTAAGCCGTGAATAGTATACTTGTGCTGAAACAGGATTCCTTCCGCTAGATAAAGTATCCGGATGCGCATCATAGATCAATATTAAGTCCAAATCAGACTCTATTGACAATTCTTCAGATCCAAGTTTACCCATCGCAAGGAGTGAAGGACCAAGACCTGCAATTTCACCATATCTTTTTGAAAACATTTGTTTAACTTTATCGAACAAAATAATTAAGCATACCTCTGCTATATTAGAGAAAGATTGGGATACTTCTGGAATTGAAGAAAAGGCTTTTAGCAAATGCACTCCGGTTTTAAACTGATTTTCTTTTACAAAAACGCGTGCGCAATCCAAAACCTGCTCATAGTCAGTAATCCCAGATATTCGATCGGTAAAGTCTTCTATTAATTCTTTTTTTCCCGGTAACGGTAAAAAAAAGGACTGATCCGTGACAACTTCTAGTACAGCTGGACTTCTTCCAACATACTGTGCTAGTGCCGGTGCTGCGCCACATATATCAATCAATAGATCTAAAACAGCTGGATTGACCTTAAAGAGCGACAATACTTGCACTCCAAACGAAAGTGATTTGAGAAAATTATCAAAGTAAAAAACTGTATTAGTCTTATTTTCCGTTTGTAAAATTTTTAAAACTATTACCGGCAAAAGCTCATCAAAAAGTTTTGCTGCTCGCTCCGATCTTAAAAATTTATAGCTGGACCACTTTTTACTATATGAAAACAATACATCATCAGAAATAACTGTCTGCCAACTTTCATAATGGTTTTGTCCGATGGGGTCGAATTGTGAATACAGTTGAACAATAATATTGTTAACTTCAGTTAATAATTTAAAAATAAAATTTAAAAAATCTTTCGTTTTTGGAATTCCAAAAAGCACCGCTACATTTTGGACTTTATTTTCGTCATTGGGTATAGAATGAGTTTGCATATCTTCTATTAACTGTAAAATGTGCTCAAGATTTCGGAGCTGCGTATAAGCTTGTATTAGATCGTCATGCACCTTTGGAGAAATTAAATCATTAGCTTTTAGTTTTTTTAAAGTATTTATTGTTGAATGCTGCCGCAAAGATTTATTTTTCCCACCGCGAATTAATTGTTGCGTTTGCACGAAAAACTCAATTTCTCGTATTCCACCGATACCAGTTTTAATATTATAACCACACAAATGTGAATTTAATATTTTGGGATTTTTTTTTCTAATTTTTTTTCGAATATCATTGATATCATCTATAGCCGCGAAATCTAAATTTTTTCTCCAAATAAAAGAGTTCAATGCCGTCAAAAATTTTTGTCCAACCAAATGATCACCAGCAATACATCTAGCTTTTATGAACGCAGCTCGCTCCCAATTTCTACCAAAGTTTTCATAATATCTTTGCGCGGCCAGAGCACCGATGCATATGGGATTTGTTGATGGATCGGGACGCAATCTAAGATCGACTCTGAACACATAACCGTCAGACGTTACCTCAGACAATGCTTTCACTATCTGTCTAATAATAATTATAAAAGTATTCCTAATTTTTGAATAACTCTCAGGCTTAAATTTTTCTTCATCAAATAGAAAAATAAGATCAATATCAGATGAATAATTTAACTCCATCGAACCTAATTTACCCATACCAAGTGAAGTTAAACCAGAATTCCTCGCAGAATATTCAATTTGAGTCGGATAACTATCGATATTTTTAAAAAGCAATCGATGATCAACTCTTTGAAACTCATTAAACGCGTAAAGATCCATTACTAAGTTAACAATCCTTTCCGCAAAAATCGATAGTGCATGGGTTACCTCAGCTAAAGATAAAATATTACCAAAATCTGCTAATGAAATCACTAGAACAGCTCTTCTTTTTGCAACTCTTATTGTGAAAAATGGATCTTTTTGGATATTCTCTTTACATTTTTTTACAAGTTCATCGAGAATTTGATCTAGTTCTTGGTACAGCACTTCACTCAGCCAACCTAATTCGCTTACTACCAGTCGATTGATGTATGGACTACGAGCGCATACAAAATTTATTAGAGCAGGTAATTCTCCAGGAAAATTTCGAACTGTTTTTTCGATCATTTCCGACGGAAACCCAGCCGAAGATTTATTAGTGCATCTTACCTGAAATAACTTTTTCATAATACAAGAATGACATCGAATAAAAAGCCGTCAATAAATATTTCAGTCAACTGTTAACAAACTTTAATCGTCCAACAGCTTTTTGATATCAATTTGTTCTTGTTTCGTGAGAGAATTACTCAAATCAATTTCGTTTCTAACTTTTTGGCTGCGAAAAAGAGTCAAATAAATTAACAGTAAACCCATAAAAAATGAGATAGGGGCAATAACCCACAATATAATTGAAGCACCGGAAAACGACGGTTTCAGCAAGACATAATCGCCGTACCTTTCACGGATATAGCTTATTACTTCTTCGTCAGATTCCCCAAAAGTGAGCCTTTCCCTTACCAACAGTCTCAAATCTCTTGCTAACTCTGCATCAGAGCTATCGATGTTCTCATTTCGACAAACCAAACATCTCAGTTCAAGCGATATAGCTCGTGCTCGCTTTTCCAACGCGCTATCCAGTAATATCTCATCAGGTTGAACACTAAATGCAAAACCACTAGAAAATAATAGCATGCAGAATAGCAATATGAATTTATTTAATAAGTTCATAGCTTTACGAGTTTATTTGAATACGAAGAAGCCATCCGATAACGACGGTCCGATAAACTAACAACTCCACCAATCGCGATACAAAATGCACCAATCCAGATCCACAGAATGAATGGCTTGATATAAGTTCTCACTACCCAACTATTCTCTGAATTGCGATCACCTAGAACAACATAAATATCTCGAAAAATGTTAGAGTTGATAGAAGCTTCTGTAGTGGTAGTTGCTTGTACAGGATAATACCGCTTCTCAGGTAAAAGAGTTGCCAACGTTCTTTCGTCTTTTTTGACCAAAAGCGATCCTCGTCGTGTGATATAATTCGATACTGGAAATTCTGAAACCGCAATTAATTCAAAAGTATAGCCTCTGACTTGATAAGGCTCATTTAAGTGCACTATTCGGATATCCTCGACTTCCCACGCAGAAACTGCGCTGATCCCAAATATCATTAAACCAAAACCAATATGTGCAAAACTTTTTCCAAGCTCGTATCGAGGCAAATTATTCAGCCTAAAATACCGTCTAAGAAATTTTCCATTTGCGATAGTAGAGTTTTTTGATACATCAAAAAGCGATCCTAGAATAATCCAAATTGATAAAGAAACTCCAACTGGACCCAAAATTCGTGTTCCAGTCTGTAAGCTCCAAACTACAGAACCGGAAACAACCGAAAAAATTCCTATTGCTAACAAACTTGGTTTTAATCTTTTGATTTTACTTTTTCTCCACGGCAAAAGTGCTCCAACAGGAAGCAATAGCCCCAAAAGTACCATGAATGGAGTAAACGCAATATTAAAAAAGGGGGCTCCAACCGACATCTTCTCACTTAATAAAGTTTCGATGAGCAATGGCCACAGGGTTCCTACAAATACAATTACTGCAGAAGCTGATAACAACAAATTATTCATAACTAATCCACTTTCTCTACTCAAAAAAGTAAATTGATTAATCGATTTTATCGACGAAAACCGTACAGCATAAAGTGTTAAGGAGCAAAGAATAAACATAAAAACAATTATCAAAAGGTATATACCTCTTGTTGGATCGCTCGCAAAGGAGTGGACTGAAGTTAAAACTCCTGAGCGAACAATAAATGTTCCAATCAAGGAGAACGAGAAGGCAAGTATTGCCAATAAAATAGTCCAGCTTTTAAGAGTATTACGCTTTTCTACAACGATTGCAGAATGCAGTAATGCAGTGGCAACCAACCACGGCATAAACGAAGCGTTTTCAACAGGATCCCAGAACCACCACCCCCCCCAACCTAACTCATAGTAAGCCCAATAACTTCCTAGAGAAATACCAATCGTTAAGAAAACCCATGCCGATACTGCCCATGGCCGAACCCAACGAGCCCACGCAGCATCAATCTTTCCTTGGATCAAAGCTGCCATTGCAAAGCTGAACGTGACGGACAACCCAACATAGCCTAAATATAAAAATGGAGGATGAAAAGCTAATCCTAAGTCTTGCAATACTGGGTTTAAGCCATTTCCATTGGCAGGTGGATAAAGTTCTCGAGAAAATGGATTGGAGGTGAAAAGAAGGAACCCTAGGAAAGCCGCTGAAATCACTCCCTGTACCGATAAAACTCGGCACCTTAAACCTAATGGAAGTTTTTTGCCAAATAGAACAATCAAAAACCCATAAAGATTAATAATAAGTATCCATAGCAACATCGAACCCTCATGATTTCCCCACGTTCCAGTAATTTTATAAATCAGTGGCTTTAACGAATGAGAGTTTAGAGCAACCAACTTAACACTAAAATCAGAGACAGAAAAAGCGTGAATCAAAACACCAAAGCCAAAGCACGTTAATACAAATTGTATTAGAGCTGTTTTGTCGGCTAGTCGCATCCAATTAACCCAATTTTTTTGAGCCCCAAATAATGGTACAGTGGATTGCACTAGCGATATCATAAAAGTAAGGATAAGACTAAAGTGCGCGATTTCGATAATCATCATTCCACCTTTATCGATTTGTTAGTAAGTAACTAGGACACTGTTAGATATAGTTTAATTCTAAAAAAAACCAGTTCAATTTTTTTCACTTTTCTTAGCAGTTTTTTAAAAGCGGAATGTAACTGTCATCAATCTTTTAACGGTTTAACGTAAACCCCTCTTTCTTTCAAACTATCAACTAATTCCTTTGGCATATAGTTTTCATCATGTTTTGCTAAAACTTCATCAGCAGAGAACAAATTTTCTTTTGTCAAAATGCCCGTAGTAATAACGCCCTGGTTCTCCTCAAAAAGATCAGGTAAAATACCAAAAAATATAACCTGAATCGAAGCACTTTGATCAGCGACTTCGAAAGAAACACTCCCATCGGTGGAAACTTCAATACTACCAGGACTAACTACGCCGCCAAGCCTAAACCGCTTCCCAAATGGTGGTGGATCATCAATCAATTCACTTGGAGTTTTAAAAAATTCAATACCGTCTTTCATCGCATAACCTACCAACAATGCGGAAGCGACCAACAAGGTTAAACCAAGAAAGATTAATCTAATTCTTTTTCGTTTTCGACTGAGCATTACTTTATCAAGGATACAAGGGGGCCATCATTAAACTCTCAGTTTCTTTAAATCCAAACATCAAGTTAGCATTCTGAACCGCCTGCCCTGCCGAACCCTTTGTCAAATTATCTATTGCTGAAAATAAAATTGCTTTCTTCGAACTCCGGTCCTGCGCCACGCCAATATGACAATAATTTGAACCTCTGACATGCTTTGTCGACGGAATTTCACCAAAAGGCAACACTATAACAAATGGTTCGTTCTCGTAAGTAACTGTTAACTCGTGATAAATTGCTTCTGCAGATCCAGTGACATAAATCGTTGCTAGTATCCCTCTATTTTGTGGAATTAAGTGCGGGGTAAAAGTAATCTCTATCTTCTCTCCAGCCATTTTTGATAACTCCTGATCAAATTCGGCAAGATGACGATGCTGAGCAACTTTATAAGCCGAAAAACTTTCAGAAATCTCGCTATGTAACATATTCTCGTTTGGAGAACGTCCCGCTCCTGATACACCTGTGGCTAGGTCTACAATTATATTTGAGTGATCAATGATATTCTTAGCTACCAATGGCAGCAATGGCAGCAAACCAGCGGCTGAATTGCAGCCCGTGCATGCAACTATCCGCGCAGATTTGATTTTATCGCGATAGAACTCAGTTAGTCCATACACCGCCTCTTTTTGGAGGTTAGGTGCCATATGAGGCATTTTATACCATTCTTCATACTTACTAGTGTCATAGAGTCTGAAATCTGCAGACAAATCAATAATCCTTAGCGTCTTTGGCAAATCTAATAATACAGTTTGTGTGGTAGCATGGGGTAAAGCACCAAAAACTAGGTCAACATTACCAAAATTTACTTCAGTCAATGCAACAAGTTTTGGAAGACCAAGATGCCTCAAATGAGGAAATACTCTTTCGTACGGCTGACCTGCTTTTCTATCAGCAACCAGCGCTTCAATTTCAAAATAATTGTGCCCAGCAAGGATCTTTACCAGTTCTGCACCGGTGTAACCGCTAGCCCCCAAGATTACTACTTTTTTCATCAGATCCCTGCAACAAGTTCTTACAACTTTGATTTTTACATAGCCCTCAATTAAGCTAATGTAAAACATAATTAATCAATACACTCAGAACTTAAAGATGATAGCTTCTCAAGCTCAATTAATTTTAGTATAAAATCATTACATTTTGCTACCGATCAAATTTGCAATTTTGATTTTAATTAGTTTAAAATAAAATATGGGATTTTGGGAAACAGCTCAGACAAAATTTTATTTAAAGTACTAATCAGTGTTTCCCTAAGAGAAGATAGTAAAAAACATGCTTTTGTCCAAAAATGATTTAGAATTAATTAATTATATTAATCAACAGACTGAAAACATTCAGGAGTTAACATCTGATCTAATTAAAATCCCAACAGAAAACCCACCAGGAAATAACTACAGAGAAATTTGTAATTTTCTAGAAACAAGACTAAAATCAAGTGGTTTTGAAACCAAAATGATCAGAGCAACAGGGTCGTTGGGAGACTCGGACGCGAATCCTCGATGGAATTTAATTGCAAGACACGAAGTTAGTCGCAGTGGCGAATGTATACATTTTAATTCTCATACAGACGTTGTCAAAGCAGGGAACGGGTGGAGCATGGATCCATTCGGAGGTATAATTAAAAATGGACGTGTCTATGGTCGCGGCGCCTGCGATATGAAAGGTGGATTAGCTACATCAATTATAGCGGCAGAAAGTTTTATCAAACTATTCCCGAATCACCGCGGTGCAATCGAACTATCGGCTACAACTGATGAAGAGTCAGGTGGATTTTCAGGCGTCGCATTCCTGGCAGAAAAGGGTTATTTTAATGCAGGAAAAGTAGATCATGTAATAATTCCAGAGCCGCTAAACAAAGACAGAATATGCCTTGGTCATAGAGGGGTTTGGTGGGCAGAAATCGAAACAAAGGGGAAAATTGCTCATGGTTCAATGCCATTTCTCGGAGATAGCGCGGTAATGCACATGTCGGCCGTATTAGCAGAGATGGAAACCACACTGTTTCCGTTGTTGATGGATCGGAAATCAAATATGCCAGTTGTTCCTGAGAAAGCTCGAACTGCATCTCTAAACATAAATTCTATTCATGGTGGCGAAAAAGAACAGATTTTTGACTATTCAGGTTTACCGGCACCTTGTGTTGCTGATAGATGCAAAATCATAATTGATCGACGGTTTTTGATAGAAGAAACGCTATGGGACGTTAAAAGAGAAATAAAAGGATTGATGGAAAAAGTAAAAGCCGAGCGTCCCGGGTTCAAGTATGAAATTACTGATTTATTTGAAGTATTACCAACTATGACAGATAAAGATGCAAAAATTGTTCGCGTCGTAGATGAAGCTATTCAAAAAATATGTAATACTAAACCGGAATATGTCATTTCTCCCGGAACATACGATCAAAAACATATTGACCGAATCGGACAACTTAAAAACTGTATAGCGTATGGTCCTGGAATTTTAGAGCTCGCACATCAACCTAACGAGTGGGTAGGAATTGACGATATGCTAAAAAGTTGCCAAGTAATGGCCCTTTCAATAGCAAAAATACTTAATTAGTTGTTTTATTTATTACTTTAGAGAAATTTTTTCATTTATTATTTAAAATATGTAAAGGAAAACAAATGATAAAACTTTTAACTAAATCGATTGCCGTTTTCGTAGTGGTCATCCTATCAATAGCAAAAACAACCGCTGCAGAAAAATCAATTACAATAGGAATGCAACTAGAGCCACCAAATTTAAATCCTACTGGAGGAGCGGCCGCTGCAATCGACGAGATAGTTTATGCCAACTTGTTTGAAGGCTTAACGCGATTTGAGTCAGATGGTTCTGTTGCACCTTCCCTGGCCAAATCTTGGACAATCTCTTCAGACAATTTAACCTACGTATTCAACCTTAACGAAAATATTACTTTCCACGATGGGTTACCCATGACAGCAGGCGATGTTAAATTCTCGTTGGATAGAGCTAGAAGTGAGGAAAGCACCAATGCGCAAAAAATACTCTTTAAAGACATTGATAATATTGCTGTAATCGACGATTTGACCATCCAAGTCAAACTAACCAGACCAAATGGTAGTTTTATTTCAAATATGGCTTGGGGCGATGCAATAATTGTCTCTGAAAAAAGTATTTCTAAAGCAGAGATTGCACCGATTGGAACAGGACCATTCAAATTTTCTAAATGGGTCAAAGGCGACCGAGTAGAGCTAGTAAAAAATGAATCATATTGGGGACCACAAGTATCACTTGATAAAGCTGTTTTTAAATTCATATCAGATCCAACTGCAGCATTTGCAGCTGTTATGGCAGGCGATATCGATGCATTTCCCGTTTTCCCCGCTCCAGAAAATCTATCGCAATTTGAAGCTGATCCAAGATTTACTGTAATTGTTGGATCTACAGAGGGTGAAACAATATTGTCGACAAATAATAAAAAACCACCTTTTGACAAGCTGCAAATGAGAAAGGCGTTAGCGCATGCGATAAATAGGCAAGAGATAATAGATGGAGCTATGTTCGGTTTTGGCACGCCTATCGGAACTCATTTTGCTCCACACAACCCAAACTATTTAGATTTAACATCACAATCCGAATATAATCCGAAACTTAGTAAAAAACTTATTAAAGAATCTGGGTATAACCCGGATACAATAATATCCTTGAAACTTCCACCTCCTTCCTATGCAAGGCGAGGTGGAGAGATCATTGCATCTCAATTGAGAAACGTGGGGCTTAACGTTGAAATTTCAAACCTTGAATGGGCACAATGGCTAGAACAAGTTTTCAAAGGAAAAGATTATAATCTCACAATTGTTAGTCACACCGAACCCGCCGACATAAATATTTATGCGCGACCAGATTATTATTTTCAATACGATAGAGAGGATTTTAGAGACATTATTACTAAATTAAATTTAGCAACAGATCCAAAAATAAGAACGAAATACTTGCACGCTGCCCAAAGACAAATCAGTCTTGATTACGTAAATGGGTTCCTTTTTCAGCTTGCAAAAACTGGAGTGGCAAATGCAAAAATTCGAGGTTTATGGAAAAATTCTCCTACTCAAGCCAATGACTTGACTGACGTAAGTTGGGCAGAATAAACTTGTAATTGGAGAAAATTATATTTTCTCCACTCTCTTAAATCTTCACCTGGAGGCTAATATGCTCAGTTACTTGAGGGCTCGGCTTTTTACCCTAATAATTAGTGTCTTGTTATCCAGCTTTACCATTTTCGTTTTAATCGAAGTGGTGCCGGGAGATCCGGCATCTTTTATGCTTGGGATCAACGCAACAGAGGAAACAGTTGAGTCCCTTCGGAAAGAGTTGGGCTTAGACCACAATTTTCTCAATCGTTACCTTGATTGGTCAATTGGAATGCTCTCAGGTGATTTTGGTATCTCGTACACCTATCGAGTTCCAGTTCAAGAACTAATAATGGAGCGTTTGAAAGTGTCACTTCCTCTCGCGACACTTTCACTAACATTATCAATTTTCATAGCATTTCCTGTTGGAATGCTAGCTGTTCAATTCCAGGGAAAAAAAATTGATCACGCAATAATGGTCGTGTCTCAAATTGGTATTGCAATTCCAAATTTTTGGTTTGCGATGATATTAGTTTTAATTTTTTCTATAAATCTACAATGGTTCTCTGCAGGCGGATTTTATGGTTGGGAATCAGGTTTTCTAATGGGTTTAAAGTCATTAATTTTACCTGCAATAGCACTTGCATTGCCCCAGGCCTCAATCTTGAGTAGAATCATAAGATCAGCTATTCTAAATACGCTCATGGAAGATTATATCCGTACCGCACGTTCAAAAGGATTAAGTCTTAGACAAGTTATTCCCAGACACGCTCTAAGAAACGCTTTGATACCGGTCCTAACAATATTAGGACTACAATTTTCCTTTTTGTTAGCTGGTGCAATAATTATTGAAAATGTTTTCTTCCTCCCTGGACTTGGAAGACTAATTTTTCAAGCAATTACACAAAGAGATCTTATCGTCGTCGAGAGTGCTGTAATGCTCCTGGTTTTTTCTGTCATTATGGTAAATTTTATTGTTGATTTGTTATACATCTTGGTGGATCCAAGGTTACGCAAATGAACAACTCAAAATTTATTACAAATTTTACGCAATTGCCTCCTAATTTATATATAGGACTAATCATTGCTGGCTTTGTCTTCGCTGTCGGTCTAATATCAATAATCTGGACTCCGCACGATATTACTGTTCTCAACATTCAAGAAAAATTAAAGCCACCCGGAAATAAACTGTATTTTTTTGGAACTGATCATTTCGGTCGGGATATTCTCTCAATGCTCATGATAGGCGCAAAAACATCACTTTTAGTCGCATCGTGTGCAACATTCTTAGGAATAATTCTAGGTGTGCCTCTTGGCCTGCTCGCGGCAAGTAGATCAGAAGATCTTGTTGACGATATCATAATGCGGGGTAACGATTTAATTTTTGCATTCCCCGCTATCATTATAGCTATCCTAATTACTGCTATTTTAGGACCCTCAATTGAGAACACAATAATTGCTATCGGAATTTTCAATATACCTGTTTTTGCACGAATTACGCGCGGAGCGGCATTACCTATCTTTACTCTTGATTTTATAATGGCAGCTCGAGCCTGTGGAAAAAATTCTTTTCAAATATGTAGTGAGCATGTTTTACCAAACATAGCAAGCATATTAATCGTTCAAACCACCATTCAAATTTCCCTCGGTATACTTGCTGAGTCTGGGCTCAGTTATGTTGGATTAGGAACCCAACCACCTATGGCAAGCTGGGGGAGAATGCTAGCCGATAGTCAAACTATGATTTCTTTTGCGCCGCATCTAGCACTAGCACCAGGGATTGCAATAATTGTCACAGTCTTATCAATTAATATATTGGGAGACGGGCTCCGAGACTACCTAGATCCGAAATTAAAGAAAAATCTCTCATGACACTATTAACTATCGAAAATTTATCGTTAGAAATACAGAAAAAAGAAATTTTAAAATCTGTAAATTTAAAGATAAAACGTGGAGAAATTTTTGGTTTACTTGGAGAAAGTGGATGTGGAAAATCGATGACTGCGGCCGCCATAACTAAATTATTGCCAATGCATTCGAATTTAACTGGAAAAATTTTTTTAGATAATGAGAACCTTGTTAAAACTAGTGAAACTAATATGGGTTCCATACGTGGAAAAAAAATATCGATGATTTTTCAAGAACCAATGACTGCATTAAATCCACTTCAAACAATTGGAAAGCAAATTTCAGAATCCCTTCTTTTACACCACAATATTACTAAAAGGGATGCAATGGAAATAGTAATAAATGGATTGAACGAGGTTGGCTTAGATCCTTTGATAATCTCACCCAACCGGTATCCTTACCAGTTATCAGGTGGCCAACGGCAACGGGTAATGATTGCAATGGCCTGTATACTTAAACCGAAACTAATTATAGCAGATGAACCAACCACAGCACTAGATGTGAAAACTCAGGCTGAGATACTGTGTTTGCTTAAAGACTTAGTAGAAAAAGAAAATATTTCATTGCTTTTAATTACGCATGATCTCGGAGTTATTGCTAAACTAGCGCACAAGGTTGCAATAATGAAAAATGGAAAATTAATCGATACCGGAGAGACAAAAACAGTTTTTACTAGATTATCACATGGATATACAAGGAAGATTCTGTCGGACTCTATTCCAAAGATAGTAGCGCCACCTAAAATTAGCCAAAACGTCCTTTTAAATGTAATCTCAATATCAAAAACATATAAAAGGAAATTTTCGGCGCTCGAGGGTAAGAATTTTAACACTCCAACTCTTAGAAATATTTCGTTTTCAATTCGTAAAGGTGAGTGTCTCGGTCTTGTGGGCGAGTCTGGTTGTGGAAAGTCAACTTTAGCGCGCAGTATACTTGGGCTTGAGAGTCTTGATAGTGGAGAGATCAATTTAGATGGTGCGATATTATCGTTTGTTGACAAGCCCACTCGAGATATTCGATCAAAAATACAAATCGTTTTTCAAGACCCTTTCAGTTCCTTCAATCCGCGTCATCAAATTCATAGAATCATTTCAGAGCCTTTCAACCTTCTAAAGAAAAAACATAATAAGGAATTGAAAAGTAAACTTTTAAAAGAAATTATCTCAGCTGTAGAGCTAGAGGAGAATGACCTAAAGAAATACCCACATCAGTTCTCAGGAGGTCAAAGACAGCGAATCGCGCTTGCTAGAGCAATAATAATTAGACCCAAACTCATAATATTAGACGAAGCATTATCTGCTTTAGACGTATCACTAAGAAACAACATACTAGTTTTGTTGCAAAAACTATCATTAAAATTCAATTTAAGTTATCTTTTTATTAGTCATGATATTCATTTAATAAAGGCAATAACAAATAGAGTTTTAATTATGCGAGACGGAACTCTCATAGAAATAGGAAAAACGAGAAAAATTTTAAAAAATCCAAGTCATCCTTATACTAAATCTTTAATTAATGCAACTCCGTCAATCCCAAAATCTTGGATTAAAAGATTGGGAGGTAAAAGCTAATATGGTCAATGAACTCGTGTGGTTCCCAACAAACAAGTGTTTAATTGATGGTGCTTGGGTAGATTCAGAATTGAATAATGAGATAGAATTGATTAATCCCTCCAACGGCAGACTGCTTAGCCGTATTGCCCGGGCATCTAAAAATGATGTCAAAAATGCTATTTCAGCCGCTAGCGTTGCTTTGGAAAAAACTTGGGGGGAAAAAACAGCTCTCGAACGCGGCCGAATTTTACTTAAAATGTCACAACTTGTTATCAAGTATAGCAAAAATTTAGCTCATCTAGAGTCTCTTGACGTAGGCAAACCTCTTTCTCAAGCAAAAAACGACGTGATTGCATTAGCAAGATATCTCGAGTTTTATGGTGGTGCAGCAGATAAAATTCACGGGATGACTATTCCTTTTCAAAATGACTTTTCAGTTTCGTGCCTTCGAGAAAGACTTGGAGTTACAGCTCATATCATCCCTTGGAATTATCCAATGCAGATAATTGGGCGTTCCATTTCTGCGTCGCTTGCCATGGGTAATGCTTGCGTGGTAAAACCATCTGAAGAAGCATGCCTCACAGCATTAGCTTTTGGTGAGATAGCCACGGAAGCTGGATTACCCGCCGGTGCATTAAATATTATTCCTGGATTTGGCTTCGAAGCAGGTCAAGCCCTCGCTGCGAGCAAAAAAGTAAATCATATATCTTTCACTGGATCACTTTTAACTGGAATTTCAGTTCAAACTGCTGCAGCTCAGAACGTGGTGCCAACCACATTAGAGCTTGGGGGAAAATCACCTCAAATAGTTTTTGATGATGCTAATTTGAAGAGAGCTATTCCATTTTTAGTAAATGCTGGAATACAAAATTCTGGTCAAACTTGCTCAGCTTCAAGCAGAATTCTAGTTCACGAAACAATCTACAGAGATGTTGTCGAAAAAATGAGTGGAATGTATAAAAACTTAAGAGTTGCTCCAGCTATTGAAGATTACGACTTGGGTCCCGTAATATCTCGAAGACAAATGGATATAATTACATCTTATCAGAATAAATGCTCTGACTTAAAACTTTTAGCAGAGGGCTCTTTAATGGAAGGTACAAATAACCAGGGTTACTACATGTCACCTAAATTATTTGAGACCGAAAACTACCGTCATTCCGTAGCGCAGGAGGAAATTTTTGGACCAATCCAAATTATTATTCCTTTCAAAAATGAACAAGAAGCAATCAAGATAGCTAATTCTACAGACTATGGGTTAGTTGCATCTGTATGGACCGAAAATGGGAGCCGCCAACTGCGAGTGGCAAAAGCCGTGAAGGCTGGGCAAATATTTGTAAATAACTATGGTGCAGGTGGTGGAGTCGAATTACCTTTTGGCGGCATTGGAAGATCTGGTCACGGACGAGAAAAAGGGTTTGAGTCATTGTATAGTTTTTCACAATTAAAAACGATTGCTAATTTTCACGGATAGGAGGCGTAATGAGACTCAAAGGGAAGACAGCAATAATTACCGGAGGAGCCTCTGGATTTGGAGCAGGAATCGCTTCAAGTTTTAGCAAAGAAGGTGCAAAAGTAATAATTGCCGATATAAATATGCAAAATGCTGATAAAATTGCAAAAAAACTTGATGGTTTTTCCATTAGAGTTGATGTTTCCAACAAAGCTTCTGTCAAAACGGCGATTGCTGAAACACTTGGAAAAGTAGAAAAAATAGATATTCTTGTAAATAATGCAGGAATCACGCACCTTCCGTCACCGATGGAACAAGTTTCGGAGGAAGAATTTGACAACATTTTAGCCGTAAATACCAAATCTGTTTTTTTAACATCGCATTATTTAATTCCACATTTTAAAGAAAATAAATCTGGCGTCATTTTGAATATAGCATCCACAGCAGGGGTTTCACCAAGAGCAAACTTGACTTGGTACAATGCATCAAAGGGATGGATGATAACAGCAACCAAAAGCATGGCTATTGAGTTAGCGCCACTAGGAATCAGAGCTAATGCAATAAACCCAGTGGCTGGAGAAACCCCCTTGTTAAAATCCTTTATGGGAGAAGATACCCCGGCAATGCGAAAAAAATTTTTAGCTACAATACCAATTGGAAGGTTTTCAACGCCAACAGACATTGGAGCCACTGCAACATTTCTATGCTCAAATGAAGCATCAATGATCACGGGTGTAGCTCTTGAGGTTGATGGTGGAAGGTGTATTTAATAGTCATGAGAAGAAGTAATGGTTAGTTTTAAAACGGGGAAAAAAAATTTAATAACTGATGTACCAGGTTTACTAATTGGAAATGCTCAAGATGAAGACCTAAAATCAGGCGTTACAGTATTATTCGGAGAAAAACCACTTTTAGCTGGGGTTAATGTGATGGGGGGAGCACCTGGAACTAGGGAAACAGAACTTTTAGCGCCAGACAAATTAGTGCAAAAAGTTGACGCTATTGTACTCTCTGGCGGATCTGCCTTTGGATTAGACGCTGCCTCAGGAGTTACTGACGAATTAAAAAAAATTAAAAGGGGTTTTCCAACTGCAGCAATGCCTGTGCCAATAGTTCCCAGTGCAATACTCTATGACCTAGACAATGGAGGAAAAAAAGGTTGGACCCAAAATCCTTACCGAGAACTCGGTATTACTGCATTAAATCTGGCGGCAACTGATTTTGAATTGGGAAGTTTCGGCGCTGGGATAGGGGCGACAACCAACGATTTTAAGGGAGGCTTAGGGTCTGCGTCATTAATTCTTGAAAATGGCTGTACAGTATCTGCGCTAATCGCTGTCTCATCTGTCGGTTCTACTACCGTTGGCAAAAGCAAATATTTTTGGGCAGCCCCCTTTGAATTAAANGGAGAATTTGGAAATTTTGGCGTAGCACCATTTTTTNATAATTCCNATAACGGTTGGACTTCAAAAAAACCATTTAAACGCGACGCCACTACCATAGGTATTGTGGCTACAGACGCAGTATTNGATAAGGCTCAGGCTAACCGGATAGCGATGGCGGCGCAAGATGGAATAGCACGAGCAATTTTTCCGAGCCACACCCCTTTCGACGGAGACCTATTATTTTCAGTGAGCACTCGTGAAATAGAATTAGAAGATTCAACTTTTGACACCTTGAAAATTGGGCATGCGGCAGCGCAGTGCGTAGCTCGTGCGATTGCCAGAGCCGTATATAATGCTCGACCAGGACTTAATGACTCTCTGCCCTGCTGGTCGCAAGCAGACTAAAAATAAAAAGAACATTTAATATTTACTTTGTATAAAAAAAACTTCACAAAGAACCATGGAGAACAAACAACAACTCATCTTTTTGTTCGTAATGGCAATCTTCTGTTGCTTAATACTTTATTTTTTTTGGCCAAATCTTAGCCGGGAACTAACAAAAAAGGAAGTGATTTTAGTTAAAATTCAACTAGAAAATCGATGTTCGTTCAGTGAAGATGTCTTCATTGTTTTACACGAAGATACAGGACGAGCCGTGAACTTCAACAATGGTATAGCAAATATAAATGTTTTGGAAGGAAGCGACTTAGTACTGGCGTTATCACCATTGTACCCCGACTTCCGTTATGACGGGATCCCCCAACCTGCCAAACCACAAATGAATATGATAGCAGACTGTAGCACCTCTCCACGAATGCAAATGATCATGGACTCTATGAAAGAAAGTTTCAAGAACTGAAACTAGAAAAAGTTGCTCGTTCATTTTCATTAGATGATTGGGCTTAATGACTTTAATTCTTTTTTTTTCTTCGGGAAAATTTAGACCGATTTCCAATTTCTTTTTTTAAAGACAACCCTTTATCCCAAGCTCTTGAATTACCCGTTGAAGCTTTTCGTTTTCTTTTACTTTTTTGTCTCACTTTGGCTGGATCAAATTCACTGGTTACGGTGGGTCGACTAACCTCTTTAAAATCTGGAGAAACATTCTTAATTTTAATTTTTATTAATCTTTCAATAGCGTCAAGTTGTTTTTTCTCTCTGCCTGAGCAAAACGAAATTGATTGACCAGACGCTCCGGCTCGAGCAGTTCTTCCAATTCTATGCACGTATGTCTCGGGCACATCTGGAAGATCATAATTTACGACAAGTTCGACATTCTGAACATCAATTCCTCGAGCGGCAATATCAGTTGCGATCAGAACAAAACACTTTCCTTTTTTAAAATTTTCAAGAGTTCGCTGACGTTGTGCTTGAGACTTGTTACCATGTATAGCATCTACGACCAGTCCAACTTTTATGAGACACTTTACAATTTTGTCGGCACCATGCTTAGTTTTTAAGAATACGAGGATACGTTTTTTTGGTCGGGAGCTGATCAAGTTTTTTAGCGTATCAAGCTTTTCTGAAGTTGATAAAAAAATAATTTGTTGAATTATCTTATCTGGAGATTTAACTTTTGATGCGATGGAAACATGAGATGGCTTTCTAAGGTAATCCAAAGTTAGATTTTTTATTTCCTTTGACATGGTCGCAGAAAATAATAATGTCTGCTTCTCGATTGGCAACAATGAAAAAAGCCGTTTAATTGCTGGTAAAAACCCTATGTCTAGCATCTGATCAGCCTCGTCGAGGACAAGATGATTAACTCTAGATAAGTCAACTGTTTTTTGAGAAATATGGTCTTCAAGCCGTCCAGGAGTACAAACAAGTATGTCTACTCCTTTTCTGAGGGCTTGAGCTTGCCTGAAAAAAGGAACTCCACCAAAAATAGCTAACGACCTTAAATTTGCTGCCGAGGCGAACTCCTTTATTACACTTTCGACTTGAACCGCCAATTCCCTTGTTGGAGAGAGAACCAGCATTCGAACTGGACGGAACTTACCTCGACGCTCAAAAGCATAAAGCACATTCAAAACTGGAACGGTAAAAGCCACCGTCTTTCCCGTTCCTGTTTGGGCAAGACCTATGAGGTCTTTACCTTTCAATATGATTGGTATGGATTGCTCTTGGATCGGTGTTGGTTTAAAAAGTCCTTGTCTCTCCAAAACTTTAAGAAATGGTTTGGCTAGACCCAATGTTTCAAAATCCAAAATAGACCTTCATTCTATTACCAAAATCACAAATAAAATCTGAAACCCTGTTTGAAAGAGCCAACTAAGGTGATCTCTGCGCCGCACAAATAAGTCTGCAAGTTTATCGTTTACTAAATTGAAACGACTTTCTAGCTTTCGGCTTTCCGTACTTCTTTCTTTCCACCACTCTACTATCGCGAGTTAAAAATCCTGCAGACTTCAGCGCTCCCCTTAAACTGGGCTCAAATAAACAAAGTGCTTTTGAAATCCCGTGCTTTACGGCACCTGCTTGCCCAGACAACCCACCGCCTCTAACTGTAGCCATTACATCGAATTGATCCTCTACTCCAGCCACAGAAAAGGCCTGACCTATAACCATTTGAAGTACTGGTCTCGCAAAGTATGAATTCATCTCTTTTCCATTGACCATCACTTTTCCAACACCTGCTTTAATCCAAACACGAGCCACCGCATCTTTTCTTTTACCTGTAGCGTAAGATCGTCCTAAGCTGTCCTTAACGGACTCTCTTTTAGTCACAGAACTTTCTAAGGCCTCGTTCGAGGCCGACGGATTTAGTTCTTCCAGCGATTTGATTTCCTCTGACATTTGTTAAGCACTCCGAGTATTTTTGAGATTCATTGATTTGATATCAAGCAAAACTGGGTTTTGGGCTTCATGAGGATGGTCAGACCCCGAATAAACTCTTAAGTTTGTCATTTGCTTCCTCGACAGCACACCTCCAGGCAACATTCTTTGCACAGCTTTAGCTATCACACGCTCAGGGAATTTTCCGTCTAACAATTGCTCCGCAGTTCTCGATTTAATTCCTCCTGGATGTCCCGTATGCCAATAGTAAGTCTTCTCAGCTCTCTTTTTTCCGGTTAGCTGCACTTTATCAGCATTTACGATAATCACGTTGTCGCCCATGTCCATGTGCGGTGTAAAGCTAGCTTTGTGCTTGCCTCTCAGTCTCATTGCAACTATCGAAGCAAGACGGCCAAGCACCACTCCTTCAGCATCTACAAGAATCCATCTTTTATCGATATCGTTTGGTTTAATTGAAAAGGTTTTCATTTTTCGTCCAATTTGAGTAAAATTGATTTATTGCGACTTCGACATTTTAATTTACCTAATAAAAAAAAAAAAAAAAACGTCAACACCAAAACATTAAAAAACATTTAAAAACAACTATATATTAC
>PAHT02000060.1 GCA_002705045.2 Paracoccaceae bacterium | reverse complement strand
GAACCTGTGACCCACTGATTAAAAGTCAGTTGCTCTACCAACTGAGCTATGGGCCCATCCACTTAAATTGGATAGGCTTTACACTCGAAATCGTCAAGACTATATTTAATACCTAGTAAAGATTTTATTCAAAAGTAAACAGTTTGTGAAGAAACCGACATGTTTTACTAAACGATATAAATTTAACAAAGGAGGGTTCAAACATTATAATTACAAATAAAAAAGTTCGATTCTCTAAAATGCATGGCCTAGGTAACGATTTTATGATTATTGACGCCAGAGATGATGAAGTGGTAATTGATAAATATTTCGTAAAAGCACTTTCTAATAGAAATCTCGGCGTTGGTTTTGATCAACTTGCAGTAATTTATGAACCCACATCCTCAAGTGCAGACTGTTTGTTGAAATTCTGGAATTATGACGGTTCCGTATCGTCAACGTGTGGAAATGCTACCCGATGTATTGCTGACATAATAATGAAGGAAAAAAATTTAAGTGCGGTGACTGTTGAAACAGAACAAAATGTTTTGGCCTGTGTTAAGACCGAAAATAACACAATCGCGGTAAATATGGGAGAGCCTAAAATAAAATGGAATGATATTCCACTTGCGGTAGAGTGCGACACGTTACACCTACCATTAAAAGGTGATCCAGTTGCTACAAGTATGGGGAACCCCCACTGTACTTTTTTTGTCGATAATATTGATACAATAGATTTGGACAAGTTTGGAAGGACTTTCGAGACACATCAACTCTTCCCAAATCGCACAAACGTACAAGTTGCTCAAATTTTAGAAACAGATGTTATTAGAGTTAAAGTGTGGGAGCGGGGTGCTGGTAAAACTTTGGCGTCGGGCTCGTCCTCATGCGCGGTAGCAGTTTCCGCTTTTCGACGAGGCTTAACTGGAAAAAAAACGAAAATCATTTTGGATGGTGGAGAACTTCAACTTTTTTGGTCGGATAAAGGAGTCTGGATGTCTGGAGAGACCAAAAAAGTTTTTGAAGGCCATATATCAGAAGAGTTTTTATCACAAATAGAAAGATAACCAAAATGAAGAAATCACTATTCCAAACATTTGGATGTAAACTAAATTCTTTCGAAAGTGAAGCGATGGAAGTTCTTTGCGAAAACGAAGGTTTAGAAAATATCATAGTTATAAATACCTGTTCGGTAACCGCTGAGGCTGTACGCAAAGCAAAGAAAACAATCAGACGGTCACACCGCGAGCATCCATCTAAAAAAATTGTCGTAACCGGTTGTGCCGCTCAAATCGCACCTAAAATTTTTAATTCAATGGCAGAAGTAGATTTTGTCATAGGTAATGAAGAAAAATTATCCTCAACTATATGGAACAAAATAAGAAATGATGTGGACTTAAAAGAACAAGCTTCAAAAATTTTTGTTAAAGATATTATGAATGTAACAAAAATAAAACCTTGGCAAATAAAAAAATTAGCGAACCGTTCACGTGCTTACGTTCAAATACAGAATGGCTGCGATCACAGATGTACCTTCTGTATTATCCCATATGGTAGAGGTAACTCGCGATCTGTCTTGGAAAAAGAGATTATAACCCAAGTTCAAATACTGGTTGATAATGGTTTTAAAGAAATAGTTTTGACAGGAGTGGATCTTACCTCCTGGGGCAACGACCTCCCAGAAAGTCCTAAATTGGGATTTCTAATTAAGAACATTCTCTCGAAAGTTAAGGAACTTTCTAGACTCAGACTTTCTTCTGTAGACTCGGTGGAAGTTGACAGTGACTTAATTGATGTGATCATTAATGAGGAAAGATTTATGCCTCACTTACATCTTTCTCTTCAATCGGGAGATAATCTAATTCTTAAAAGGATGAAGCGCCGGCACTCGAGAGAGCAGGCAATAAATTTTTGTCAAACAATTCAGCATAAAAGACCAGAAGTAACATTTGGTGCGGACATTATCGTAGGATTTCCAACTGAAGACGATCGCATGTTTAGAAATTCAGTTGAGTTAGTTCGAGAATGTAATCTTACCTGGCTTCATATTTTTCCCTTTTCCCCACGGGAAGGAACACCAGCTTACAAAATGCCGAGCGTTAATGGAGCTGATATTAAAGATAGAGCCCTTGAATTACGAAATTTAGGANANGATAAGATTAAAGAGCATCTNGAAACGTTAATTGGNCGAAAACAAGCAGTTTTGATAGAAGGNAATGGGAGAGGNNGAACTCAAACGTTTGCTGAGGTTATTGTNGATCCAAGTCTNCCAGCTGGCGAAATCAAGAATTTGCTNACATGGAAGCATAATGGAACANAATTGGTTTGCTATTAGNGCNTGCGATTATTTTCTTTNAAAAGAAGTTGNCGAGNTACTTCACCNAGAGCAATGCCAGCACTCATCGCAAGATTTAATGACCGCCCCTGACCTAACATTGGAATAAAAACTTTTGCGTCAGCCTTTTGAGCAACATTTTCTGGGACACCATGTCCTTCATTCCCAAAAAAAAGATGNTCCCCCGGAGTTGAATTTNAAATTCCAAATACATTTATTNCCTTTTGTTGAAAAAAGAATCATCCTACTTTNATCACTCATTGATGAAATTTGATCACAATACTTTTGGAAACTNGTGTGCCTTACNACCGAGCTCACTTCACCNTAGTCCATAATAACCCTTTTTAANGCTTTAGATGAAAANGGAAACCCGCAAGGTTCAATGACCTCTAATCGTACACCAAAACAAGAACATAATCTNAATATTGCTCCTAAATTTTGGGCAATCTCTGGCTGATATAAAATAATTTTTGGAGAAGTCCTGCTAGTTTCTGTAATCATTTAATGCTCTTTCGCATGCGTCTATTAGTCCATTCCAATATAACATGTTGAAAAACTTTCGGGAACACACTATNTGATANNCAATNNAAGTCNNATTTCATTATGGGTNGGAAAAGCAGTAGGAGTCTAGAACATGNCNGAGACTAANCATANCGCNGGGACCAGGAGAGATTTTCTGTACGTAGCAACCGGAGCAGCNGGNGCCATTACAGTAGGTGGCGCNGTNTGGCCGTTGATAAACCAAATGAACCCCTCCGCAGACGTGAAAGCTTTAGCATCAATTGAAGTTGATGTGGCNGGATTAGAGCCAGGGTCCCAGTTGACTGTTAAGTGGTTAGGGAAACCAGTTTTCATCCGCCGGCGAACTGAAGACGAAATAAAAGAAGCNCGATCCGTAGATTTGGCAAGTTTACCAGACAAAACATCTGGTAACAAAAATATAAAAGATTCGGATGCATCGGACACTAACAGAACGATTGATGCCAATGGGGAGTGGTTAGTGATGATTGGCGTATGCACTCATTTGGGCTGCGTTCCACTTGGAGACGCAGGAGACTTTGGAGGTTGGTTTTGTCCATGCCATGGTTCGCACTATGATACAGCGGGAAGAATCAGGAAGGGACCAGCTCCCCGGAACTTGGATATTCCTATCGCAAAATTTGTTGACGACGATATTATAAAGTTAGGTTAAGGAGAAAAAGATGGGCGGAATACCACACGATACTTACAAACCAAAACCCGGGTTCGAGACATGGCTTGATCAGCGCTTACCAGTCGTAGGTTTGCTTTACGGAACTTTAACTATTCCAACACCAAAAAATTTAAATTGGATGTGGATCTGGGGTATCATTCTGACTTTCTGTCTGGCACTACAAATAATAACGGGTATCGTTTTGGTTATGCATTACACTCCGCATGTTGATTGGGCGTTCAGTAGTGTTGAACACATAATGAGGGATGTAAATGGTGGATGGGCAATACGCTATATACACACTAATGGTGCCTCTTTATTCTTTGTTGCAATGTATTTACATATTTTTCGAGGATTATACTATGGATCCTACAAGGCACCACGAGAGATAACATGGATTATAGGAATGCTCATTTATGTCTTGATGATGGGAACTGCCTTCATGGGCTACGTTCTACCATGGGGTCAAATGTCGTTCTGGGGTGCTACCGTAATAACAGGTCTGTTTGGTGCAATTCCTGTAGTTGGAGAACCGATCCAAACATGGTTGTTAGGTGGACCTGCAGTTGACAACGCCACGTTGAACCGATTTTTTAGTTTGCACTATCTTTTTCCATTCCTGATCGCAGGATTAGTAATCATTCATATTTGGGCCTTTCATACAACCGGAAATAATAATCCTACCGGAGTTGAAGTTAGAAGAACTTCAAAAGAAGAAGCCCAAAAGGATACTTTACCCTTCTGGCCATACTTCGTAATGAAGGATTTACTTGCGTTAGTGGCAATACTTATTGTTTTTATCTATGTCGTTAGCTTTATGCCAAATTATTTAGGTCATCCTGATAATTACATACAAGCCAATTCGCTCGCCACACCAGCACACATTGTTCCTGAATGGTATTTTCTACCCTTCTATGCAATTTTACGAGCATTCACAGCAGAAGTATGGGTAGTCCAAGCAGCAACTTTTTTAAGCGGAGGTATCATCGACGCCAAATTTTTTGGAGTACTTGCGATGTTTGGTGCGATTGCAGTAATGGGAATGGCACCGCTTTTAGACACCTCGGCCATCAGATCTGGAAGGTATCGCCCACAATTTAAATGGTTTTTCGCAGTATTGGTGGTAGATTTTATCGTACTTATGTGGGTTGGTGCAATGCCTGCTACAGAACCTTATGCAACCATTTCACTAATAGCATCAGCTTACTGGTTTGCTTACTTCCTTATAATCTTACCAGTATTAGGAATTACTGAAACACCACTTGAACCACCCTCGACCATAGAAGAGGATTTTAATAATCAATACCCTGGAGCAGGTAAAACTGAAAATGGTGCCAAAACCCCGCAACCAACTGCTGTGCCGGCAGAATAGATAAAAGTGATCGGATAGTGATATGATTAAAAATCTAACCATTCTGCTCGCTTACCTTACCTTTAATGCGTTCAATCCTGTTTTTAGTGCAGAAAGCACAGGACAGAAAATAAAAGACATAGATTTTAAATTTGAAGGTATATTTGGAACTTATGATAAAAATCAATTACAACGAGGACTGCAAGTTTTTACTGAGGTGTGTGCAAGTTGCCACGGATTGCAACACGTTGCGTTCCGATCATTAGGTGATCCAGGAGGCCCAGAACTTGAAGATAGACAAGTCAAAGCTTACTCACAACTTTACGAAATTTTTGATCCTGAATTAGATGATTATCGGGAAGCGAAACCTGCCGATTATTTCCCAATGTCTGCAGTTGAAAATGCGCCAGATCTAAGCTTAATGGCAAAGGCACGCGCCGGCTTTCATGGCCCTTATGGGCTTGGTATCAACCAGCTTGTAAATGGAATTGGTGGACCAGAGTACATAATGAACTTGTTACTTGGTTTTAATGAAGAAGAGAAGGAGCAAGCTGGAACAGTTCTTTACGGCAATAATGTTTATCCTGGTGGATGGATAGGAATGGGTCAACCTCTATGGGGCGACGATGTAGAGTACATGGACGGAACGGAAGCAACAATGGAACAAGAAGCTGAAGATGTTACGGCATTTTTGATGTGGGCAGCTGAACCTAAATTAAACGCAAGAAAGCAATTTGGCTTTACCGCCATTTTATTTCTTTCAGTATTATTCATTTTGCTTTACTTAACTAATAAAAAACTCTGGGCTCCACACAAGGGGAAAGTTAAGTCATAATCATTTAGATACCAATAAAGGACAGGATGTCTGTTAATAGTTTTGGACACATTTTTAAAGTCACGACTTGGGGAGAAAGTCATGGTCCAGCAATTGGTGCAACGGTGGACGGATGTCCACCAGGTATTGAAATAAACGAAAAACTTATTCAGAAAATTGTGGATAAAAGAAAGCCCGGACAAAGTAAATTCACTACGCAACGGAAGGAGTCCGATAAAGTCTCACTCTTATCTGGAATTTTTAACGGGCAATCGACGGGAACGCCAATTCAAATATTAATTAATAATACTGATCAAAAATCAAAAGACTATGGTGACATATCAGAAAAATTTAGACCTGGGCATGCGGATTTTACCTATTTTTTAAAATATGGTGTAAGGGACTACCGTGGAGGGGGAAGATCTTCAGCTCGAGAAACTGCAGCTAGNGTCGCTGCAGGAGCAATCGCAAAATTAGCTTTAAAAACGTTGCACCCTNATTTAGAAATCTTCGGATATATGACNCNAATGGGTACAAAAAAAATNAATACTGATAATTTTGATTTTAATAGTATTTCTAAAAATTCGTTTTGGTGTCCTGATAGTAGTGTAATCAACGATTGGGAAGATTACCTCTCTGCGATACGAAAATCGGGTAATTCAGTCGGAGCAATAGTTGAAATTACTATAAAAGGNGTTCCTGCAGGTTTAGGTGCTCCAATCTATGCTAAGCTCGATACAGATTTGACTTCAGCTTTAATGTCAATAAATGCGGTTAAAGGTGTAGAAGTGGGTGATGGTATGGGTTCAGCTTCACTGACAGGATCTGAGAATGCTGACGAATTATTTATGAATGGGGATCAGGTTGTGTTTGGAACAAATCACTCTGGAGGANTCCTTGGCGGAATATCAACTGGACAAGACATCGTAGTGCGGTTTGCAGTTAAGCCGACCTCGTCTATACTTCAGCCTAAGAGAACTATTACTAAGACAGGTGAAACTACTGAAATAGTGACCAAAGGCCGTCACGATCCATGCGTTGGAATTAGAGCAGTGCCGGTAGGCGAGGCAATGGTAGCGTGCGTTTTACTTGATCACTTCTTATTACATAGAGGTCAAAATGGAATAAACAGAGGTGAAATAGGTTGATTTATTTATTAACCTTAGAAAATATAGCTAATACTTCAATATGGTGCGACCATCNAAACTGATCTATCACGCNCACCGAATCTAATTTGTAAGAACCGTTTACCAAAATTTCCGAATCTAGTGCGAAAGTAGTTGGATTGCATGATACCAAAATAATTTTACTCACATTGCTTTTTGCCAACTCCCTGCATTGAGAGCGGGCACCAGCCCTCGGTGGATTTACAACAGCTCCATCTACACTTGATAGTTCATCCTTAGAAACGGGATTTTTAAATAAATTTCTAGATCGCGTTCGAATTGCTCTGAAACTAGAGTTGTGGCGCGAAGCAAAATCTAACGCATTGAGCATCTTAGATGATTTTTCAAAAGCTATTATATTTCTTCCTTTTGANAGCGGTAANGAAAATGTTCCAGATCCACAAAATAAGTCAACTACATTCTTCTGACCCTCCAGAGCTTTACTGGCNGCCTCTACCATAATATCTTCTGCTTCCTTAGTTGCTTGCATGAAAAACTCTTCTGGTGGCGTAATTTTCACTCTTCCATAATTTTGAAACGGTGGCTTNGGTGAAANAATTAACTCCCCNTTCCAGGATAATCTGGCTAAATTCCNTTGAACTGCAATCTTAGTCAACTGGCCAATCAAAAATCGATTTAATAGTTTTCCAGATTTGACCAGTACATCTAACCCATTTTCGGAGACAGAAACATGGATTTTTATAGTAGAAGATCGAGTACAACCCAATGCTGTAATTTCTTCCATTCCAGGTAGGAACGAAAGAATTTTTTTATCTATTACTATACATCCCATCGTTGTAACAATTTGATCAGATCTATAAGATTTAAACCCTACGATTGTTCCTTTTTTAGTACGTCGTCCAGAAAAAACTGCCCTTCGTCGGCTTCTCTCTGGCATCACATAGGTACTAAAATATTTTGGATAAAGGCCTTTGTCTGCAAGCTCTTTTGAAACAATTGACGTTTTCCAATCAGTTACAAAACTCTCTGATGCATGTTGTAAAGAACAGCCTCCACATTTTTGAAATTGAGGGCAATTAGGCTTCACACGGTGAGGCGAGCAAACTTTAACATTAATATCNCCTACTTTTCCCTCATAATGTGAATATTCNATTGTTTCATNCGGAAGAGAAAACGGTATTTCTGTTACAGAGCCGTTGCTCTTATCTAACACTACCCCTTGACCTTTAGAGTTGATCCTATCNATTTTAGCAGAAAGCTTTTTNACCAGCCTCATTTATATTTCTTCTTTTTTGCAATTATCAAAAATTCAAGATTCCCATCATCGCCACGAATTGGGCACTCCCNTAGATGCGTTACTGCCCATCCCNCTCTATGTAAAAATGACTCAGCCGCCAGACACGCCTCTTTATGATATNCTTCATNTCTAACAATACCTCTTTTCCCCACTTTTTTTGGGCCAACTTCGAATTGAGGTTTAATCAACGCGATCAATTGACAGTTATCTTTACCAAGTAAAAGGGGAGCTTTAATAACTTTTTCAAAAGATATGAATGATGCATCACANACAATATTATCTACAGGTGGTAATTCCAGAGAGGCTATATTTTTAGCGTTAATTCCCTGAANGTTCAAAACCCTGGGATCATCTACCAATTTCGAGGCCAATTGTCCTCTACCTACGTCAATCGAATAAACTTTACTACAACCATAAGCAAGGACGACTTGAGTAAAGCCTCCAGTCGAAGCACCAATATCAATGGCTTCTCCACTTAAAGGAGACAAATTAAATATTTTAATTGCATATTCTAATTTTAAGGCGGCTCTGCTGACCCAAGGATTGACTTCTTTCACTACGCTTATAACATCTTGATTTTTAATAAGATAGGATGTCTTATGTACTAATTGTTCGTTAACCAATACGCCGCCAGACCTAATCATGAATTCTGCTCTGGACCTAGAAAAAGCTAAACCACGATCAACCAAGGCTTTGTCCAATCGAACTTGCATAAATACTCCGGCAAATAATAAAATTGAAAATCATTTTTTAAGTAAACAGACTTGAATAATATCTCTTCTTTATAGATAATAAAATATTAATGGCAAAATTTAATCTTTCTAAATACTGTTAGAAGGTCATTTAAAAGAGTTTTAAAAAATAAATAAGTGATTTGGTTAATATGAAATCAAAAATCGACTCCAAAGAAAGATTTAGAGTAGCTACTTGGTTTGGTGAACTCAGGGACCAAATATGTAAGTCATTTGAATTTCTGGAAAGACATCAAACAAGCGGACCATTTTCAAATCTTAAACCAGGGCAATTTGAACGGAAAGAAACAAAGCGAAATAGCAATACTGACGAAGACGCAGGTGGAGGTGTAATGTCGGTAATGCGAGAAGGCCGCTTATTCGAAAAAGTAGGCGTTAATATTTCTACAGTATTTGGTCACCTTGAGGAGGCTGCTCAAAAAAGCATAAGTGCTCGCCGCAATGTTCCAGGACTTAAAGATGATCCACGATTTTGGGCTTCTGGTATTAGTCTAGTTGCGCATATGAGATCACCTAAAACGCCAGCAGTACACATGAATACTCGGATGTTCTGGACACCTGATGACTGGTGGTTCGGTGGTGGAACAGATTTAAATCCAATGGTTAATAATATACAGGATACAAATTTTTTTCACAATGAGTTAAAAAAATCCTGTGATCTTCACAATAAAACTTATTACCCAAAATACAAAAAATGGGCTGATGACTACTTCATGATTAAACACTGGAACGAGCCAAGAGGAGTTGGAGGAATATTTTATGATGACCATTGTACCAATGACTGGGAAGCAGACTTTGCTTTTACTAGGGATGTTGGACTGTCTTTCTTAAATGCCTTCGTTCCTATAACAAGAAAACATTGCAATGAATCCTGGACAGAGAATGATCGGGAACAACAGCTTATCAAAAGAGGAAGATATACAGAATTTAATCTCGTTTACGATAGAGGAACCCAATTTGGGCTCCAAACTGGGCACAACCCCGAAGCAGTTCTTATGAGCTTACCCCCAATTGCAAAATGGCCCTAACGAAACCAATTCTATCATCCGATATCCTTCGCTTCAGCTTTCTTTTTTAACTCGGTTAATAAATTATGACGATCAAGTTCTAAATTAGAGGAAAACCAAAGATCTTTTAATCTTTTAAACTCATCTCCAAGCGCCTTAGATTGAGAATAATACTCGAGCAAATCTGAGTTATTAATCGGGAAACTTTGCGAAGAGCCAGCATTTATCTCAGCCAAATCTTTACTATCTAACGTTTTTGATAAGTGCGATTTAAAAATTGCATAGGCACTTATTGTTAAATCTGCTCCATATTTGTAACTTCTCACCCTCAAGGAAGAAGAATCGTTTAAATTAACTAAAAGTGTATCTAGCCACCTTCTTTGCTCTCTTTTAAACGGAAACCGCTTAGCCCAAAATCTAACCTGAGAGAGATTCAATACAGCTAAACGATTAATTTCCTTAAATTTTATTTTGAACTTTTTTTCAAGAATCAAAAACCGGTGTAAATTTTCCAGTTTTGCAAATGGAAGAATTGCCTCGAGAACACCGCTTGAATACATAAGTTTTAAACTCAGGTTAGGGTTGTCGGCTAGCAATATTTTTTGCAACTCTTCCCATATTCGATCGTTACTCAAGGTTTTCAAACCAAAAATAGCATTCGAGCATGCATCAACAGTGCTATGGTCTAAAGATTCCGCTTTTTCTCCATAAATTGTTAAAAATCTGAAGTACCTGAGAACTCGCAAATAATCTTCCCTAATTCTTTTTTCTGGTTCTCCTATAAATCTTACTCGACCACTTACTAAATCTTCAAATCCAGAAATTGGATCAAGAATTTCCCCATCAATAGTCATGTAAAGTGCATTCATGGTAAAATCGCGTCTCATCGCATCATCCAAAATATTTAATGAAAACTTTACAGTTGAATGTCGACCATCGGTAACTATATCAGAACGAAAAGTAGTAATGTCAAACCGCTCATTCTGCACTATTATTGCAACAGATCCATGTTCTAAACCAGTCTTAATAACTTTCAAATTAGCTAATTTAGCTAATTCGATAACCTCTGAAGGCAGGGCATCAGTGGCAATATCAATATCTTTGATTTTCCGTGCTTGGACAGAATCACGAACGCACCCTCCAACGAAATAAACTTTTGCACCTTTAGATGATAAAACTTTCCAGATAATATTGACTGGCTTAGACTTCAACCAAGTCATATTCCAACGATCGCTATTATATTTTTTCATACTTTTCAATCAAATCAGCAAGTGTTTTTATAATTCGGGCGGTAGCGCCCCAAATATAATAAGGGCCATATGGGATAGCATAATAACCCCTTTCAAAACCATTAAATTTATAAATTTGAACCTGCATATTTTTTTTTGTAAGCAAAAATTTAAGAGGAACTTTAAATATTTCTGAAACCTCAGATAATTTGGGTACTAATTTTTTATAATTTTTAATTATTGCGACAAAAGGTAAAATTGAATACCCTGTTACGGTGTCATGTTGCGGTAAATTTCCTAGAATATTTATGTCAATTGCCTTTAACTGTATTTCTTCAAACGATTCTCGAATTGCAGTCTCCATTGCAGAGCTATCACTAGGTTCGACCTTTCCACCTGGAAAGGCAATTTGACCAGGATGATGTCTAAGGTTTTTTGCTCGACGAGTAAACACTACAAACGGCTCCTCGTCATCAATTATTATAGGTATCAAAACAGCTGCTGGCTGAAACACAGTTTTATTGCCAAGTTCGGAAGGGAAAAGGTCAAAATCAGATGATTTTTCAGTAAACAAGATAGCAGAACCGAAAATATCGCATAATCCTTGCCTTAGAAGACTCTCACTTTCTAAAATATTTCGCATAACAGGTTCTAGCATTAAATACTAAATATCGCTAGACCTTGGATTCAAATCCTAGTTGATTAGGCTCAAGAATGTAATGTTGGCCACAAAATTGACAATCAGCTGTTACAGTTCCATCTTCGGTGGTCATGCTCTCAATGTCCTTTTGGGAATAAATCGACAATGTACGTGCAACTTTTTCAGCACTACAAGTGCACCCGAATCTGAGTGGTATAGAATCCAAGACAAGCAGATATTCCTGATAAAATAACCGCCTTAAAACCTCTTGAAATGTTAATTCTGGGCCAACCAACTCAAGCTCCTCAACAGTATTCATCAACATGTTGGCACGAGACCAATTTTCATAGTCAGAGATAACCATTTCATCAACAACATTAGTTTGATTTGAATTGCGTTCTGAAGATAAATCAGCATTTTTAAACTTCACATCATCACTGCCTGGAAGCTGCTGTAGCATCAAGCCACCACCGATCCATCTCAATCCCAACCCTGAAGTACCTGATTGACCTACAACAATCTTAAACGACGTTGGTAATTGTTCAGACTGAAAAAAATATGTTTCGGCACAGCTAGATAAAGAATTCCCCGTTAACGGCGTTATTCCCTGATACGGCTCTGTACCCGAACCTTGATCAATCAAAACAGCAAAAAATCCTTTTCCAAGACATTGAAAAGCAGAATCAGTGGGTTTTTTGAGCTCACAATTATCAAATTTTGCGTATGCACGAATTTCCGCAGAGTTCCCGTGATCTCTAGGGCTAAAGTAATCTACGGCTATAAGCTTTATGGCATTTGAGCCTCTTACTTGTAGAGAAAGTTTCCATTTTAGTTTTATCGATTGACCAATCATTATTGCTAAAAGAATTGCCTCGGCCATAAGAGCAGAAACTTTGGGCGGGTAACTGTGCTGAAACAAAATATTGTTTAAACTTTCATCAACTCTCGCAACCCTTCCTCGGATGGTCTCACCCAACATAAAGCTTGCCACACTATCATTTTGCGAAGCTCTATCAATTTCAACTACCATAAAGGAACCCTTGGAAAAAACTTAATTATAATTAAAACTGTAGTTAATTCTTTAAAAGAAAATATGCAAACTGAAGATACAACAAAAATTAAGTTTAAGGACCAGTGCTCATGAGACGTTACGGAGAAAATATCAAACGAAATATAAATTATAAAATCAGAGTTGGCGTTTATGGAGTTATATTAATTGGAAACAAAATCTTATTAACTGATCAAGATAAAGAGGAAATCCAACTACCCGGTGGCGGCGTTGATCCAGGTGAACAAAAAATACAGGCCTTGATTCGTGAAATTCGAGAAGAAACTGGGTGGAAAATAAATCCTGATAAATATATTGGGTTTTATCAACGTTTCGTATTCATGCCAGAATATCATTTATGGGCACACAAGATATGCCATATCTATTATTGTAGAGGAATATACCCGTTATCAGAACCGCTTGATCTTAGTCATACACCAATAATGGTTACTGCACACTCGGCATTTAAATTGCTTCACAACGAAGGAGACAAAGTATTCTTACGACGTTGTCTTAAAAGTCAACTTAAATAAACTTTTAAATAATTCAATAATTCAATTGTTGGCCAACTATCGGCTGGAAACCCTAAATTTATCTGAATTATTCGTACTGATTGTCTCGTTTTAGCTCCAAGAATACCGTCTATCTTTCCAACATCGTAACCTAAAGCATTTAATATTTCCTGTAATTCAACCATTTGATATGTATTAAGAATATCACTTGGGCCTTCCGATAAATATGGATCAGCTCCATTAATTCTATTAGCAAAATAGGCTGCTGTGGTGGAATATAAAAAACTATCATTCCATTTCATAAAGATATCAAAGTTTGGGTAGGCCAAAAATTTAGGCCCTTTCCAACCCTGTGGTAAAACTAGAGTAGCTTGAGTATGTATGTCTTCGGCATGAAAACTGGCTTGACGCGGTTCAATCCCAAGCTGAGCCCACTTTTTGATCGGCCGCGATCGCCCCAGACCAGCCTCACGCCATTGAAATTCTTCACTCACAATAACTTCTTCAAACCAAACTTTTCGAGGAGTCCAGCCTTTGCTCATAATCAATTTCGCTGCTGTTAATATTGCATCCTCAGGACTCTTATCTAACTGCACTTTTCCATCGCCATCCCCATCACTACCAAAAGCTAAAATTTCTGAAGGTAACATTTGAATTTGACCAAATTCGCCTGCCCATGCCCCAATCGAACTCATTGGATCCAACATGTTATTTTCCACAAGCTTCATTGCTGCTAAATACTGTAATTCAAAAAACTCTGAACGCCTGCAATCGTTAGCCAATGTGCCCAATGCGCTTAAAGTATGAAAATTTCCTTGTACCATACCATAATCCGTTTCCATTCCCCAAAAAGCTATAATGACTTCAGGGGGAATTCCAGACTCATTCCAAATGGATTCAAACAAGGCTTGGTACTTTTTCATATATTTTCGGCCATTCAATAATCGATATTCATTTACTGACTTATCAGAAAAATCTTTAAAACTCAGCCTGAACGCTTTTTGACTTCTATCGAGCTTAATAACCTCTTCTAGATTTTTTGTGTTTGAAACCACATTCGCTACGATCGTTGCTGATATTCCTTGATTTAACGCCTTTGCCTTCATCTTATCTAAAAAAGAACTAAACGGTATATCACAATCCAAATGTTCCTGACTGGAATATGCGAGCTCATTACAAAAGGTCCAAATCGCAAATACTGAAACTAATAACGTTTTCAAATATATAATATTTATTGATTTACTTTTGGTTGCCATCAAAGGCCTAACACATCTTTCATGTCATATTGTCCAGGTCCTTTTCCAACACCCCAAGTTGCTGCAGCAATTGCTCCTTTAGCAAAAATCATTCGGTCGGTAGCGATATGCTTAAGAATTATTCGTTCTCCGTTTGACGAAAAAATAACATCGTGTTCTCCAACGACATCACCACCTCGCAACGACGCAAATCCGATGGATCCTTTTTCCCTCTCTGATTTCAAGTCAAAAATCGATTTTCCAGTTGGTGGGTTAAATTCCATTTCTCTACCACTCGCCACAGCTTCACCAATCATTAAAGCCGTACCAGATGGGGCATCTATTTTTTTATTATGGTGCATCTCAAGAATTTCTACATCGTAATCGTCTCCGAGAGACCGAGCCACTTTATTACTTAAAAGAGCCAAGAGATTTACGCCTAAACTCATATTACCGGCTCTAATAATTGTTGCATGTTGTCCAGCAAGTTCAATTTTTCGTAATTGCGATTTTGAAAAGCCTGTAGTGCCTATTACATGAACTATCCTGGCTTGAGCGGCTAGACCCGAGTAAAACAGACTTACGTCCGGTTGCGTGAAATCTATAATTGCCTGCGATTTCAATATGAGATCGTGAGGGTTATTTGAAACAACAAGACCGTTTTCTTCTCCTAAAATTAATTTCCCAATATCTTGTCCAATCCACTCATGGTTGTCTTGTTCAGTCACTCCGACAAGAACAGTTCCATCATTTTCAATAACAGCCTTTACGAGCATGCGACCCATCCTACCCGATGCACCTAAAACTGTAATTTTTATTGGATCTTTCATACTAAACTCCTTTAAATAACTCATCTATAGAGTATAGTTAAGTCTCAAGCAAACCGATAGGCTCTACAAAATTTTATCTAAAGTTTGATTTTTACATTTTAATGAGGCACTGATGCAAAGAAATAGAAAAAATTTGGTAAAAGAAGCTGGTCCATCAAACCGACAGTTACGTGTGGCTGAACTAGTGCGCAGAAGCATATCAGATATACTAATTAAAAATGAATTATACGAAGATGGTTTAACAAACATAGCGATAACAGTGAGTGAAGTCAGATGTTCGAGCGATCTAAAGCTAGCAACGGTGTTTGTTCTTCCTCTTGGCGGTGACAATGCTCAAGAATTGGTAAAAGGCCTAGCCAAGCACAAAAATACAATACGAAAAATACTTGGTAAAAGCCTTAACCTTAAATTCATTCCGGACCTACGATTTCTAGCAGATGAAACTTTTGACCGAATGGACCAAACAAACAAACTTTTACAAAACCCTACAGTCCAGCGCGATGTGTTAAACTAGTATCTTACACACCCAGTACTAATTTTTTGTAGTTAGATTTAGAAAGGAAGCTCATTGTCTAGACGTTCCCACGGTAGAGCATTAAACGGATGGTTAGTAGTTGACAAAACTGTAGGTCAGACTTCAACTAAAATTGTGAACAAAATTAAATGGCTTTTAAATGCTCGAAAAGCTGGTCACGCAGGCACGCTTGATCCAGACGCTACTGGAATTTTAGCAATCGCATTAGGAGAGGCAACCAAAACAATACCATACTTGACAAATTCTAATAAAACATATCATTTTACAGTGCATTTTGGTGCAGCAACTGACACTGATGATATTTCAGGGCATAAAATTAAGATTTCCAATAACCGACCAACTGATGCGCAACTAGTTAAGGCTCTAAATTGTTTTATCGGCGAAATACAACAAATCCCACCTAAATATTCTGCAGTTAAAATTAATGGTATAAGAGCATATAAATTATCTCGTAAAGGAGAAAAAAACTTTAAGTTAAAACCTCGAAAATTGATAATTGAGAAATTAGACGTTATTGAACGCGTAAATTCAAATTCAGTGAGAATGAAAATGGTTTGCGGTAAGGGAGGTTATGTCAGATCAATTGCAAGAGATATTGGTGAGAAATTAGGATGCTTTGGCCATGCAGCTCAAATTAGGCGAACATCTACCGGGCCGTTTACATTATCAGACGCCATTTCTGATGATTTTATCCTTGAAGAGAATGTTACAAAAATTTTTGAACACATACGACCTATCCAATCTACCCTTGACAAGCTTCGCCAATTCGATTGCCAAGAAAATGAAGTTAACGACATAAAAAATGGGACGAAGGTTTATGTTGGTGGACACAATTTTAAAGAAAATTCCGAGGTATTAACGTGTTTTAATAACAAGCCAGTGGCTATCGGTAAAGTAATAAATAATAATTTTTATCCAAAAAGGGTCTTCAATTTTGCTACCAGGTAAAGACACAATAACTGTCAATTTTACTGAAAATAATATTTGCTCAACAGCCGTTTATTCACCGTGTAAAAAATATCGTTACTTACTTTCACGTGCTCGATTTAAATCAAAAAAAAATATTCTGTTCATTTTACTAAATCCATCCACAGCGACTGAACTTAAAAACGACCCAACTATAGCTCGGTGTCAAAAAAGAGCAGAATTACTTGGCTTCAAAGCCTTTTCAATCTGCAACCTCTTTGCGTTTCGAACCAAAAGTCCTTTAATCATGAAATCGTCCATTGATCCAATTGGACCTGCAAATGATAAAATCATCAAAAAAAGCTTATGCTCCGCTGATAAAGTTATATGCGCTTGGGGCAATCACGGGAGCCATCTCAATCGCGCAGACACTGTCCTTAACATCATTAGAGCCTCAGGGACTCCTTCCTATCATTTGGGATTGACAATTAAAAGCCAGCCAACACACCCTCTCTACCTTCAATACGATGTTAGCCCGACAAAATGGTAAAAAAAAGAAACTTCTTTAATATCCGTTTAATGGATTGCATAATTCTAGAAATACCGTATAGAACAACGTTATAAATTTTATAGATTATCCTCAAGCTTTTTGCTGGACGACATCCCGGCTTAGACCACGAATAATCAAAACAACAGTGTAAGGAGAAAACGATGTCGATTACAAAAGAATCGAAGAGTAAAGTAATTGCAGAATTTGCAAATTCCAAAGATGATACAGGATCACCTGAAGTACAGGTAGCAATCCTAACTAATAGAATTACAACACTTACAGAACATTTTAAAACACATAAAAAAGATAACCATTCAAGAAGAGGTCTTTTAAAAATGGTCTCTAGACGAAGAAAGCTTTTAGACTATATCAAAAGCAAGGAAGAGCAACGGTATAAGAACCTAATAGAACGGTTGGGGATTAGAAGATAAAAACTAATTTACTAATAAATTTGAAAAAGCTTTAGTTAGAGGAATTAATAATAAATATTAAGGGTTTAAAATTATAATCACCATTAAATAGCCGAATTTTTGGAGCTAAGATAATTTAATAAACCGATAGGAAGAGCGGGAAAAGGAAAGTAATGTTTAAAATAGTAAAAAAGTCCATCGAATGGGGTAGAGAAACCTTAACACTCGAAACAGGAAAAATTGCAAGACAAGCTGATTCAACTGTAATAGCTACCTATGGCGAAACATCAGTACTTGCGGCAGTAGTGTTTGCAAAGGAGAGCAAACCTGGACAAGATTTTTTCCCACTAACGGTAAATTACCAAGAAAAATATTATGCCGCTGGTAAAATTCCTGGAGGATTTTTTAAACGAGAAGCAAGGCCGACGGAGAAAGAAACTCTAACAAGCCGGCTCATTGATCGACCGATAAGACCACTATTTGTGGAAGGTTTTAAGAATGAAGTTCAAGTAACCTGTACGGTACTTAGCCATGATTTGGAAAATGACCCGGATGTAATCGCGATGATTGCCGCTTCAGCAGCCTTGACACTTTCTGGGGCCCCTTTCCTTGGTCCAATCGGATGTGCACGAGTTGGTTTTGTAAATGGAAACTATATTTTAAATCCACTAATCGAGGATATGGATAACTTGAGACAGAATCCGGATCAGAAGCTTGATCTTGTTGTAGCTGGAACCAAAGATGCCGTAATGATGGTAGAATCTGAAGCTTATGAACTTTCAGAAAGCGAAATGCTTGGTGCCGTAAAATTTGGTCACAACAAGATGCAGCCAGTAATTGATATGATCGTTGGAATGGCAGAAGACTGCGCCAAGGAACCCTTCGAATTTATTCCGGCTGATACAAAGGATTTAGATAAAGCAGTAAAAAAATCAGGCGAAAAAGCAATGCGAGCTGCATTTGGAATTACAGATAAACTATTGCGGCAGAAAGCGATAGCCGAAACCATAGAGAAGATAAAAGATAGTTTGACAGAAGATCAACTAGCTGACGATCATTTAGGGAGTGCAATAAAAAAGTTAGAAGCAAATGTAGTTCGAGGCGATATTATAAAAACTGGTAAAAGAATTGATGGTCGAGACCTAGAAACTGTGAGACCAATTGTTTCTGAAACAAGCTTACTTCCGAGAACACACGGTTCAGCACTTTTTACAAGAGGGGAGACACAAGGTTTGGTGGTAACAACTTTGGGTACCGGGGATGACGAGCAAATAATTGATGCTCTTCATGGATCAAGTAGATCAAACTTTTTACTCCATTATAACTTTCCTCCCTACTCAGTTGGAGAGTGCGGAAGAAACGCTGGACCAGGTCGTAGGGAGATAGGTCATGGCAAACTCGCGTGGAGAGCTCTCCAGGCAGTTCTTCCCGCGGCTACAGATTTTCCCTACACCATTAGATTGGTTTCTGAAATAACAGAATCGAACGGTTCTTCGTCAATGGCTACTGTTTGTGGATCCTCTCTATCAATGATGGACGCTGGGGTGCCACTTAAGTCAGCAGTTGCCGGGGTTGCGATGGGGTTAATCTTGCAAGGAAAAGACTATGCTGTGCTAACAGATATTCTAGGAGACGAAGATCATCTTGGCGACATGGATTTTAAAGTTGCGGGTACACAAACAGGTATAACATCTTTGCAAATGGATATAAAAATAACTGGGATTACTCCAAATATTATGGAAAAAGCATTAGACCAAGCAAAAGAGGGCAGAATTCACATTCTGAATGAGATGAATAAATCGTTGTCGGGAACGGCTGACTTTTCTATTCATGCCCCAAGAATTGAGACAATGAATATTGCAGCTGATAAAATAAGAGAAGTAATTGGCTCTGGAGGTAAGGTTATTAGAGAAATAGTTGAAGTATCAGGTGCGAAGGTTGATATCAATGACGAGGGAATTATTAAGATAGCGTCGCCCAATGGAGAAAGTATAACTAAAGCTAGGGAAATGATAAGTGCTATAGTAGAGGAACCTGAAGTAGGCGTTATTTATACTGGAAAAGTAGTTAAACTTATGGACTTTGGAGCATTTGTTAACTTTTTTGGAAAGAGAGACGGTCTGGTCCACGTAAGTCAAATAGCTCCTGAACGAGTAAATCATCCAAAAGACGTGCTTAAAGAGGGCCAGGAAGTAAAAGTAAAATTATTAGAAATTGACAATCGTGGCAAAGTAAGATTATCCATGAAAGTCGTAAATCAAGAGTCTGGGGATGAAATAACTCCTACTGACTGAGCTTCCAGTTAATCAGATCAATATTTTGCTTCCTCAAACAGAAATTTTGTATTTGTTTAGCTTGGAAAAATATTGATTAGCTTCATGAATGAGGTTTTCTTGAAATGAAGAGATTGGACAATAAGTTTCTCGAGGTATTTCAAATCCAGAGCTATTATTTACGGCACTATACCAATAACTTCCCCAAATGCCATCGTAAGAGTGTGGGCCCTTGCTCCAGCTTAACATTTTATTAGAGTAACTAATGCCCAATTTTTGGCATAAAAGATTTAGTATAATTGCAGGATTAGTGCATAAGTCGTCTGCATCAATCACGGGGGGTACCACTCCAGTTTCATTACAAATCATTTCAAATAAATCGAATTGCTGAATATATCCGAGATCCCTTAAAGCAAACTTAATAATTTTTTTTCCAAAGCTTTTTATCACCTTTTTGGGAGATCTGATTAAAAAAGCGTTTGAGATTAAAGGAACAAAAGAACGATCGAAAGTATCTAACATATGGTGAGTCATGTGTTTCTGAAACTGTATTTTGGTGATTACTTCACTTTTTAGACAATTATCAGCAACTTTTAGTGGATCAATACTATACTTTTTGAGAATTTTATCTTTCATTGGGTGGTCTATTCCACTTGCATTTAGATAAGCAGCGTAGAACGGCTCGTCTACTACGCTGCAATCCGCTCTAGACGCAAAACTCCTCATCAAAGCCGTTGAGAGATTTCTTGGTCCAGACCACATTGCAATTCGCTTAGCATTCATTTTGAATTTTTTCTAAATAATATTGTTTAATTTTACTCGTAATTGGACCCATTTTTCCTTCACCAATTTTTCGTTTATCAATTTCACTTATAAAAGTTTGAGCACCGAAAGTCCCTGTAATAAAAGCTTCATCGGCACTATAGACTTCAGACAAAGCAAAATTACGTTGATAAACAGGAATGTTATTTTCCAAACAGATTTCTATCACTTTTTTTCGGGTGATTCCATTCATACAATAGTCCCCCGTCGACGTCCAAACCTCATTCTTCTTAACTATAAAAAAGTTACAGGCATTGGTAGTATTTACAAAGCCAAGAGGGTCCAGCATTAGCGCCTCATCAGCACCAGCTTTCTCAGCTTGTATACAAGCCAAAACACAGTTTAATTTTGAATGACTATTAAGTTTAGGATCTTGGCTCATCGGAAGTCCTCTTACTTGAGGAACCGTAGCTAGCTTTATACCCATATTTAAGGTTTTCACCGGACTTGAGTGTTCCATAATAATAACTATTGTCGGTCCAAAAATAGAAAGCTTGGGGTGCTGAAATGGTTTTGATTTTTTTCCGCGCGTTACCATTAACCTTGCGTGAACCTCAGTATACATATTATTTTGAGTTCTGGTAATTTCGAGCATTTCAAAAAGATTCTCTTTATCCATGCGTATATCAAGATCAATTGCCTTGGCAGCCTCAAATAAACGATCAAAATGCTCTTCCCAAAATGCCCACCTACCATTATAAAGACGTAAGCCCTCCCAAACGCCGTCCCCCAACAGAAATCCACTATCAAAAACAGAAATATTAGCCGACTCTCGCTTAACTAATTCTCCATTGATATTTATTAAAATGTTTTCATTTCGAACGTCTTCTTCCGAGTCATGAGTCGGAGCCATCAAACCACCTCTATAAACAAACAAACTAATACTTAAATCAAATTATTGTAAAATTAAATGAAATTCAAAGCCATCCCATTAATTCGTTTTCTATTATTTTACCAAGCGCAAAAATATGATCATTTCTGTCGTTTAAACAAGGTATGTAAGTGAACATTTCACCACCCGATTCAAGAAAGCCTTCTCGAATCTCCTCTTGGATCTCTTCCAATGTCTCAACACAATCAGCGGAAAAAGCAGGCGCCACAATAGCTATGTTTTTTATACCTCTCTTTGCAAGGTTTACGACATAGTCAATTGTTGCCGGTCCAACCCATTTTTCCGGACCAAACTTCGATTGAAAAGTAGTTGTAACTCCTTTTTTGTCCCATCCTAATCGATCCACTAGTAATCGAGTTGTTTTCTGACATTGGCAATGATAGGGGTCACCAGAAAGCAAGTACCTTTCAGGCACCCCATGATACGACACTACTAGGTGTTCAGGCTTAATCTTAGCTAAATTATATGCATCTTCGACCGAAGCCGCTAAGGACCTTATATATAAATCATTCTCATAGTAAGCAGGGACCGTCCTGATGGCTGGTTGCCAATTCATTTTCATCAAAGATCTGAATACCTGATCATTTGCCGTGGCTGTAGTAGGAGCGGCATATTGAGGGTAAAGAGGAAAAAATAAAATTTTATCACAGCCTTTAGCTCGCATTTTCTCCATGATACCTGCTGTAGATGGATTTCCATAGCGCATGCAGAAATCTACTACAATCTTATCTCCATATTGTCCTGCAAAATAATCCTCTAACTTTATTTTTTGATTGCGTAAGATCGTTAATAAAGGGCTTTCATCCCTATCGATATTCCATATACTTCGATAAGCTGAACCTGAGGAAAATGGTCTCTTAGACAAAATAACTAATTGCAATAATGGTTGCCATATAAATGGTGAGTAATCAATTACTCTACGATCAGATAAAAATTCACTCAAATAACGTCTCATAGACCAGTAATCTGTTGCGTCAGGAGTACCTAAATTTCCGATTACGATACCAATTTTAGCGCGAGGAATTGGTGGATGATCATCACTCGCATACGCCAACCTACCCTCACCAGCTAACACTAAATCTTCCGGGTCCAATTCGTAACCTTTCGTTTTGCTGTAGTAAAACACATTTAAAATACAGTATTGACGTAATACGAAGAAAAAATTTATCAACCATTATTTAACTTAAGCTAGGGCTAATGACTTTCATGCTTGTTTACAACTTATATGTTTTTAGGACTTTGGAAAAATGCTGCTTAGCCGAACCTGGCTTTAGCGGTTGTTGCTGATTATTGGCTGGAGCCCAGCCCGTTATACACAAAAGCTGAAAAGTTGCTCTGATTTCCTTGCCATTTAAAATACGATAGGAACTAAAGTAATTCTCCACAAATTCATTGAAGGTACTTCTTCGTAAAAAGCTTCTTCGCCTATCAACCAAAATACTAGTCTCGCCCATACGCCTCAAATCATAAATTAAATCAACTGGCGATTTGTAGCTAACATTTAGGTCCGTTTTATCGGCAACGCTAAGAGAGAAACCTGCCCTAACCAATAAATTACCAGCATTTTTAATTTCGATCATTGGAAATACTCTCGGAGAAATACCATTCTCTTTATTAATCTCAGCAGCTTCGAAAGACTTCCTCAATTCTCTCAGAGTTTCTCCTCCCAAAAAAAAAGCCAGCATCAATCCATCAGGTTTTAAAGCTTGACGAACTTGGATCAACTGACCAACGGGATCATTGCAACGATGCAAAGACAGAGCATGTATTGCAAGATCAAATTTTTTTTTTCCAATGTTTAAGTTATCTGATTCATCAATTAATACAGCATCTTTAAATCCAAGACCGGTTGCCCAAAGACTCGGATTATTACCAATAATCACAGAATCAGAAAATGTCCTTTTGATATCTGAAAGGATCTCAGAAGAAAAATTTATCGCAAACCTATGAATAAAATCGACATAACCTAATTTTTGAGCTCGCATTTGCTTAATTTTTAGTGCATTGGTATCGAAAATTTTTCTATTTATTGACATTAGGACTATATCACACTCTACTTCATCTTTAAGTTATACCCTGCATACTAGGATTTTACAGCAAAAATTGTTAGGGATATCTTGGATATATTATTATTCTGAAAGTGGCAAACACATGCTAGTCAAACTTTATACGTTTTATTTCTTAATTTTTTTTCTCAAGTGTTTAAGCTTGAGGAGTAATTACAGCAGTGGCTTTGGAACAATATTTGACCTTAAATTACTTCCAATTTGTAATAATACGAATTAATGTCAAAACTCATAAACGACCCTTTGGCAGTATCATTATTCAGTGAAATTTCTGCAATAGACCATCTTTTAAAGGTAAGACTTTCAAAATCACTGCCTGTTGGAATGGAGTTCTCTCATTTCGTAATTCTTAACCATATTTCAACCTTGGAAGGAGAAAAAACGCCGGCCCAACTCGCTCGAAGCTTCAATTTAACCAAAGGGGCCATAACAAATACATTAACCAAACTTTCCAAAATGGGATATGTACACATTAGACCTGATTGGGACGATGCGAGAAGAAAAAAAATTTCCATAAGTACAACAGGAAAAAATGCTCGAGACAGTGCTGTAGAATCTATTGAGCCCATATTAAGTGATTTAATGGAATTTATGGGGGCAGAAAAAACAAAATCAATTATACCATTTCTCCGAAACCTTCGGATCTTATTGAATGAAGTAGACAGGTAACAATAATATTGAACTTTAAGAAAAGGATTCACATTGAAGTTGAATAATGTTTTAATTCTAGGCAGTGCACCAGACGCTATTATAGCCAAGAAGTGGTCTATCAATCAATTCAACGCACTTATTGTAATAAATAATGCCTGGCGAATCCGAACTGACTGGACCCATAATATTTTTCCAACTGATTTCCCAATCGAAAAAAGACCAATACCCAATTCGCACCAATGTCTAATATCAGCTGAAGAATATGTATCAGTTCAAAACTCATACGGCGGATTCGTTTATGCCGGCGGAACTATGGCCATAACTGCCGCTTATTGGGCACTTGGCACCTTCAAACCAAAAAACTTGTTTTTTCTTGGCTGTGACATGGTCTACGGCAGTGGTAAAACCCATTTTTATGGGCTTGGCACGGCAGATCCCCTACGAAAGGATATTTCATTAAGATCACTAGAAGCTAAAACCACACGATTCGAATGTTTTGCAAGTTTAGCTGGATGCAGCGTTTTCAACCTATCAGGAGAAAAAGAAAGTCGGCTCGTTTATAGGAGAGAAAAATTTTCTTCCGTTGGACCAGGTTTTACGATTAAACCGAGATTGGTGAATAAAAAAAAATTTAATGAAGCGCAGCGCATTGAAAGTAATTTGGGGTATTTCATCCCAGACGGAAGATACTGGAGGCACGAGCAAAAATTCGAATACAAGCAAATAGATAAATTAGATAAACTTTGGTTAAAATGCTTGGTTAAGTAAATGAGAAGCCTATTGTTTAATGCTGGAGACAACATAATTTATACTCAAATCAGTATTTGAAATAGACCATCTCCACAGAAATTTATTAAAAGAAAAGCCTTTTTTATCAATGACCTGAAAACCAACAGACTCCATAAAACCTACAAGCTCTTCAGGAACTATGAACTTTGACCAATCATGAGTACCTTTCGGCAACCATCTCATGACGTACTCAGCACCTATAATAGCATTTAAATAACTCTTCCAATTTCTATTAATTGTTGAGCAGACCATTAACCCATTAGGTTTAAGCAACTCATTACAAGCCTCCAAAAACTTAGATGGATTTGCAACATGTTCAATTACTTCCATGTTAAGAATAACATCAAATTTAAGAGGGTTATCTAAAAGCTCCTCGATCGAGATGTGCCTGTAATCAATCACCAAATCAGATTGCCTTGCATGTGCCCGGGCAATTGGGATATTTCGCTCTGCAGCATCCGCACCCAACACTTTCGCTCCCATACGCGCCATCGGTTCCGATAATAGACCGCCACCACACCCAATATCTAAAATTTCTAGATCCTTGAATGGCGCATTATCATCTAAATCAACGCCAAAATGCCATGATATTTGGTCGGTAATATATTTTAGTCTGCATGGATTAAGCATGTGCAATGGTTTAAATTTTCCATAAGGATCCCACCATTCTTCAGCCATAGCTTGAAATTTCAATATTTCATTATTATCAATCGTATTATTAGACGACATTAGCGATTTCCCTTTTTATTTCGTAATGTTAACCTAGTTCATTTAGGGGTTTATGCAACCATGAGAGAGACCTTTTTTACGCCAACAATGACACTAAATGATATCTTGTACGCCCCAATTGAGCCATATAAGAGAAATATTATTGACGTTGGCGATGGGCACAAAATTTATATAGAAGAATGTGGTCGTCCGGATGGCAAACCAGTGCTCGTTTTACACGGAGGTCCTGGCGGTGGTTGCAACCCCAACATGCGACGATATTTTGACCCTAAATTCTATAGAATAATACTTTTCGATCAGCGTGGTTGTGGAAAATCAAGACCCCATGCCAGTGTCGAACAAAATACTACATGGAATTTAATTTTAGATATAGAGACTATTAGAATCAAACTAGGAATAGATAAATTAATTCTGTTCGGGGGCAGCTGGGGAGCGGCATTATCACTAATTTATGCAGAACAATTTCCATCTAACGTTAAAGGAATTATCTTGAGAGGTGTATTTACAATGACGGCCAGTGAGTTAGATTGGGTTTATTCAAGAAATGGAGCAGCAAAATTTTTACCAGAGGCATGGAGAAATTTTGAAAGCATTATACCATCAAATGAGAGAGATGATCTTATTGCCGCATACCATCGACGATTATTTGGAAGCTCACCATCGGAACAAGCTAAATACGCGAGGGCATGGACCATATGGGAGAACTCGTTGGCTTCGTTTAGGTCATTTGGAACTAGCTTCACTCCGTCAATTGAATATGCAAAAGCATTTGCTAGAATAGAAAACCACTACTTTATTCACAAAGGTTTTTTAAAAAATAACGAACAGATACATGATGATCTACACTTGATACAAGAAATCCCCACAATAATTGTACAAGGCCGCTTTGATATGATTTGTCCACCAGAAACAGCAGAAAAAGTTCATAGATCACTACCAAATTCGAAACTGATCATAGTACCAGACGCAGGCCACGCAATGTCAGAGCCTGGCATATCATCAGAATTAGTGAAAGCCACCAACGAATTTAAAAAGATAAAGCTAAGCGGGTACCTTGATCGATAGCTCGCTTAGCGTCTAATTCAGAAGCAACATTTGCTCCACCTATAACATGCGAGGAAATATTTTTTTGTGATAACTTATCTAACAAAATTCGATCTGGTTCCTGCCCAGCACAAATGACGATTGTATCGAAAAGTAGTGTTTCTCGATCTTTTCTTGAATCTCCATAGCTTAGAGTTAACCCCTTTGAGGTAATTTTTTCATAATTCACGCCAGAAACCATCTTCACATTTCTCTTCCTCAAACTTTCTCTATGTATCCATCCTGTCGTTTTTCCCAACCGACGCCCGATTTTTTCATTCTTCCTCTGAAACATACTTATATTTCGATCAGTAAGTAATTGTTCAGGTCCCTCAGGTCGAATTCCTCCCCGTGCCAACTCCGGATCAACAACACCCCACTCTTTCAACCACTTATCCAAATGAAGTGTTGTACTTATTTTGTCAGACATTAAAAATTGGGCTACATCAAATCCAATTCCACCAGCTCCTAAAATAGCTACATTTTTTCCAGCTACTACACTTCCATTCAATATATCGATGTAAGAAGCTAGCTTACTTTTGTCAGTTACTTCAAAATTTATATCACGAGGCACCACACCAGTGGCAATAATAATTTCATCAAATAACTCAAGTTCGCCAATTTTAACCGCATAATTCAACCGCAATTCAATCCCCAAACGTGATACTTCGTTGCTATAATACTCTAAAAGGCCGATAAATTCTTCTTTACCTGGAATTTTACTTGCTAAGTTAAGCTGGCCCCCAATCGAGTCTTTGATTTCAAACAAAGAGACATCAAACCCTCGATTCCGGGCGGTTATTGATGCTGCAAGTCCTGCTGGGCCAGAACCAACAACCGCAATTCTCTTAGGTTTTTTTGGCACCAGGGCATAACTAAACTCTTTTTCATTACATGCACTTGGATTTACTAAGCAGCTCGTCAGTTTCATCGAAAAAGTGTGATCCAAACAAGCTTGATTACAAGCAATGCAAGGGACAATCGTCTTTGTTTTGTTCGAATAAACTTTAGCCATAAAATTGGGATCTGCTAAAAATGGTCGGGCCATTGAAACCATATCAGCGCAACCATCAGCTAACACAGCTTCAGCCGTTTCAGCTGTATTAATTCTATTTGAGGTGATAATGGGTATTTTTAGCTGTCCCATAAGCTTTTTTGTAACCCAAGAAAAAGCACGCCTTGGTACTGAAGTAGCAATTGTTGGAATCCTTGCTTCGTGCCAACCGATTCCAGTATTGATCATGGATGCACCCGCGGACTCTATTTCTTTTGCAAGCAAAAGCACCTCATCCCAGGTAGAACCATTTGGGATTAAGTCTATCATTGATAGTCTAAACATTATTATAAAATTCTGACCAGTCCTTTGACGTACCTGCTTAACAATTTCAATTGGGAATTTTATTCTATTTTTATAGCTTCCTCCCCAACTGTCACTCCGTTTGTTTGTATGAGTTACAATAAATTGGTTTATTAAGTAGCCCTCAGAACCCATGATTTCAACGCCATCGTATCCAGCCATCTGAGCTCGCTCAGCAGTATCTACGATATCACTGATTTGCTTTAAAACTTCGTCTCCAGTAAGTTCTTTAGGTATGAAGGGTGATATTGGAGCTTTTACTGGGCTAGGCGCGACCGCTTGATTGGAGTAAGCATATCTCCCAGCGTGTAGGATTTGCATCAATATTTTTGCACCATGCTCTTTGACACTTTTTGTAACAATCTTATGATTGGTTACATCTTGTTCATTTATTAGAGCTGCTGCTCCAGGCAACACCGCACCTTCTAAGTTTGGCGCAATTCCACCGGTAACCATAAGACCAACTTTTCCCCTAGCACGAGCACTATAAAAATTAGCTATCCTGTCCCAATCACCTAACTCTTCCAGTCCAGTATGCATCGAACCCATCAAAACTCTGTTAGGTAATTTTATAAAACCCAAGTCTAATGGTTCCAAGAGATGCCTATATTTATCCATTTAAAATCCAATCCCTTGTTAACGTTTGTTTGCCGCCAAAGTACTATTTGCAAATTCATTTATCAACCGTTTCAATCTCTTNTGGGAGGCGACACCATGCGAAAAATTACTAGCAGTCATNGAAATTATTTTCTCATCAATAATAAAGAAAACTCTCCAAAAATAATTAGATTGCTTTACATCGATGTCAGAAGGTCTTTGTTCGATAAGAAAAAAAAGTAAACCCTCTATATTTTCAATATGATGTACTTTTAATACAGCGTTCGTATTAGTTCGAGATAAAAAATTTATCCCTGGTTTTNNAGTTAAAAGCTCTTCTAGCCTACTAATACTTTTCAATTCTGATCCTTGAAAATCAATTACGGTNGCAGTCAAAATAGCGGAAAGAGGTCGTCTCATAGCATTAATATCACCATTATTATCATTCATTATACAATCGATAACAAATAACATAATGGAACCCTTTACTCTGCTCACCTGCTTTTGATCAACACAAAAACCATTTGGTGCAGAAATTATTACCTCTTGTTCTCCGGCTACCAATGAAACAGCTTTTAGCAAAGAAGAATTNACGGTTTCAACACAGCTAATTGAGCTAAAAGCAAGAACCGTTAAAATTATTCTATTTAAAAAAAACGACATTAATCTAACAATNGGCTCATACAAGTTTCATTTTAATTACTATTCCTCGGAGATTTTAAANAAAGTCTTTTCTATTNNGATTCTGNAANAAAATAAATCTTGATAACTGATTAGTCACGATTTTTTTANACATNGGCAACAAATTTAACTNTATNNNATTAAACTANCATATTTTTTGGTAACAAATTGTTAGTNCACCAAATTTNCNAATCTTATTATTGCAATTAAAGCCCTCACAAAGTATTCATTAACCGTAAGTAGGAGTATAAGAATGAACTGGATATCGAATTTTGTTCGGCCAAAGATCAACGCAATGTTTTCGCGTAGAGAAACTCCCCAGAACCTTTGGACAAAATGTGATGCCTGTGGGACCATGCTGTTTCATAGGGAACTTTTTGACGCACTTAATGTCTGCAACGGCTGTCAACATCATATGNATATTTCACCAAGACAACGATTTACCAGTCTTTTTGATGGTGGTTTATTTACNGAAATTGAGATGATTGAACCATCAGAGGATCCACTAAGTTTCAAAGACAAAAAAAAATACGTTGATCGAATAAAGGAAACAAGAAAAAAAACAGGTGAAAATGAAGCTATGCTAGTGGTTGAGGGAAAACTTGGGCGATCAAAGGTCGTGGTTGCTGGACAAAACTTCAAATTCATGGGTGGTTCAATGGGACGGAGTGTTGGAAATGCGATAATTGCAGGAATTAAAAGGGCTATCAAAATTAAGTCACCTTTTATATTATTTTCGGCGGCTGGTGGCGCTCGTATGCAGGAAAGTATTCTTTCNCTNATGCAAATGCCAAGAAGTACTGTAGCTGTAGAAATGCTNCGAGAAGCAGGCCTTCCTTACATCGTCATTTTAACTAATCCAACAACTGGGGGAGTCACTGCATCATACGCAATGTTAGGCGATATTCAAATTGCCGAACCAAATGCTTTAATTTGTTTTGCTGGGCCACGAGTAATAGAACAAACAATAAGAGAAAAATTACCTGAAGGTTTCCAACGAGCAGAGTATCTATTAGAGCATGGAATGTTGGATAGTGTGCTTCATAGAAGCAAAATTCGGGATGAGTTAATCAAAATTACACATATGCTACNAAAAAAACCAAGAGCAGTAAAAGCTGATTTAAGTGCTCCTGAAAATTAAAATTTTTACTCTAAATTAAGCAATATGTAAGGTCCTCAAAGCGTGAGCTATACAAATACAATTTTAGAAAGACTTACTAAATTACATCCCAAAATAATAGACTTGTCTCTGGAAAGAGTCATAGACTTATTAAATAAATTAGAAAACCCTCACCTAAATATACCACCGGCGATACACATAGCTGGGACTAACGGGAAAGGTTCAACATTATCATTTTTAAAGGCTGGTCTAGAGGCAAGCAATAGTGTGGTTCANACTTATACATCACCNCATTTAGTGACCTTTAACGAAAGAATAGTGTTAAAAGGAAAAAAAATTGCTGAATCTCTTCTAGTNAAGTACCTCGAGAAATGTGAGCGAACCAACAGAGNAAATAACATNACTTTCTTTGAAATTACAACTTGCGCAGCCTTCCTGGCGTTCAGCAAACATGAAGCTGATTATACTCTANTAGAAGTTGGACTAGGTGGAAAGCTTGACGCTACCAATGTGATTCAAAATCCCATTTTATCAATAATAACTCCCATATCGATTGACCATCAACAATTTCTAGGAAATTCCATTATGGAAATAGCAACCGAAAAAGCAGGAATTTTAAAACCAAAAGTACCAGCTGTAATCGGTAAACAAAGCGTTGAAGTTCAAGAAAAAATCTGCTCGATTGCAGATAGTTTAAGTGTCCCTACTCGTCTTTTTGGTAGAGATTGGTTTTCAAAAAAATACAAAAATTCTATGATTTATGAAGACCATGATGGTATACTAGAATTACCCACCCCAAAGCTCGAAGGAATTCATCAATTTGAGAATGCTGGTATCGCGATCACTGCACTTAAAATTTTAAAAGCAACCGACAATGCGTTAGTAAAATCAGTTCAAAATGTAAAATGGCCAGCCCGCTTACACCAATTAAAGAGAGGACCCCTTCTTGACCAATTAGAGAATCACTCNGGAAAAGTGGAGCTGTGGATTGATGGTGGACATAACCAGGANTCAGCAAAAGCAATCGCATCNTTTCTTAGTCAGCCATTCGAAGGTTCCTCACATATAATATTTGGAATGATCAAATCAAAAGATATAAAAAGTTTCATTGCAGAGCTCTCATCGCTTACAGACAGCATTGATTGTATAAGTATTCCAAATGAACCGGCGTCATTGACTAAAGAACAAATATTTAAAGAAACAAATCCATTCCATGCGAAAACATACATGGCGGAAAACTCCAGTAGAGCTCTTGAACGAATAATTACCCAAAGTAAAAACAAACACAATATTCGAGTACTAATATGTGGTTCACTATATCTATGCGGTCANATTCTTCAAAATCATAGCTAGAGGTTTGTTAGAAAAATTANTAGTTTACCTGCTTTCGTCTATCCAATTTTGTAACTCCGATTTNGGCGCGGCTCCTGTTTTAGTCGCTATCATCTCTCCATTCTTAAATAAAAATAGTGCTGGAATTCCCCTTACACCCAATTGTCCAGGCGAAACTGGATTATCATCAACATTAACCTTTACGATCTTTACTTGCCCATCATACTCATCCGACAACTCTTCTAATGAAGGCCCAATCTGTTTACATGGACCACACCACTCCGCCCAAAAATCGACTACGACGGGAATGTCTGAGTTAACAACTTCTGACTCAAATGTTTGATCGGTTACTTTAACTGTAGGCATTACAGATTCTCCTTATCAAAATGTTTAAAGTTAATTTTCAGTTTAGAATCCAGCTCACACCCCGTCAAGAACTTGGTTTGCAAAAAGAGTATTTAGCGCCTCATCAGAATTAATTCTTGGAATTTTCATCAAGTGGGCTGCTTTAGTCCACAAAATTGCGGAAGTAATTTCATGATTTGGGTAAGCCTTAGATAAAATTCTTGCATAAAGTTCCAGCTGGGCCAAGATAGTGGGATCAACGTTTTTTATCGCTAACGGTACGTTTAAACTAGTTTTAAAATCAACAATAAGAACTTTTGATCCTGCAACATTAAGCAAATCTATTCGACCTCTAATCCTTTTTCGCCCACCTTCATTGTCTACAAGAAGCTTTGGCAAGGTTAAAAAACTCGAGACAGATACTTCCCTAAAACTACAAGGATCCGTTAACAAAGAATAAAGATTAGGGTTTTCAAGAATATTTTTCGCTTCCTGGAACGCTCTATCCAGACTATCAAAATCTTTCAATTTATTTTTGAACTCTTGCCAAATTATATCTTTGACACAACCAACATTTTTTTCAAAATAAACAGGTAAAATCTGAAGAAATAAGTGGACTACTGAACCGTAAACCGTTTTTTTTTCTGAAAAAGTGATCGGATGGGCGTTCCTCCATACTTCTCCTACTTTAATATTGGATAACTTTTGTACCAATTCAGAGACACTGAGATCCGAAGGAACCTCGCTAATCGACTTTGGTCTTTTAAATAAGAAATTTTTTTCCCTTTTTTTATAAAGTTCGCTATTGAAATCGTCGAGCTCACGATATTTGTTCTCCGTAAATTTTTCATAATCACCAAGATCCCAATTGTAATCATAAATTAATTTTCCCTCAATGTTTGGCAACAAGGGCTTTTCTTTAGATAGACGCTTTAATGCTTTTTCAGACCTGAAATACCAATTCGGCTTGACAGAGTCTCCATTCTGAATATTTTTTCCTGAACCGCAAATAATCAACCAACTCCGCGCTCTGGTGATAGCCACATAAAATAATCTATTCTCTTCCTCTTCTTCTTGAAGTAACTTTTGCTCTTTCAATCGCTGAATTTCTTGAGGAAGGTTCGGTCCTTTTTCCCATAAACAGAGCCAACCCTCTTTTTGCAAAAAAGTCCGCTTGTTTTTTACGATTGGTGTATTGAACGTATCTGGTACGATTACTATCGGCGCCTCAAGTCCTTTAGATCCATGTATGGTCATCACTCTTATATTTGGACTATTATTCTGCAACTGTCTTTTGACTGCCACCTTTATTTCATCCAACCACATTAAAAATCCAAAATTTGAAGGCGGTTCGAACTCTTCGTAGTTCAGTGCCTGTGTTAAAAATTCGTCTAAAACATCATTTACACTAGGACCTAAACGAGCAGTCATGTTCAATCGCCCATTATAATTGACCAAAACTCTTTCGATTAGCTCGTATGGAGGTAATACCTCCACGTTTATTAATAAATCACTCAAAGTAACACATACATTATGATCCGGGAAAGTTAGTTTCAATGCCTGATAAAGCGAGCAATTTCGTTGATAGGCCACTTGAAATAATTCTTTCTCAGAAAAGCCTAATAAAGGAGAGCGTAATGCTTCGGCTAAACTTAAGTCGTCAAAAGGGTTTGTTAGAAACTTTAAAAGCGAAACAATATCTTTTACAGCTAACTCATCCAACAAGAAAAGCTTATCAGACCCAGCTATTGGTAAATTATAATCTGACAACTTTTTTAAGATATTATTGAATAGTGGACCACGACTTCGTACCAATATCAAGAAATCACCGGGTAACACTTGTCTTTGCAAGCCAGCGTCCTTAATACTGGGATCATAAATCTTTTGGTTCGAAGCTAAAATATTTTTAACTTGTAGAGCAATATCGTCCGCTAGGCGCTCTGACCCAGTGATATGACCTGATTCTCTCTCAAAGCTCCACCAATTATTTGAAATTGATCTCTCTGTATCACCTANTAATGGCCACAATTCAACTCGTCCGGGAAGATCGTTGTGATAAGCTAAATGTTCAGTAATGTGAGATATCCCAGTTCCACCACCATCNAATAAAATCTCATTAACAAAAAAAAGTATGGCTTTGGANGAACGAAAAGAATTTCTTAANTCAATACTGTCAAGTTTATTACCCTCNGAAACTAACTTTTTTGAAAAGAAATCTTTCATAAAAGAAAAGGATTTTATATCAGCNCCCTGAAATGAGTAAATGGATTGCTTTTCATCNCCAACCGCATAGAATGTTCTTTCACCAGAAAGTGCTCGCTCGTCCGAAAAAAAATCATCCATTAGTGAGGCGAGCATTTCCCACTGCTGAACCGATGTATCTTGAGCCTCATCAAGTAAAATGTGGTCAATTCCTCCGTCTAATTTGTATAAAACCCATTTTGACTCATAATTTAGTAGAAGATCTCTAGTTTTTATAATTAAATCTTCATAATCTAACAGCCCTTCGGAGAGTTTTATCCTTTCATAAATTTTAAAGAAAATTTTTGAAAAATCATACAAAACTATGGTTTTTTTTATAGAATTAATTTCATTACGCCGGACCAAATAATTGAAAAAATTCTCTTTAAATTTGTTAAAAAGTATCTCCAATTTTGGATTATATAGTTTTGCCTTTTTACTTGGGAATGACCTTGCCGAACGCAATCTTCCATCTTGAGTACAAAAAAACTTTTCCAATATTTCTAATGCTCTTAAGTCTATAGATGGCTCGACATTTGCAAGTAAATTAGCAAGCTTTATATCAGTATTTGAACCGTGCAATAGTGCATTCGAAACTATTTTTATAATATCGCAAGGGAGCCCATCGAAAATAAATGNCGCCTCATCAAAAATGTTATCATTTTGACTCGAAAATCCAAAACATTTGCAAAAAGCGTCTAAATCAAAAGAACTACTTAATAAGGCTTTATTNTNNAGAACCTGTTCAATGAAATTNCGAATATCTACAACTTCAAGTANTTTTGTAATATTGTCTAAAGCCTGAGGATTATGATTTGAAATTTCCAAAATTGTTCTCGTAACAANCTCTTGCTTTTTTCTCTCATCCAAAATTTTAAAATTTGGAGGAACACTTATCTCCAATGGAAACTTTCTTAAAACCCCACTACAAAAACTATGAATTGTCTGAATTTTCAAACCACCAGGGGTCTCCAAAGCTTTGGCAAACAATCTTCTCGCTTCATTTAAAGTGGCTGNTGAATCTTTGCTATTTTTAAAAAATTCGTTATCCAGACTTAAAAGTTTCTCAGTCAAAGCGNTATTAGATTTCATCGACCAAGAACCAAGTTCTTTATACAATCTCTCTTGCATTTCAGTTGCTGCNGCAGTGGTATATGTTAAACAAAGAATCTTTTCAGGAAGCGCTCCTTGAAGTAACAAGCGTGCCACTCGAATAATAAGATTTCTGGTCTTTCCTGAACCCGCGTTAGCAGAAACCCACATTGAATTTCTGGGNTGACTTACGTTACTTAGTGGGTTTGTACTGNCTGAGTTATTCAAAAACTATCCTATTTTCTTACTGGCAACTCAACAACAATCTCATTCGCAGNTTCATNATCATTCCATTCCCCAAACCTTGACAANTGATGAAAATCATCAGGAAAANTATTTTGTTTTAAAGTGCCACCGTATGCTTCAAAAGCACTCAATTCTATTTTCATTTTTTCTATAATTTTGATTAACCCAATAGTCCACTGCTCAAGATTTTCTTCNGTTACCGTCTTTTCATACTGATTTGGNTTATTGCCTAACCCAATCAAAGCGAGAACTAGTCCATCGCTNGGAGATACNTTACCNAAAGCACCGTCAAAAAGCATNAATGCCTCTATNTCNAGCTGCGGAGAAAATTTTTCTAAATTTTGTTTGCTAATTTGTCCNGTTTTATAATCATANATGAAAAATCCATNAGGCCCCTTATCTACTCTATCTGCTTTGGCAGTTACTAAAAACTTCTCACCATTTTTTAACTTAATATTGAATTTTCCAAAAGCTTCCAAAGCGTATGGCTTTCCAATCAACCTCCTATGTTCCTCCAAGCTAATTATTGGTTTGATACGGTTTTCAAACTGAGCTTTCCATACACTTTTAATTTCTACTGGAATTTTAGCCTTCTCCAGAACAGAATTAAACTTTTTAGATAACAGATCACATGCCTCCTTAGAATCTGGAAAATACTCGTAATTTTCAAAAATGAATTGTTCCAANGTCGCATGTATTAAATTTCCTTTATTTCTTGGATCTGAAGTATATTCAAAATTTTCTAGTTTTTTTAAATTTAANACTTTTTTTGCATAAATTGCGTAGGGATTNTTAATTAAAGTTGCTATTTCTGTCACTGAAAGTCTACTTGGNCTGGCCGTCAAAGGNGGAANTGGCGCTGGACGAGCAGCTTTANACTTGACCTCACTGGTTAANCNATCGATCAGTAAGGAAGATTGAAATATTTCCGAAGCCAACTTAGAAAATAGTGAACCACGNAACTTAATGNTAGAAAAGCATTTTTTTCCCTCCACGCCCAAACCATTTAACAAATTTTCAAGTCTAATAAGCCAACGNGATGCAACTGNTGGNGAATTATTATTCCTCTTAGATCGNGATAAAATCAGCATTTTTGCCATTGCACCTTGCTGAAAGTCATGGGCGGATAGGCCTACTTTTCTTTCAAATAAATTTATCCCTAACACTCCTCGTATAGANCGGCTCAACCAAATATCCTCACTATTGTAATTCGGCCACATACCNTCATTAAGCCCAGCCAAAACTACTACATCCGCAGATTGAGTCCTTGATTCTATTGTACCCCAAATGAAAACATTCTTGCTCTTATTTTCTACAACCGGGTCGTAGACAATGTCCTGTAGTAATTTCTCTAATACCTTTCTATATCTGCAAAATTTNAATTTTCCTACTNTTTCACAATTTTGAAAATGCCCAGACACTATTTTTAAGAACTGCGAAACAGCATCAGTGTTTGGATCAGTAATTTTGTTAACGGANTGTATTGAANTAATTTTATTCGGTTGATGACCGNTCATCAATCTTTGTAAAAACGTTTGATGCAAAGAAAATGTATTTCCGAGAGTATCTATACCAATTTTGGAAATTGATTCTTTAAATATATCCAGCAACCAATTATACCAATCAATAAATTCTTGTTCTTGACTCAACAACCAATCGCTTTCTACCAAGTCCAAAAACGAATTGTTGTTTTTGCGGTAGGCTTCCTGAAGTTTACTTATGTTTAAATCGTGATTTGAGGATTCANCCCGACAAAAGTTATTTTGCAATAAACTAATTACATTATTTAAATGAAAATTTGTTTCTAATACTAATGCGCCGAGNCGAAAAAATATCCCAAATTTAGTTGACCCTAAANTAATGCCAAGCGAATTATTNGGAANTATATCCCATCTTTTTAATTCAGCTGTAACTCGCCTAGCTAGTAATTTGGATGGAGTTACCAACGCAACTGTAGAGCCATTAGTCACTGCCTCTTTAATAGCAACACAAATGGCAGCTGCTTCTTCGCGAGAATTATTTGCTTCAATAAGCGCNACATCTTTTAGCCCTTNGCTAACCTTANCGACAATTAATTTGCCTTCAGTTATCCATTCGTGAGTAACTGGCCCAGGCCTCATTAATAATGAAAACAAATGCCTCCTAATGTTTATTGGATCGANCGCAAGAACAGATATTAAATTCTCNTCCCANGGCGGTGCTTTCAAAATTATGTTACGATGAGANCCTTCTAGACGCCAAGCNNTGCAAAGAGATATAAAACTATATTGTGGGTGATCGGGAGTNAACGCATTCCATCCGCGTTCTGTTAAAAGTGTATCTAACCCTGGCAAAACAACCAGTCCTTGCGGTAGTGCAGTTACAGCTTTCATAAGTTTTGCAGTTGCAAGCCGGGAACCGGTTGAGCCAACTAGTATTATTGGTCTACTGCAAGGTTGCAACTGCCAACTATGAATTAACTTATCAACGGTAAAAAGATATTTTGTTTGCTTATCAAGGAGTTTAAGTCTAGCAAGGGTTTTTTCATAGCTTTTGAGAACTTTTCTTAAAAGAACTAAGTTTCGTTGCAAGTGCTCTGGTAAATCCTCATCAGTTAAATTTAGCAAATCATTGCTAGTAAAATTATTCGCATTTAGTTCATCAATTATACTAATCAAACTAGAAGCTAATTCAAAAGACTTTATTTCTGTAAAATCTTTAAAGTCACTGCCTTTAAAACTCTCTATTAGGTTACTCAACAATAATGTTCGTTCTAGCTCAGATATGAGATCAAAGTGATCAAGCTCCTCATGCCCATATCCCCTGGCAAGGGGTTGTTCGTGAAACAGCTCTGATAAATTTTCTAAATCTAAAATCCTAGGTAAAACGACAAAACCTCTATTTTCAAAAAGCACCTCTAACTGCTTAACTAATCTTTTGTTACTAGTGATTATTTTTACGCCACCAAGAAGTTCTGGATTCAATTTTAGCTCTTGCAAATCAAATTTTGATAAAAGGCCATCGAAGAAATGCAATGCAAAATCATTACTAGGAGGCAAGTGAAAGACTTTATGCTCCCAAGAACAGCGCTCCAAAGACTTCTCATCAAAATTAAAAATCATTTTGCACCCTAGTCTACGAGACCTCTTTATATTGTCTAACTTTTAGGCATTGCACTGGATATGTGGTCCCAGCCTGAGCCATTAAACTCAATAGAAATTGTACGATAAGCATAATTTTTTTTTCCACTTTCAAAAGTGAGAGAGATGTTTCGAGTTGGGATATAAGATCCCATTTTGTTTGGCCATTCAATCAATAAAATTCCCATGTCTAATACCTCCTCTAGACCTAATTGAATTATCTCATCGGGGTTTGATAGGCGATAAAGGTCCAGGTGCCATACTGGCGGGGACAGTGAATCATAAGCTTGAACTATTGTATATGTTGGGGATGGAACTTCTTCCACGCGCACATTTTGGTTTACCATCATTCTCTGAATCACGCCGCGTGAAAAAAAAGTTTTCCCCGAACCTATATCGCCAAAGAGGAGCAATGAATCGCCTGATCCCAACAGTTCGGCAAACAAAGTTGCTATTATTAACGTTTGCTTTGGACCTTGTTTATTTAAAATTATTTTTTTTTTTTGCAAGTAAATATTTTCTCCTTCTTCATGATTCAATTTTTGACATTTTTGGGAAGTGGGTTCCGAGAATTATAATCTGATACTTGCAACAAATTTTTTGGCCAGCACACTTCCACAATAGCTCCTTTTTTAATCTCACCTTCGTGGATCTCTTTGGTTATGGCGTTACTATTAGAAAATAAAAGTGTTGCTCCAGTCCGCTCGAGTAAAGTTTTAGCAATAAATAAACCCAATCCCATACCTTCATATTTTTGAGCATTGCGATTTGTATTTTTATAAAGTTTTTTATTTATGAATGGATCTCCCAGTCGCCCAATCATCTCAGGGGCAAAACCAAAACCATCATCACTTATTTTAAGCGATATCGTATCATTTCCCCACTCAACCCTTATCCAGACTGTCGATTTGGCAAAGTCAACAGCATTTTGGACTAAATTTCTGATACCGTGGATTATCTCTGGTCTTCGATAAACGTCCGGTTGGCTCTCCAATTGAATATCATCAAAAATGTTACCTTCCCAACCATCCGTGGATAAGATAATTGCCTTTCCCCTATCTTGGTGAGGTTCAGTCGCCTCCTGAATTAAACTTAGAATTGGAGCAACGTGTAAATGAGTGTCATCTTTTCCTCGTCGACCCATATCTTTTAAAATATCACGACATCTATCAACCTGNTCATTAATTAATTCAATATCATCTCTAAAATCAGGAGCTAAGTTTTTGTCATTTAAAATTTCTGACGATGCTAATTTTATTGTTGAAAGTGGTGTGCCAAACTCATGAGCCATTGCCGCAACGACTCCTCCTAACGCGGTAAGCCTTTGCTCNCTCTCCAANGCCATCTGAGTAGCTANAAGCGCNTCACTCATTGCGGCCACCTCAACAGTTACTCTCCGAGAATAGCTGGCAAGAAAAATTACTGTTATGAAAAGCGCTAACCAGGTTCCAACCAACAAAATTTCTGGATCCAGGCTCGCATTATTTACTGTGAGTAAGGGTACATAAAAGAATCCCAAGGCTGTAATTAAAACAGTAGCGATAGCTCCAAGTATAAGCGTTGAACTTAACCTCAAAGCAGTTGCAGAGATGGTGACCGGTGCAAGAACTAAAACTGAAAAAGGGTTGGTAAGTCCTCCTGTCAAGAAGAGAAGGATGCTCAGCTGTATCAAGTCGTACATCAACAATAAGAATATATCTTTCTCTGATAACCTCTTATTCTCTGGATATAACAGCGTCGCTAAAATATTTATAGTCGCTGAAAGTAAAATGAAGAATGAAATTAATTCAAGCTTCAAATCAAGATTCAAAAAAAATAAACTTGCTATCACTGCACCAGACTGACCAAAAACTGCTAGCCATCTTAAGTAAATAAATGTTCGCAAGCGAACCCACTCACCTCTTACTGGTTTTTTTAAAAAAATTTGGGGTATATCGTTCATGTCTATAATTCAAAAATATTTCACTCAATTTTAAATATAGCTTTTAAGCTGACTTAGGTATAGGCAAATATTACAGATTACTTGTTAGAAGAAAAAAGAATCCAAAATGAATAAATTTTTTATTGTGACAATGTCACTTATTTTTACTTTAATATTTTCAATAGGTGTAATTTTTTTGTTTATCGTAAAACCCTCATTAAATAATGAGTGCACAAAAAATATAGTTGCGAAAGGAAGTGCAAAAATTGGAGGGCACTTTAAATTAACTGATGTTAATAATATAGAAGTTAGCAGCAAGATCTTCATCACTGAACCCTCCCTTATTTACTTTGGGTATTCCTACTGCCCAGATGTTTGTCCATATGATTTACAACGTAACGTAATAGCGATAGATATATTGCAGGAAAAAGGAACTTCTATTACTCCAATTTTTATTACTATTGATCCTTTGAGAGATACAGCTGACCGATTAAAAGAGTTTTCTAACTTCATTCATCCAAAATTGCTTGCACTTACTGGTTCGGAGAACGCAATTAAAAAAGTTATGAAAATATTTAAAGTATACGGCAAAAAATCAAACACCGGTGAGGAAGATAATACCGACTATTTGATGGATCATTCTGCATTCACATATTTGGTAGATTCTTCTGGAAAATTTATAGATTATTTTAATAGAAGAATTAGCGCAGAGGAAATGGCTGATCGAATTACTTGCTTTTTGAAATGATACCTTTAATGAGTAAAATTAAAATTGGCCAAAGTTAGTACTCTGCACTATATCTACACTAATTCATGCAAGAGACTGATATGAGCATTGATAAAGATAAATATAATTTAGGAAACGATCCTTCACTGTTATTGGTTGATGACGATGAACCTTTTGTGAGGAGGCTCAGTCGTGCTATGGAAAAAAGGGGCTTTATAGTACGATCAGCGTTGACTGTTGAGGAGGGAACCCGTCTAGTCGAAGACCTAGCCCCTGGCTATGCAGTGATAGACCTTCGCCTCGAGGATGGTAGTGGCCTAGAGGTTGTAGAGTTAATTAGAAAAAAACGACCGGACGCAAGAATCATTGTTTTAACGGGTTATGGCGCGATAGCAACAGCGGTAACTGCTGTCAAAATGGGAGCCACAGATTATTTGTCAAAGCCATCTGATGCAGACGACGTAGTAAACGCACTTTTGGCGACGCGAGAAGAGAAGCCTCTGCCACCAGAAAATCCAATGTCGGCAGACCGAGTAAAGTGGGAACACATACAGCGTATTTTTGAATTATGTAATAGAAATGTTTCTGAAACTGCTCGACGTCTTAACATGCATCGTCGAACACTTCAGAGAATTCTAGCTAAGCGTAGCCCAAGATAAAGTTAATAAAATTAAATTCTTCGTCCGGACATTAATAAAGGAAGTCCTTGACCAAAACCAGAGGCTTCCCTCATAAGAAATCTTTGTACCATAGGAATATTATTTATCGCAACCATACCAATTCCACGAAATGTTTTTAAAAAGGGACTGTCATTAGAAAAAACTTGGTTTATCAGATGTGTAAAACTGTACAAAGTTACTCGATCAAATTCTCTCCACGTCGCATAACTTGATAATATATTTTCCAACCCATAGTCTTCTCCGCGACGCCGCGCTAGCGTAATTATCTCAACCAGTGACGCGACATCCCTCATTCCTAAGTTCAAGCCCTGCCCAGCAACAGGATGAACAGCATGAGCAGCATCTCCCACAAGAGCTACCCTGTTAGAGATTAAGGTCTTTGAAATACTTAATGATAATGGAAAAAAATAACGCTGACCTTCGAGGGAAATTTTTCCTCTGAAACCACCAAATCTTATTTTTAATTCATCATAAAACTTTTTATCACTGATTTTCTTTAATTGATCGGCTTTTTGATTTTGTTCCGTCCAAACAATTGAGGAAATATTATTTTGTAATGGTAAGATAGCTAACGGCCCCGCCGGCATAAAAAACTGATGCGCTTCACCTAAGTGATCTTTTTCATGTGAAACTGCGCAAACAATGCTTGTTTGTTGGTAATCAAAAGTATTGCGTTTAATTCCCGACCGTTCACCTATCATCGAAGTTCGACCATCAGACCCAACTAAAAGTTTTGCAGAGATACTGGTTTTATTTTCAAAGTGCACCTCAATTATTCCCTGATTAATTTCTTGATCCACAATTTTAGCACCGTAAAATTTTGAAATGCTTTTGTTTGAAAAAAGTTTATTTAATAAAATCTGTTTTAAAAAACGATCTTCCACCATATAACCGATAGGGCCTGAATCCATATCTTTATGATCAAAATGCATAAAAAAGGGAGAAGCTCCCTTGCCTGCTTTTCCCTCAGACACTTTCATATCAAGAATTGGTTGCGCAGTTTTAACAAGCTCTTTCCAAATACCTAGAACAGAAAGCATTTTAACTGTTGCCGACGACAGCGCATAGGCTCGGCCGTCAAACTTAACTTTATCCTCAGTAGTAGGAGGTTTATCATCAACTATAGCAACACTTAATCCTTGCTCAGCCAAAGCAATCGCTATTGTCAATCCAATAACGCCTCCACCACCAATAATTATATCATATTTTTTTTTCATTACCTTTGATATGCTTTATGAAACTGATAAGTCCACACTTATTGAATGCTTTTATAATTTATATATAACAATGGAATACTTATGGAACAAATATTTAGACTAACAGCAACTGAAATAGGTTATAAAATATCTACTGGAGAAGTTTGTCCTGTAGAATTGACTGAAGCATACATTAAAAGTATTAAGTCTAATCCAAACTCATCATCAATATTTACAACAGTAATGGAAGAGAGTGCACTTAAGCAAGCATCCAACGCAAAATTAAGAGCTCGTCATAATAAGAGACTTAGTAAATTGGATGGGGTAACTATTTCTTGGAAAGACGTGTGCAATATGGATGGAGTGGCCACCGAAGCTGGTTCGGCCTTACTTAAAAACCAGGTCCCCAATTTCAATGCGGTAATTGTTGAGAACGCGACAAAAGCTGGTCTAATATCGCTAGGAAAGACCCATATGACCGAATTGGCGTTTTCAGGTTTAGGTATCAACCCAGTAACAGAAACACCCAGAAATTCTGTCAATTCAGAATTAGCTTCTGGCGGCTCTTCATCTGGATCTGCTGTAAGTGTCGCGCTAAATTTAGCCTCTGGGTCGATAGGTTCTGACACTGGTGGTTCTGTCCGAGTTCCAGCTGCTTGGAATAATCTAGTAGGTTTGAAAACCACACACGGCCTTGCTAGCTTATATGGTATTGTTCCTCTCTGCCCAAAATTTGATACAATTGGTCCAATAGTTAAATCTGTTGAAGACGCAGCAAATTTTTTGTCAGCTATTTTGTTGGACAAAAGAATTAAACTTAAAAAAGAAACCCTTGAGTTTAAAAATTTTGCAGTTATTGAAACCATGTTTCTAGAAACATTAGATAGCGAAATAAACGTAACTTTTGAAAATAGTTTGCAAACCTTAACAGACTTTGGAATCCAAATAACTCGACTAAGCTCTCCAATTGTTACCGATGCAATGTCCTTATCCTCAGCTGTGTTTAGTCCTGAAGCATACGGGACTTGGAAACATCTAATAGAAACTGATCCCAGTAAAATGTATCCACCAATTCTTGAAAGGTTTAGAAGTGGACAAAAAGTCAGTGGACCTGAGTACGTTGATGCCTGGCGAAAACTCGATATGTTAAGAAAACAATATTTGGACTATATATCACAATTTGATGCTATTCTAGCGCCAACAACACCCATACTACCTCCCAGAATTGATTCCTTACTCTCTGACAACAGTTATTTCTCCGAGAAAAATCTTTTAGCTTTAAGGAACACCCGATTTGCGAACCTAATGAACCTACCGGCTCTAACAATACCAACTAACTCAAATTTTTGTGGTTTGATGGTTATGGGAAAACCGTTTAAAGAAAAATCTTTGTTAAAGATTGGTAAAAGTATCGAAAAAATTATTAAAAATTAAAATNANTTTATTTTTGTGATAAAACTCAATACTNGACGCGCAACAAAACTCCAGTTATAACTTAANTNATAAATGGACTGAAGATCCGTGTTGTGAGGCATAAATGCAAGACTTGTTGAGGTTTTCCGGTTTACCGGATTACGCGTTTCCACGATTGCGAAACTTGTTAAAAAANAAAAAAGCACCAAGCTGTGAAGTGCATATGCACATTGGAGAACCTACGCATCAATTCCCACCATTTATTCTTGAGAAAGTTACAGAAAATTTCTCGAGTTTTAATTCATATCCTTCTAATGATGGCACCATAGGCCTTCTCTCGAGCATTTCATCATGGATTTCAAAACGATACGAAGTGCCAACTTTGGACCCAACAAAAAATTTAATTTCACTAAACGGAACTCGAGAAGGTCTATTCAATACCACTATTGCCTTAAGTCCTACTTCAAAGAACGGTAAAGTCCCAGCAATACTGTTACCAAATCCCTTTTATCAATGTTACATGGTAGCGGCGAAAGCAATTCTCGCCGAACCAATCTTCGTCCCTGCAACAAATAAAACTGGTTTTTTACCCGACTTTACACGTGTGCCAAAAACAATACTTGACCGTACCACAATATGCTACATGTGCTCTCCAAGCAATCCGCAGGGAGCTATAGCTTCGTCCGATTATTGGAAAAATTTACTGTATTTAGCAGAAACCCATGATTTTAAAGTTTTCGCTGACGAATGTTACTCAGAAATTTATCAAGATAAAAAACCAACCGGAGCGATAGAAAGTGTTTACAGGTTCGATTTCGATCCAGAGAGACTAATTATTTTCAATTCTCTATCAAAAAGATCAAACCTTCCTGGTCTGCGATCAGGTTTTGCAGCTGGCGGAGAGAAGACTATTAGCGAATTGAAAAAGCTTAAATCATATAGTGGAGCACCAACTCCAACCCCTTTGCAATTTGCTGCTGAGGCTGCTTGGAAGGACGAAAAACACGTAGAAGACAACAGACAAAAATATAAAGAGAAATTAAATTTAGCAAATAGAATTTTAAAAAATACAACTGACTATCAACCCCCAGAGGCAGGTTTTTTTCTTTGGATTAGAGTCAATAATGGTGAGAGTGCTACAATTGAGCTTTGGGAAAAATTTGGAGTAAAAGTATTACCAGGCGCTTATCTTGCAAATAAAAACCACGAGTCATTTGGAAAAGAGAACCCTGGAGAAAATTTTATTCGTGTAGCGCTTGTTGGTTCGATACAACAATTAAACTATGGCCTAACGGCAATTTCTGAATATTTAAACCCGACTAAAATTTAAAAGGTAAAAAAATGACGATGGCATTACTTCCAAACAAACTTAAAGGTAACCGCTTGATCCCACCAAAATCGGCTAATATCTTGAAAGAAAAACTTAGGCAATTTTTTGGGATTTTATTGTTTGGGCTTGGCACGTCCTTAGTAGCTATATTAAGTACCTATGACGCTTCAGATCCAAGTTTTAGAAGCGCAACAAGTTCACTGGCAAGTAACGTTTTAGGCTCATTTGGAAGTTATATCGCTGACCCTTTACACCTTGCGGTTGGTATCGCTTCATACTACCTTCCCCTAGTTTTATTTGTTTGGAGTTGGCGGTTTGTTTTCAAAAAAGCAACCGCAAATTTTATTCAACGGATAATTTTTACACCATTAGCAGTAGCTTTTCTTTCAATGTTTCTTGCCGCCCATCCAGCACCTCTAAGCTGGGACTTTGCCTACGGAATAGGAGGGGTTTTTGGTGACAATGCCCTCAGCCTTGTTATCGGCATAAAAATTTTTGATGTTAATAATTGGCTAAAATTAGTAACATTTACTCTGGCTATTCTAACGATTACTTTTTCCTGTCATACACTTGGCCTAAGTTCTGCCGAATTGAAAAAAATAGCTAAATTTCCTTTTCGAAGTACATATTATACCATAACTTATTTATTTAAGCGAGATCCTGAAAATCCATACTTATTTGAGTCAAACAAAAATATAGGTAGAGAAAATAAAAATGATAGTGCAAATTCTACAGAAGAGAGAATAAAGTCAAAAATTAATGAAGTTATTGTAACAAGAAACACGAAAGTCACTGAACTAGAACCAATCCAAAACCAGGAATACGTTCAAGCACCAAGCCTAGGGGGAGTAACAAAGACTAACCAATTTGATCAGGGAAACAAATCTACGGAACCTCTCAAAAAAAGAACTAGTATTTTTGGGCGTATAAAAAAATCTGAAATAAAAAAACGGCCCAAAAGTTCAGTCGCATTAAGGGAGGAACAACCGTCTCTTCAATTTGAACCGCAGAAACAACAGTACAAGAGCCCCGCTCTCTCTTTATTAGAGAACCCAACGGTATTTTTACGCCATCACTTAAGCGATGACGCGTTAAACGAGAATGCTAGAATGTTAGAAAACGTTTTAGATGATTATGGCGTTAAAGGAGAAATTGTGTCTGTTAGGCCAGGACCAGTTGTAACACTTTATGAATTGGAACCAGCGGCGGGCTTGAAAGCTAGTAGAGTGATAGGATTGGCTGATGACATTGCGCGATCAATGTCTGCACTTTCTGCAAGAGTATCTACAATTCCTGGCCGTTCAGTAATTGGTATTGAATTACCAAATGCAGATCGCGAAAAAGTTCTGCTGCGTGAAATTTTGTCATCAAGAGCATATGGAGATAGTAAATTTCAATTGCCACTGGCCCTTGGTAAAGACATCGGCGGCGAAACAATTGTAACTAATTTAGCAAGAATGCCTCACTTACTAATTGCTGGAACTACTGGATCCGGTAAATCAGTAGGTATCAATACGATGATTTTATCTCTTTTATACAACCTCAACCCAGATCAATGCCGATTAATTATGATTGATCCAAAAATGCTCGAATTATCCGTGTATGACGGGATACCGCACCTACTCAGCCCAGTTGTTACAGACCCCAAAAAAGCAGTAGTAGCACTAAAGTGGGCAGTTTCAGAAATGGAAGACCGTTACAGGAAAATGTCCAAAATGGGAGTCAGAAATATTGATGGTTTCAATTCTCGTGTTGATGAAGCAATTACCAAAGGTGAAAATTTTGACCGAACAGTTCAAACAGGCTTTAATAAAGAGACGGGTGATCCAATCTTCGAAACTGAGCATTTTACTCCAGAGAAAATGCCATATATAGTCATTATTGTCGACGAAATGGCTGATTTAATGATGGTGGCTGGTAAAGAAATTGAGGCTTGTATTCAAAGGTTAGCGCAAATGGCAAGAGCTGCTGGAATTCATTTAATCATGGCTACCCAGAGACCCTCCGTTGATGTAATAACGGGCACTATAAAAGCAAATTTTCCCAGTAGGATTTCGTTTCAAGTAACATCCAAAATTGATAGTAGAACTATTTTAGGGGAAATGGGTGCTGAACAACTTCTGGGAATGGGGGATATGCTATACATGGCTAGTAACGGTCGAATAACACGGATCCACGGTCCCTTTGTATCTGATGAAGAAGTTGAGGAAATTGTGACCTATCTAAAATCGCAAGGATCGCCAGTCTATGTTTCTGGTGTGGTAGACGGCCCTGATTCAGAAACTGAGTTCAAACTGGATCAATCCCTTGGATTAGCAAATAGTGAATCTG
>PAHT02000018.1 GCA_002705045.2 Paracoccaceae bacterium | reverse complement strand
TTTCTTAATTAAATGCTGGAATGAAAGAGATAATTTTTCACGACTTAACTTGCGTCTACCATATATTTTTACCAGGCAATAATATGCTGAAGTTCTTAAATCAATGGATNATGTTTATAACTGACAATTTAGAAAAAATTCGCTATTGTGGATGTGATAAAAAAAAGGCCAAATATTATGACAAAGATGAAACAAAACAAATTTAAAATAAAAAAAACTGCCTATGAAGCCGAGTTAAGTCGACTACAACTGGAATTGTTAAAGCTACAGGAGTGGATTCGACACTCCCAGAGTAGAGTTGTAATTATTTTTGAGGGCAGAGACGCCGCTGGGAAAGGTGGTGTAATCAACAGAATTAGCTCCCCATTAAATCCCCGGTATTGCCGTGTAATCGCTCTAGGCACACCAACAGAACGAGAAAAAACTCAATGGTATTTTCAGAGATATGTAGAGCATTTACCCTCCGCAGGAGAATTAGTTATTTTTGATCGTAGTTGGTATAACAGAGCCGGTGTGGAGCGCGTGATGGGTTTTTGTAGCGACAAAGAATATAAGCAGTTTTTACTTGCATGTCCTACTTTCGAGAAAATGCTGTTGTCTGATGGTATTAGACTTATCAAGTATTGGTTTTCCGTAAGTGATGGTGAGCAGGAAAAGCGTTTTCAAGAACGGGTAAATAATCCAATGAAAAACTGGAAACTTAGTCCCATGGATCTCGAAGCTCGGAACCGCTGGGTAGAATATAGCATGGCAAAGGATGCAATGTTCAANAGTACTGACTCTCCAGAGAGCCCGTGGTGGGTTGTAGATGGCGATGAAAAAAGAAAAGCGAGATTAAATTGCATAAATCATCTTATCAAACAGTTTGATTACAGTGATATAAAAAAGGAACCGTTAGAATTGCCAGAACGACGAGAAGCCGCAGACCTAAAAAGACCGCCGATGAGCACTCAACGGTTCATTCCAGAAATCTGGTAAAATTAGGACTTACAGACCATAAGCAATTTATTTTTAGTTTGTTGCTACTTGATAGGTATCANTAGCACTGTTTTTGGCTCTGTTGACTCCACAGCGCTACGTATATTTCCTGTTTTTAATTGCTTAAAGATAAGAATTTCAGTTAGCTCAACTCCNACTTTTGACAGCTACCCCNTCCTACAGATGATACCTGTTGCCTTTACCCANGAAGTTTCTACCTTAACTGGCTGAAAAACCACAGGCANTATCGTGACGACTATTGCTAATCNCTGAGACATACGATACTTCTNTTAGCTAAAGAGACGTAGCANATCATACAACGGGCTGATATTGACACCGATTGGTAGCTTCTACGTGATCAATNGCTTCAAATCAGTGTTTGATAACTTTATTAGCTAATATCGGCAGAAANCAAAAATATCTTGCTTTAAACAACANAACACAANGAATATTTTCAGTAACGAGATTGTTTTATGGTAAAGTTAACCTATTGCATGTAGAAAATAAATTAATACTCAATATAGGGATTACTATGAATGAATTTAAACCGATTGCATGTGAAGTAGANGAAGANAAGAACTATTTTTGGTGTAGCTGTGGTAAAAGCAAAAAGCAGCCCTTTTGCGATGGAAGCCACGTTGGAACGGATTTNAGTCCCGTGAAATATACGGCTGAAAAAAATGAAACAAAATTCTTTTGTACTTGTAAGCAAACCCAAAATAAACCTTTCTGTGATGGTAGTCACAATAGTCTAAATTTTAAAATGACTGACGAAACTCATTTTTTTGCGAAGGTCGAGCCAGACAACAAAAAGATCGAAGTCTCAGTGAATGAATCAATTTTAACCGCCTCNTTAAGAAACAATGTATCTCATCTGAGCGCCTGTGGTGGAACAGGAAAATGNTCNACNTGTCGAATTGAGATAACAGATGGATTGAAAAATTGTTCGCCCAGATCTGAACTAGAGCTAAAGCTCTCAACTAAATTATCATTTCCAGAAAATATAAGGCTTGCCTGCCAGATGACGATTAACGGACCAATCGCTTACCGAAGACTTCTTTTAGATAAAAGAGATTTGGGCAATAGTAACCAGCTGGCAAATACTAAGTTAGAATCAGTTGGAACGATTAGAAACCTATCTATAATGTTTTGTGATATCAGAGGGTTCACACCTTTCTCGGAAGCATTAGCTGCTTATGATGTGATTTTTATTCTCAACAGATATATTTCAATAATGAGAGATGTAATTATTAGAAATGGTGGAGAGATTAATAACTACATTGGCGATGCCATACTAGCTATTTTTGGGTTGAAGGAGTCCAGACAACAAACCTTGAGAGCCGCTAACGCAGCCGTAGAGATGCTTCAGGCAATGGATGATTTTAAAGAATATCTCTCTAAAGCTTATGGAAGAGATTTTGATATTAGAATTGGTGTTCATTACGGGGAGGCAATCCTTGGCTCTGTCGGATTTGGGGAAGACAAGAANTTTACTGTGATAGGGGATACGGTTAATATTGCAAGTCGAATAGAAGCAATAAATAAAGATGCGGGTACAAGATTTCTAATATCGGATGTNGCTTACAAAAGAATAAAANAGTCGGTGAAAGTTAAAAACTTTGTTAGGCTTAAGCTCAGAGGGTCCAGCCANCTAATCACATTGCACGAGGTAAGTTCAATAAAAAAGAATACTTTGATTGACCACTCTATAGTCAAAGAAAAAGAAATTAANGGTGAAACCTGGCTTCGAACCTTGCCAATCAGTGAGCTAGAACCTGGCGAGAAGAAAAAATTCGAACATAACGGCAAAGAAATACTCTTAATAAATCAGGATGGAGTTTTTGCAATCAAAAACAGTTGTCCTCACATGAACTTGCCTTTGGAAATCGGTCAGATAACCCAGAAAGGGACAATTCTGTGCCCATACCATAATAGTGAATTCTGTTTTAGAACTGGTGAGGTTAGGAAATGGGTTGGACTGCAGCCTAACGAAGCAACAAAAGAGTGCGAGCCACTTGAAATTATAGATACAAAACAATCAGATAGCTACATCTGGATACAAAAACCAAGCCCCTAAAATACTCCAGATTTATACAACTTAAACAATGTATATTCTACGCTCAAATCATTGTAAGCGTGTAATTAGTTACTTATCAATAGGACCACCAGCTTTAATCCAATCTCCAATTGCACCAACATTTTGTATTTTAGTGTAGCCCATTTCTAAAAGCGTTTTACCGGTCAAGGCGGCCATTCCTCCAGCCCCACAAACTAAAACAATTTTTTTATCTTTGGACAACTTATCGTTATACAGTGGAGACGATTGATCCGCTATGAACTCTATCATACCTCGCGGTATCCTCAAACAATCCGAAATTGTTCCTGTATCAGCTATGTCGGCACTATCACGAACGTCTATAAATAATGCTTCACCACGCTTATGCTTTTCAATCCCATCCGCAACAGTAATTTTTTCAACTATAGAATTAGCCTCGGCCAAATAATCTTTAGAATTTTTCAATTGATACGTCTCCTCTCCGAAGTGATTATTTACTCAGTTTCTTCAATCCATCTCAGATATACAATACAAAAATAAATTTTTACAGAAAAATTGAGACGAAAACTTTGATTTAACTGTATTTAAAATAAACAAAGGTCTAGAGTACATGGTTATTAAAATCACGGCTCTACGGTAACAATGTTTGCATAGTGTTTCGAATTTGTGCGATATTTTAAAAATTACTATTTATACTCCTAGTATTTTGACTTTCTGTAATATCTTGATCAAAAAACCTATCAATATTATTTTTTTAGCTTAAAAGATCGTTTTCGTAAGGTGGATTACACCCTGTGCTTTGACAATTAAGAGCAGCTGCGATACTGGCACGATCGACCATCTTTCGTAATTCATGGTACGAAAGTTTGGAAATTTCCTCCACAACAAAGCACCGCTTATGAAGCTCTGTTAGAATTGTTCCCATAAAAGTATCACCAGCTCCCACTGTATCTCGCAGAGGTCTCGGTACGACTGCTTTTACTTGAAATTGATAACTTGGTGTTTTGACTAAAGCACCCTTGGCTCCCTTTGTGAGTATTATAAGTTCCGCAGAAGTTTTTGCACATAATTGGTTGAAAGCATCCTTAAGACTTGTATTCGGTATTATATATATTAGATCTTCATCTGAAAGTTTTAAGACGCATGTATGCGGTAACATTCGGAAAAGGCGAGCAATATATGATTGCTTGTCCGTTACAGCCACGGATCTGGCATTTGGATCTAAACTTGTAATAATACCTTGACTTGACAAGGACCGAAATTTACTTTCCCAAACATTGGAATCCTCTCCTTCAATAAGCGACAGCGATCCGATGTGGAAAATTCTAGTAGATTTTTCAATCACTGAATCTAAAAGGTCTGTATTTATTTGTCGTTCTGCTGTGTTATTTCGATAAAATTGGTACCGGGGTTCACCATCAGAAATTGATACAACTGCAAGTGAAGTTGGTGCATCCACTCGTTCCGTACCAAGAATCACACCATCAGTTATCAACCTCTCTGACAAGATACTTCCGAAGTTATCTGTGGAAATAGGTGTCACATATTTTACTACCTGATTCTGGCGGGCGATCGCTGTAGCAACATTGTAACACGACCCGCCAGGAATTGCGGTATAGATAGGTAGTCCACCACTTAAACCTGTCTGCACATAATCAATCAGATTTTCACCACCTACTGCAATCAAAATAATTCTCCTGTGACCGCTGCTTTGAAACTAGAAACTGCGGATTCTGTCAGATTATTCTGAAATAAGTCATGAGCCACCGCTGGAGAAATTGTGAAACAATCATGGCCCAGCGCCGCTATTTCAACCATTTGCTGCGTATTACGAATGGAAGCAACCATTGGACGACAAGACCCATTCTTTGACATTACTTTGATAGCACGCATGTGAGCCATAGCGTCCACACCAGCATCCATCATTCGACCGAAATAAGTGGCGACATAGTCAACTTCTAGAGCAGACGCAATAATCATCTGTTTGGCATCACAACATGCTGTTAAGAGGATTTTACCCCCCATACTTTTGACCTTGGAGACGATTGCAATACCATCTAATGAAAGTGGTATTTTCACTACACATTCAATTCCAACCGATTGGCCTATCGCATAAAGATTTTCACAGAATTTCAACGAAGTATCAATATCCCCATGTACTTGTACATGTATCTCTTTCGCTCCTAATTCGGCGGCAGTTGAAGAGAGGTTCTCCCAACAAATATTTTCATATAATAATCCAGCACGCTTAGTCAGTAGTGGGTTGGTGGTAATTCCATAAAATATACCAGTGGGCATCAAATTATGCCACTCAGCGATATCTGCAGTGTCTAAGTATAGTCGCAATTGGGTTAATCCAATGTTAAGTTCGGTATTATAGATTTTAACCAAATTAGTACAATATTAACGATCATACTAGAAAGCAACGATAAAGAATTTGAGATCCAAACTTAAACTCAACTTTATCATTTTATAAAAATTATAAAAATTCCGAAAACTGATGAGATACATAAATATTTATTACGATGAAAAAGTATCTTAAGAAGGGAAAATATGCTAACTTTTCAGTCAAAGGTTTTATATTTGGAATTTTTATGGAAATAGTTAAAAATAATATTATTTGGAATCCAGGTGAAACGATATATGAAATTGACAGTAACCCAGACGGTATTTTTATAATAATTTCTGGTTTAGTTAATATCTATGCAAGGGACGGATTGTTATTAAATTCAATTGGTGAAAAAGAGCTTTTAGGAGAAACCTCTACAATCCTGAACAAAAAACGTTCCGTCACGGCAAAGGCGGGTCCTACTGGTGCCTCGGCAGTATACATAAACAAAAAAAGTTTAGAAACTGCACTAAAAAAAAACACTTCCTTAAAAGCTATTTTAGAAAAAACACAATTACGCCTAATAGATTCCAATAACCAGAGTGAAGAATTATCGAACCTTTTGAGTAACGTGGTAAAAAAAATAGATGAAGGAAAATCTGCGATGAATGATATTAAAGACCTCGTAACGATTGCTAAAAAAAAGATTGCGTCACTGGTGAATTCAAATTTAGACTAGGGGAGTGATTTTTATCTAAATAGTTGAAACTGAACCATAATCATTTTTCTTATTCAAGTTGCTAACCAGATATTTATCAGTATCGTTGCGCATAAAAGTTTTTTGGAACCTTGAAAAGCAAAATAGATACGAATACTGGAGGATTTTTATCTATTTTACGAATGGAAACTTTGAGATTGCTCAGCCTACTAGGCTCTCTTGATAATGCCTGGAGAATTATTCTTGGATGAGTTTACGAGACTCGTTACTTGATAAACATCCATATCGCGACTAAATCCGCAGCTGTAATCGTGTTCTGAGGTGAACCACCTTCTAAAGTCTTTGCACTCTAAGAGCACTGGCTGTCGGCTATGAACCTTGACTTTCAGAGGATAACTTTCACGAGTGACTATGCAAGCGCCTTGATCGTTCAAAACACCACCAAAGTACATCAGTTTATCATTAAAAGTATGATAATAAGGTATTTTACTTTTATCTCGACTTAACCATTCAAAGTATCCATTTGCAATAAAAATACATCGTTTTGTATTCTGAAAAGCTAATTTCGATGCAAGAGTTTCAGATCGAGCGTTTATAATATTCAATTTATTATCCCACGCCACTTTAAACGCCCAACGCACTAATTCTATATTATTATTATCTTTAATGACAGGAACCATTGCCAACGGCGCAATATTATAATTTTTACCAACCAGATTGTGACCTATTTCTAGGTCTGATTTAGCTGTATCATACAGAGCATATCTACCGCACATAGCTTATGGTCCTTTATTTTTATTGTCCCTCAGTTTACACCTTCGTCACATTAGTAATACCATACAAGGAGGTCATTTTCTACTTAAACACCCAAAGCTATTGATGAATTACCATCAATTCTAAGCAAGAGCACCAATCAGAGCCCACGAGGTATAGACCTCCAAAAACAATCCAGTAATAGATACTAATTAAGGAGTCTCTTATAGTTTGAATAACTTAAATTAGTCGAGCAACATAGTACCTAACTAAAAATAAACCCTATGAAACTGTCAGCAAACATACCTTTAAAGCGGCGCTAATAACCTGTATATTTCCGTAACTAAATCCATCACTTCCAAAAAATGCTATAATGTCAGTAATTGACCCAAAGCATCCAACTCATACAATGCCATGACCAAATTTTTGTATACAAATTTCATCACCATCGACACCAAGTAGGTATAGAACTGCAATGACGAAGACAACCACGAGTGCAGTTATATCAAAATATTGATCCACGTTGCCAACCACCAATAGAGTGAATCGACCAAATAATGCCAATGGTATCGTCAAAACAACTTTTTTGATATTATTATTTAAATGAGTTCAATATTTTTACTAAAACTACGGAAGATACGCTTTTGTTTAATTTGACCACAATTCGCCAATAACGATAACAGGTATACGTTCTAGTAAAATTCTCCAAAAATTTAACGAGCCATTGCGAATAACCAACCCTTGGGTCAAGCGGTTGATAGGGTATTATGAGGGTTCCAAAAAAATAAACTCCTGACGTTAACTTTTCTAGCTCACTTTTCTTCAGTTTTTTTATTTTTTCTCTCACACATATCGTCGGCAAAAATGGACGCAGCGGTACCCAACACAAAACCTCCCACAATGGCACTTAGCATAGTCAACTTTAAAACTTTCAATTTAATCAATGTATGGATCATATGAATTCCTTTTCAACAATAATTTTGAGAAAATCTAATTTATCAGAAAATCTCTATATTTTCTCTCACTCTATTCA
>PAHT02000062.1 GCA_002705045.2 Paracoccaceae bacterium | reverse complement strand
CCCGGTAGAACGATTTTTCGCAATGATGAGAGCCTATTTGTTTTTTGATTTTGGGGAAAGTTATTTTAGATCGATATCGGTAATCGAGCTAGTAAAAGAAAAAATGCCAGTTTCGATTTCGCTCGGACTTTGGTCTACAATTTTGGCTTATTTAATATCTATACCATTGGGAATTAAAAAAGCTGTTAATGATGGATCAAATTTTGATAACTGGACATCATCATTAATTATTATCGGATATGCCATTCCTGCTTTTTTGTTNGCAATTTTTCTTNTNGTTTTNTTTGCTGGAGGATCATATCTGAAATTATTCCCCATTAGNGGTTTGGTCTCGGATGGTTTTGAGGAAATGTCCATAGCGCAACAAATCCTTGATTATCTCTGGCATATAACTTTACCAGTATTTGCCTCGACGATATCTGCTTTCGCCACCCTTACACTGCTTACTAAAAATTCATTTCTTGACGAAATAAAAAAACAGTACGTTATCACGGCTCGGGCGAAAGGTTTGAGCGAAGGAAAAGTTCTCTATGGGCATGTTTTTCGGAACGCCATGTTAATTATCATAGCTGGGTTTCCTGGAATTTTTATATCTGTTTTTTTTGGCTCATCATTAATAATCGAGACAATATTTTCTTTGGATGGTTTAGGCCGAATGGGGTTTGAAGCAGCTGTCGCAAGAGATTATCCAGTAGTTTTTGGAACGCTTTATATGTTTGGTTTATTGGGATTGGTAATCGGTCTATTGTCAGATTTAATGTATGTATGGGTTGATCCCAGAATTGACTTTGAGGTGCGCCAGGGATGATTTCGGAGTTAAATCAAAGACGCTGGAAAAATTTTAGAAGAAATAGAAAAGCTTTCTTTTCATCCATAGTATTTCTAGTTTTATTTATTTTATCTCTGTTTGCTGAGTTTATCGCTAATGATCGACCTTTATTGGTTAGGTATCAAGGAGATTATTTTTTCCCAATTTTTAAATTTTACCCAGAAATTACTTTTGGAGGTGACTTGAAGACTGAGGCATTATATTCTGATATTGAAGTGCAATGTTTAATCATAAGTGGAGGAAACATTAACTGTTGGGATCTTCCTGTTGAGCTACTTGAAGAAGTAAAAAATAGTAATATAAAAAATTTAAACCTTGGTAAAATCATTTGGGCGCCAGTAAGGTATAAGTATGATACTATTTCCGACACTAGCAAGCCAGTTCCATCGCCACCGGATGGGCAACATTTTCTTGGTACGGATGATACCGCAAGGGATGTATTTGCTCGAATAATTTATGGATTTAGGATCTCTGTACTCTTTGGAATATTAGTTACTATTTTTGCTAGTGTTCTTGGTGTGATCGCTGGAGCTCTTCAAGGTTATTTTGGAGGAAAAATAGATTTATTTACTCAACGTTTTATTGAAATCTGGAATTCCGTTCCATCACTTTATGTTATAATCATATTTTCTGCATTCCTAAGAATTGATTTTATTGTATTGATTATCCTCATGACTGTCTTTAGTTGGACAGCTCTCGTGGGTGTAGTTCGTGCTGAATTTTTAAGAGCCCGAAACTTTGAGTATGTAATGGCCGCTAAAGCTCTCGGTGTTCCGTCGAGAAAAATTATATTTCGACATTTGTTACCGAACGCTATGGTAGCTACTCTCACTCTCATACCGTTTATTCTTACTGGATCCATTGGGTCGTTGGCAGCGCTCGATTTTCTTGGATTTGGGTTGCCAGCGTCTTATCCATCTCTTGGTGAACTTACATTGCAAGCAAAGCAAAATTTACAGGCACCTTGGTTAGGTCTGAGNGCGTTTTTAATTTTTTCGCTAATGCTTGGGCTTTTAGTCTTTATATTTGAGGGCGTGCGAGATGCTTATGATCCTAGAAAGACGTTTAAATGACATCAAATATTCTTACATTATCGGATTTAACTTTGAAGCATNAAGATCAGTTTGGCAGAGAAAAAGAGTTAGTATCAAAACTTAATTTAGATATAAAAAAAAAAGAATTTGTTGCAATTGTTGGTGAGTCAGGCTCTGGAAAGTCGTTGACTGCGCTTTCAATTCTTGGATTATTACCGGAAGAGATTCATTCATCTGGAAAAGGTTGTTGGGGCAAAAAAATTTTCGATTTAACCAACGCTTACTTCCTAGCTAGTATGAGGGGTAGGGATGTTGGATTTATATTTCAGGAGCCACAAATATCAATGAATCCACTTCATACTATTGGGAAACAGGTTGGGGAATGCTTTTCTGTCCACGAGAGTTCATTGAAAACTAATTTAAAGCAAAAAGTTCTTTCGTTGTTAAAGGATGTTAAGATTCCTGAACCCGAAAAACGATTTGATTTTTACCCTCATCAATTATCAGGGGGCCAACGCCAACGAGTTATGATTGCAATGGCACTGGCCAATGACCCNAAACTTTTGATCGCTGATGAACCGACAACTGCACTTGATGTTACTGTCCAAAAAGAGATTCTAGAATTGTTGGGAACCTTAAAATTGAAGAAAAATTTATCGATATTATTTATTACGCATAACCTTAACATTGTTCGAAAACTTGCTGATCGTATCTATGTTATGAAGGACGGAATAATAATTGAAGAGGGAGAGACAAAAAAAATGTTCGATCGACCGAGGGAACTTTACACTCAAGCCCTTTTGAATTCAAAAATAAATTTTAAGTTGCCATCGATTTCCTCAAAAAAAGTCTTGTTAGAAATAAAGAATCTATCTGTGAAGTATCCTGGAAAAGGTGGACTTTTCATGAGAAAGGCTGAAGAGTTTAAAGCCTTGGAGGAAGTAAGTTTTAAATTGCGTGAAGGTGAGACTATAGGAGTCGTAGGTGAAAGTGGATGTGGGAAAACGAGCCTAGCATTATCGATTTTAAACCTGATAAAATTTTCCGGTAGTATTATTCTTGAGGAAGAGAATCTCAAATTTTCTAATAAGGCTCAATTAAAAAAATTAAGGCGAAATGTTCAAATTGTTTTCCAAGATCCCTTTTCCTCTCTATCACCTAGATTGTCTGTAAGGGAAATCATAGTAGAGGGAATAGCAACTCATTATAATTTTACCAAAACACAACTAGATTGTGAGGTTAAAAATATAGTAGAGAACGTTGGTTTAAATCCTGAAATTCTCTCCAGATACCCTCACGAATTTTCGGGAGGACAACGACAGCGAATTGCCATTGCAAGAGCTTTAATTATGAGACCGCAAGTTTTGATCTTGGATGAACCAACTTCTGCTTTAGATGTAACCATACAGAAGCAGGTTATTGAGTTATTATTGAAACTTCAACGGGACTTAAATTTATCTTATATCTTTATAAGCCACGATTTAGAACTTGTCTCATCTGTTTCGCATAGGGTTATTGTCCTTAAAGATGGATTGATAGCTGAGGAGGGTTTAAGCAAAAACATTTTGAAAGAGCCCTCTAATCCATATACAAAAAGGTTGTTAGAAAGTACGCTATTATAAAATTGAAATTCTCGCTCGGTTTCTTCCAGTAGNACAGCCCCGATAAAGGGTTCATATTTTGATTGTAATAAAGCTGACCGTNAGAGGTAACATTAATTTTACCAGATTTATGCNATTCCTGACTTTCTATAAAATCCTCTGGCANGATTTAGGCTGCTGTGTGGNCCGCAGTTTAGAGTCCTATCTTCTCGACCAATTTCTTGAAAATTTATTTAAATCCATAANTATTTAAAACTGTGTTAAACTCATTAATAAACTTTTTTGATTTTGAAGCTCCAAAATCAGTTTTTAGATAATTGGCACTAAGGGTTTCCTCCATAGTCTCATATTCCAAGAAATATTTTTTCGCCAATTTTAGTTCATTTTGCTTATGGGCAATAAACACGAGTGTAAGTTTTAAAACTTCGTTCGTGCCATAGTATGAGTAGTTAAGATCGCTATTTTTGATTGCAAATTCTTTAGCTTTTTCTAATTGGTCAGAGGCAAGTAGTGCATAAACATAATAATATCTGATCCAAGCTGGGAAGTACGGCGATTGGTTAAATACGTGTTCATATAGCTCTATTGCTTTATTATATTCCTCACAATTTTGATTGATGTAACCGACCATNGCTACATGGATAGACTCTCGCATTTTTTTTTCTAACAATTCGTGCATTAGTGGTAATCTATCACAGGCCTGCTGATGCTCGCCCAAATAGCCTTCCATCGTTGCAGCTAAAGTTAATGGATCGATAGACGTGGGTTCGCTTTTGATGTTTGTTAGCGCAATTCCGAGACCTTCTTTAAAATCTGCGATGGGATCTTTTGAGAGACCTAGCGCTACTTTTTGTTGAAGAAGCCAGCCTAACATTTGACTTAGTGAGTGATTTTCTGGCTCCATCTGTACTAACTCAGTCCAAATCTTTTCAGCCTCGTAATGTCCGTCTGGTGTCCAATTAATAAAATGTCCATAGGCGATAAGATGCTTTTTATAAACTTCTGGATTTTCTGAAATTCTCTGACCAGTAGGTGCGTCCCTCACGCTCATCTTCTGTAAGATTAATTCAGCTATTCTATCTTGATATTCAAAAATTTGATTTTCGTTTAATTCATAGTTTTCAGACGAAACTACTTTTTTTTGAACTGCATTTGACACCTTCGAGGAGATTCTTATTTTTTCTCCAGATATTTGAATATTAGCTTCAACAATATAGTCAACATTGTATTGATCTCTTATTTGCTTGTTTGTTAGGTTATTTTCTGCAATGTGACTCGCGGTTGTCTCGGGTAATACTTCAATCCTGGGAATTTGTGATAAGGTGGTATTTAGATAACCTGTAAAACCCGATGCGATATAATCAAAACCTGGGTTTTTTGCTAACATCTTAAATGGCTTGATTAGAAGAATGGGTTTATCTGATACCTGTGCGTCTGCTGATTGGTTTGAGTTATCATTTTTAATGGCCGCACCATTTAGGTAAAATACCAACGCTCCTATTATAATGACGAAGGCGCATATTCCAGAAATTAACAAAGTTGAACCATTATTTTTCTTTCTAATAGTTCTTTTTTGAGAGGGGTGGAGCAAAATATCATAGGCATGAAATTCATTTTGCTTTACTTTTTGTACACCAAGATCATTNAAAGTCATTTTNGTTTTNNGNACTACAAAATCATANANGCTTTTTGAAATANTNATNCCNCCNGGTTGCGCAAGNGCNTCTANTCTNGCAGCTATNTTTACNCCNTCNCCAAGTAAGTTNCCNTCTTTNNTGACNACATCNCCCATATTGATACCAAGACGNAATTCGAGTNNNACATCNNAANNNNCNNNNTNATTTTTTTNNTTNATNTCATTTTGAAANGCANCGCCACATTCAACNGCATTTACNGCNCTNGAAAATTCTGCNAGGACNGANTCTCCNGCTGTATTNAANATTTTACCTTTATATTTTTTAAGAAGGCTTATTNAGAATTTTTTCACATNCNGANTAANTTTTNAGNGTNTNNTNNTCGTCTNTNTCCATGTGCTTACTGTAACCAACAACATCGGCTACAAATATCACNGCTATTTTTCGATCGATTTTTTTTGAAGACATAGCTTCTTTTCCAAGAANAATTTTTTCTGAACTTAAATATTAATTTTTAATTTGTAAACTGGAGTCGATATGAATAAGTGAAGTATACTTTTAAAATGTAGCTTTTTAAAAGTAACAACATATCCCAGCATTATCTAAAAAGGTAAGAAAATAGNAAGATATCACCATGTAACTGGTGTTTATCTATGCGAAGTATGAATTGGATATAACTGAGTATACGAGATTTATATAATTCCTGAGTATCTGTTTACGTTCTGNCACGGTTTTGGGTTTCGTAGGTCGTAGGTTCGAATCCGATCGCCCTAGCTACTTTTTTTCCATCCAGTCTGATCATGTCATGCAATTTTTTCCTCTAATTCTATTTGATCAATCACGGGCATGCTTCGCAACAAATATTTCGCCGTTATCTTTTTCAGCTATACCAAAAAGTCGAAGCATTCTATTTTTTTGCATTTCTTTCAACCATGAGTTTAAGTATTTCGAACCGAAACCCTCCTCATTAAACATTGTAACTACTAATCCGTCCCGGAGGCACTGATTGGTTAATTGCTTATCAGCGCGTACTTTTTGTATAACCGTCGATAATAAATCAATTAATTCTGACCCTGTCGGGGTTGCATTTTGATCACTTGCCTCAAATCCGGTNTTGGTAGTTGGATGCTTTACTCCGCGTAGTAATGGAACTTCTGCATCATATATTTTTGCGANCAGGCCTGGAAATGCAACGATAGTGTTTACCTCGCAGTCAAGCATCATTTCTCTTACATTATTCTCCTCGGCTGGAAGATCAGANTCCAAAAGATATGACTTAATAAATAATTGCCTAAACTGAAATGTAGTAAACCGTGAACCCAACCACATCATGTATGGAAGCCCGAAGTCCATTATTGCTGGGCCGACCTGAACTAGGTCATAATCAATCGCGGTTAGATCTCCTGTTTCAGGATTTCTTAAAACATTATCTGGTTTAAAATCGTTATGCACGACCACTTGACGTTTGGCTGCATCTGAAACGGGATTAAAATCTTCACATTCTACTATTTTTTTAAAAACTCCAGTTTTAAGTTCTAATTCCAGAATTTTTTTTGATATATTAGGATCTGGATTTCCGACTCCGAGTACCGGCATACCTGTGTCATAACCAGACCATGGTAGACACCAACAAGGAGCATGAGATGGTATAGGCCTTAGAATAGCTCCAAGATGTTTATCTCGATCAAGAAAAATTTCTTTCAACGGATCATACCAATCGGTTGGAGCCGAATGGATCTTTGCTAAAAGTTTGGCAAGTTTTTCTGGTGGGGCTAATTCTGNATTGAAATGAAAAAAATCTTTCATGACGGAGCTTCCTGCAGACAGCTCAATGTGAAAGTCTAATCCTTTCATTAAAATTGCCGGCGCAACACCATGTTCGCGCATCACTTTTGTTGCGGCAGTTACACGATTAATAGTATTAGGGTGGGAATTCATAATACTTTTCTGCTCTGCCACTTTTACTATACACCTTGAGATTTTGCCTTNATTGCAAATGAACGTTTTTGCTCCGCTGTTCCCTGAGNCGTCTTTTACTGATAGAGACGTTTTTTTCCCATCGACAGTAGAAATGACATCAGATGCAACTTTTTCTATATCCGCCAAAGATGCTCCCTTAAGTTTGATGTCAGAGTTTAATGTGGTAGGACGCATAATTTTATACCTCGATATTTTATCTGTATTTCTGCGAAATGGTCTACTTACTTAAAGTTTTATCGTTAAAGTTAGCACCTAAAATGAACTATAATCACCTTAGGATTTTAAGCATACTCACTTNAGTTTTGTCAATTAATGTGACAAAGATACCCATTTGGGTGCTAGAATAATTACTAACTTGTGTAGTAAGAATAACTGGTAATAGGTTTTTACCTATTCAAGAAACGAGAGGGATAAGCCCAAGATTGTGGAAATTTGTAACTACTNATTACTGATGATAATGATCTCGCTGATCTACTCCATTTTGTTAATTATAAAGGAATAAAGCCAATAGTGGAATGTGGTCTGTCGATTGCCCATTCGCCAGTTGTCGATGCGCTCACTTTTGCCAAGTGAAAAAAGCTCGGGCGAAACGGACTCGAATTAATGGGGCTTGGAAAATTGTGATTGAAGCTAAAGGTATTTTTGAGAATTTAAGCTCTGGCAAGCAGCGTTATGATTTTGTGGATTATTTTGCATCTGATATTCCCGTTGATAAGCTAGCTTTTGAAGGTGACGATCAAGATGCTCGTAGTTGCTATATTGATCGTGAGGTCCCAAGGTAAATATGCTTGTCGATTGTCAACGTTTAATACAATTAGAGGCTGCGCGAAGAGGTTACGGACCTAATACTTTGACTTGGTTTTAAGCAGCGGTATTTCACAAGTAAAAGATTAAAAATGTAATATGCAAACTATCTAAGTTTAATGCGCTTAGGGTTAATGAAGAATGGCTAAGGTCAGCCTTAATGATGTAACCAAGGGATATTGCTCGGGCTATCCACTTATTTTTAAGTATGTTAGAAACCGTTTGTCCAACTCAAGTAATTTAACCACAACGATCACTACGGAAAAAAGCAGGTACCCATTTATAAGCCACTTTTATATGGAGAGAGTAATCCGTGAATAGTCTCATTAGTAGGTGCTTCTAAGCCTTTCGCCTTCGCTAATCTTATGACTGCTCCTGAGATCCANTCAACTTCAATTGGTAGTCCTTTTTCCAGATCTACCGCAGTTGATGCCCTCACATNTGAAGGAAGCTCATTTGCACGCCTCCAGATATCTTGCTCTATAGACGACGAAAGATCTATTCCGTATGCACGGGCAGTAGCTGTCGTTTCTGATATTATTTTTTGGAAAACTTTANTCAACGAAGGTGATTTGGTAACTTGACCAAGGGTACAGCGCCCNGCTGCCGTTGCTCCAGAAATTGCCGAAAACATTATAAATTTAGACCACATTTCTTTATCAATATCAATGGTTTCTGGCGCANTAGCTCCAGCTTTTATAATTGCTTTTTGCAATTCTTTAATTCTGAGAGATGGGCGATTGTCGCATTCTGCAAAAATAAATGTTCTAAAATCTCCTGTCTGTTTAATGATACCAGGTGCTTTTATTGTCGTAGATACTTTTGCCACACCGTTTGCAATGTTTTCTTTAGGTAAAATTTTTCGGAGGCGTTCGATCGTCTCAACGCCATTTAGAAAAGGAACCACTATCGTTTCCCTTTTAAGCATTGGTTTGCAGGCTTCAGCCGCAGCTTCAAGTGCTCCACATTTTACCCCAAAAATTATCACGTCGACCGCGCCAACGTCTGAAGGGTTTTCTGTAGCAAGCCATGGCTTTACTTTTTCATATCCAGTTGGACCATCTAGAATTAAACCATTTTCCTTTATGGCAACCAGATGAGCGCCTCTTGCGATNGTAGCGACTTTGAAACCCGCAATTGAAAGTTTTACCGCTAAATACCCTCCAATACCTCCTGTGGCCATTGTGGCGATCTTCATATCATTTACCCTTTTTAAATCCTCAGTTACAATTTGCTCATTGTGTTAGCTTTATTTTCTGAAGAAATAAATCTACCTATTTAATTTTTGTATGCGTCCTGATCGCGTTGTTAATTAGCAGGGTAGAAATTATTTAGAATTTTAAGTGTAATTTTGGACGATTTATTATGTCAATTGTGACGCAAGGTTAACAAAGTTAGTAGTTGCAATTATGACCTACAAAAATAGGATATTAGAAAATAGATCTCATGAATGCTTTAAAAATAATAGGTATGCGTCATGTACCCTTATCTACGAACCGTAAAATCTCTCCTTTTTGATAGTTTACGTCCAAAAATTTCTTTAACGGATACACATATTTCTTATTTAGTGTGTTGGCCCTGGGATATTGATATGTGGGGCGAGCTAAATAATGGTCGCGCCCTCACTCTTTTTGATCTAGGTAGGTACGGACTGTCTTTGAGGGCAGGCTTATTTTCTAAATACTTTAAACATAAAATNTATTTACCTGTGGCAGGTGTGAGTATTCGGTACCGTCATCGTATAATTGCTTTTCGACGGTTAGAGATGCGAACNCGAATTATNTTTCACGANGACCGATTTATATATTTTGAGCAAGTGCTCCTCTTAAAGGATGGGCGTTGTGCTGTTCAGAGTTTGGTGCGCGTCGCTGCAGTTCAAAATACGAAGCTCATATGCCCAAAAGAGGCCGCAGCGAAAGCTCTTGGCGTACTTTTAGAACCAATGATTTGCCCAGACTGGGTAAAGAAATGGATACAAGCTGAAGCACAAAGACCTTGGCCACCGGAGTTGTCAAATTAAGGCAATGTAACCTTTAATTCAAAAGGTAAAACTTAAACAGGTAAGTGGTGGATATCTGTGCAAAGCATAAGAGGGATATGCTAAAATATATAAAGTTTATATAGCCACTCACTATCTGTGAAACGTCCTGGCACAATTTCGGGTAACGTAGGTCGTAGGTTTGAATCCTATCGCGCCTACCACTTTTCATTTAACCGTACTTGCGAATTTCGTTAAACAGCAAATGCTCGGCTTGGCTAAATTGGCTAGGATGTAGTATGTTCCAGGATTTAGTTTCCAACGAAGGTATTTCTGTTATTTGTATTTTAATTACAGGGCTTCGCTTGCCGTGCGGAATGCTAAAAGCCACCCGCTACAAAGATATAATTGAAATTTTAGGAGTACCGTCTTGGTGCGCCATGCTTTAGGCTTACTTCAAGCCTAACAAAAATGTTGCCGAAACCGGTTTCGTAGATAATACTATGATTCGGGGAGAATATTGTGATGGAGTCGAATACTTATAAAGAGGATCCTTTTAGTTCTCAAAGAAATACTCGCGTAACAATAAATGAGTTAGCTGAACAACTTGGATTGACAAAAGGGACCGTTTCAAAAGCTTTAAATGAATATGCTGAAATTGGTGAAAATACCAAGCGACGTGTGAAACGAAAAGCCGCTGAGATGAATTACCGTCCCCTTGCGCACGCACAAGCGATTAGAACTGGGAGAACGAAATCAATAGGATTAGTTCTTCAAGCTGACGTCTACGATGGTCAACGACCTTTTCTAGCGGATTTCTTGGCTGGAGTTTCACAGACTGCTAGTGGTGAAAATTGGACCTTAACTGTCGCTACTCCAGCTACGGAAAACGGGGTTCTTTTGACGCTACGTCGTTTAATTGACGAGCGAAAGGCGGATGGTTTTATCTTGCCCAGGACAAAGGTGTCTGATCCTCGAATTAAACTTCTTAGAGCAGAGGGCATACCATTTGTTATGTTTGGTCGAACAAAGGATCAAACGGGTTGTGCTTGGTATGACGTACTCGGAGAAGAGGCTATTCGACAAGCAGTTCTAAGATTATCTAAATTGGGGCACCAGAAAATTGGTTTTGTTAATAGTGATCTGAAATATAATTTTGCTGATCTTCGTTTGCAGGGTTTTAAAGACGGTATCCAGAGTTCTGGGTTGAAGCTTTATAATGAATTAATTGTTGATGGTGTAATGACTGGTAATGCGGGACGGGCCGCGACTATTAATTTAATTAGCATGCCGTTACCTCCCACCGCTATTGTTTATGCGACGGATGCTACCGCATTAGGTGCTTACGAGGCCGCGACAGAACTAAACTTAAACATCGGCAAAGAAATTTCAATCATAGCTTACGACGGTGTCCCCGAGGGTGCTTTCGTAAAACCATCTCTATCTACTTTCAAGGTTGATACTTCAAAAGCTGGCGCTCGACTTACAGCACTTTTGATTAAACGAATTCGTGGAACAAGCGCTGAAGAATTACGGGAAACTGATGCAGCTGTTTTTCAACCAGGTGCCTCAGAGGGACCTCCATTATTATCGAGCAGAGAATTGGCCCATCGAATTAAAAAAAATATAAACCTTAATAAAATTTAATCTAGAAACGAAAGGATAAAATTATGCGACTAAAGAATCAACAAAATTTAAATCGAATTTTGCTTAACTCCGCAATTATACTCGGATTTTCAGCATTTGCGGCTATGGCAGATATTAGATTTTGGACAACTGAGGAACAACCTGCGCGGCTCGCAAAGCAACAAGCAATGGCGGAAGATTTTAAATCAAAAACTGGTATTGCTGTAGAAGTAATACCAGTGACAGAGAAAGATCTTGGAACTCGTGCGACTGCTGCCTTTGCCGCTGGTGACCTGCCTGATGTTATTTATCACACCTTACAATATGCATTGCCGTGGGCTGAGGCAGGAATACTAGATGTTGATGCGGCGACTGAAGTGGTTCAAAATTTAGGAGAGTCTACGTTTGCGCCTGGAGCACTATCTATGGCTGCTGTAGATGGGGGCATTGCCTCAGTTCCAGTTGATGGGTGGACGCAAATGGTAGTATACCGCAAAGATTTATTTGAGTCTTCCGGTCTACAACCGCCTACATCGTATAAAAATGTCGTAGCGGCATTAGAAAAATTGCATAATCCGCCATCGCTTTATGGTTTTGTTGCTGCGACAAAAGTTGATGAAAACTTTATGAGCCAAGTATTGGAGCATGTTTTCTTGGCAAATGGGGTTTCTCCTGTAAATTCCATAGGATATAGTCCGCTTGATGAGGCTAAAACTACTGAAGTGCTAGATTTTTATAAAGCTATTGTTAAGGCGTCTCCTCCGGGGGAGCTTTTTTGGAAGCAATCTCGAGAGCTTTACTTTGCTGGAAAAGCTGCAATGATTATTTGGTCTCCATTTATTTTGGATGAGCTTGCGGGTCTTCGCGACAGTGCTCCACCAACCATCACGGACGATCCCACTAGCGGTGAATTAGCATCAAAAACAGGGATTGTTACTTCGTTCTCTGGGCCATCAAATCCTAGNGGGGCCGCGTGGGGTGACATCCGTTATTTTGGAATAACTGCGGATGCGAATGCTGACGAAGCCATGAAATTTGTTGAGTATTCAATGAGTGCCGGATATGCAGCTACTTTATCAATAGCTCCCGAAGGTAAGTTCCCAGTGCGAAGAGGTAATTCAAGTGATCCGGAAGCGTATGTTAAAGTATGGTCGAAATTACCAGTAGGTGTGGATCGAAAGGCACCCTTGTCAGATCTTTACGCCCAGGAAATGATCGATGAGATTGTCGGAGGCCTTGACGTGGCACAACGGTGGGGCGTGAAGGAAGGCCAATTGTCACTTGCATCGAAAATTATAAACTCGCAAGTTATTAACCGAGTAGTGAGACAATACGTGGATGGTGAAATTTCCGCCTCTACGGCTNTTTCAGCAATGAANACTGAGTTGTCAAAGATCGACTAATAANGTACNCAGGGGTGGNTTNAAAATGCTACCCCTTTTTACTTTTTATATCTAAATAATAAANTAGATACCTAATAATGATAACNAACGGGTTGGTTTAGAATTTGTCTGCCCCGCTTTATAGAGTAAATAATGGTTGAGGCGANCCCACCAAAAAAAATTGGTNNACTGGCNANNCGTGAAGCAAGGTTTGCTTGGAGTTTATTACTACCCACGCTTATAATTGTTGCTATGGTTGTAATAGTTCCCTTGTTATCAATATTTTGGATAAGTTTTAAGCCCATCAAACTAGGAAATTTAAGACCGGTCGTTCCAATTTCGAAGGAATTTTTTCGCGGAAAGCCAAAGATAGCAGGTGACACGGCTGAAATTCATTACAAGCTAAGAAATTCTTCTGGAGATACTTTGATTGAGGACGTTACTCTTGAGGATATTATTCCTGAGGGCCTAATCATTAAGAACCTTGATGAACGATGTCATATCGTTAACTCAGGTTTGAAGTGTTTGTTAGGTGAATTTCCNGGAGGTTATCGTGAAACACTTAAAATATCCGTTACAGTCANCCAAGTTTACTTTGCTAAGTTGATAAAACCTCAACAAACTTTACCTCATATGACTGGTAAGGCAGAAAATGTTTTGACTAATTTGAATTTTTCAACGGAAAATTTTAAACTTATTTTTGATGGGGAAGAGTTTTCTCAAGTTTTATATGTTACTCTGTTCTATACTTTTTTTGGGACAATTGGTGCTATTATTTTCGGCCTNTTCGCCGCGTTGCTTTTAAACCAAAGTTTTAGATTCCGAGGTATTTTACGCGGCCTCTTTCTTTTTCCCTATGTTGCGCCAATTATTGCNGTCGCCTTCACTTGGATAATTTTATTTGACCCTTTTTCAGGATCAATAAATGCGATATTAATTGANATGNATGTTATTGAAACCCCAATTAATTTCTTTGGTCGTAAACCCTTAGCATTAATTACAGTAACTGTATTTGAAATTTGGCGGTATTTTCCATTGTCTTTTCTTTTCATCTTATCAAAGATGCAATCGATCGATAANGAGATGTATGAAGCCGCTGAGATGGATGGAGCCTCGCCATTTCAGCAGTTTTGGTATCTTGGTATACCTATGTTATTTGGAATTTTGAGTGTTTTGTTTTTACTTAGGTTTATTTGGACTTTTAACAAATTTGATGACATTTTNCTTTTAACNGGTGGAAATGCAGGTACNCGAACTTTAACCGTTAACGTTTATGAGCAAGCTTTTGCNNTTTCGAATATAGGAGCAGGCTCTGCCGTTGCAGTAATAATTTTTGTATGTCTCGTCTTGTTTTCTGTTTTGTTCTTTCGGTTCATTAATCGTGAGGATGGTTTATGAGCTGGTTTTTCAAAGGATATATTATTGCTCCGTTTCTTGCTGGGTTGTGGATGATAACAATCGTTATCAGTTTTTCTGTAGTAATGACCTTCTGTACTGGTGATTCGTATAAACCACAGGTAATTCAGTCCTTTCTCACTGGAGTTTTTTCAGGAAGTATTTTAATTTATTTAGGAAATAATGTTCGTTCTTGGATAATTGTAATCTTGTTGGTCATTATTTTGGCACTCAACGGACATGCTTCTATTACTCTACTAACTGAAATTGAAAAAATTGCTGGGTATTTGTTAGTCAATGTAGTTGTTATTTTTATGCTATTTTTTGCGCTTACAAAAACACTCGTAAATATTGGGTTTGGTTCCATTAGCCGGTATGAATTTGAAACCTGCATAATCAGATTTCTAGTAGGCTTTGGTTACATTTTTTTCACGGCCATTGTTGCTATACCATTTTATGTGATGATTATGACTAGTTTCAAAAGTCAGTCAAAGTTAATGTTAAATCCATTAGATTTTTCAATCGACTTTGNTCAGGGTAGTTCGCTATTNCGGAGCTATTTNGAACTGTTCTCTGAATTTAATTTTGGANCATATCTTTTGACATCATTTTTTGTTTCATCNTTNACTGTAGTNATATCTTTGNTATTTGCNATNCCCGGTGCTTANGCAGTAGGTCGATTNCGATTTAAGGGAAGAGCNGCNTTCTCNCGNTCTATNNTNTTNATATATATGGTTCCNATGATTGTATTAGCTCTNCCTATTTATATTGGCTTTTCGCTNTTTGGCCTNAGNAATTCAATATTTGGTATNATTCTTATTTATCCTGTGACAACCATTCCAGTAGCAATTTATATGTTGCAGGGATATTTTCAGAGCTTGCCAGTTGAGGTTGAGGAGGCTGGGTTGATGGATGGACTTTCAAGGCTGTCAGTCATCTTGAAAATTACTTTACCACTCAGCCTCCCAGCTTTGGCGTCTGTTTCATTATACGTGTTTATGATTGCCTGGAATGAGTTTCTTCTTGCATTTATGCTTCTAGACGATCCGTCGAAGTTCACACTCACCCGAGGTATAGCAATGTTGGATTCATCTGAGATACCGCGCCAGCATTTGATGGCGGGTTCTGTGATCGCAACCATCCCGATTATGGTGCTTTTTCTCGGATTAGAGCGGTTCATGGTGAAGGGTTTAGCGTCTGGATCAGTGAAAGGATGAAAATGTTAAAACAACATGAACTAGATAAAGTCGCAAGAACTGTCCTTCAAGAAAATGACAGAGGAGGATACACTGTTCCAACTGATGCGCTTTACCCTTATCAATGGAACTGGGATAGTGCCTTTGCTGCTCTTGGCTTCGCAGAATTTGACCTTTCACGTGCTTGGAAAGAAATTGAGACTCTTTTCACCGGGCAATGGAACAATGGAATGTTGCCGCATATCATCTTTCATCAGATTGACGACCGTTATTTCCCTGGTCCTGACGAATGGAGAGGAATAGGGCCCATCGCATCTTCAGGCATTAGCCAACCACCTGTTGTCGCCTCAATTATCAGGCAGATCTGGGAAAAAAATGGTGCCTGTGGAGATAATCAAGTTCGAACGCTTTATCCAAAACTTGTTCAGTGGCATCGTTGGTTTATGAATTGGCGTTGCGATAATGGAGTGATTTTTGTTACGCACCCTTGGGAGGCTGGTCGAGATAATGCTCCCGACTGGGATGAAGCTATGGCAGCTATTAATCCCAAAAACATTGCACCTTATCAACGACGAGATACTTCACATGTTGACCCGGCTATGAGGCCAACAAAATATGATTATGATAGATATATTTGGCTTTTGAGCCAGGGTCGAAAATATGGATGGGATGAAAATGCGCTGAAAAAGATTCGTGCTTTTAAAGTGGCCGATCCAACATTAAGTTTCATTTTATTGCGCGCAAATCGTGATTTAATGCATATTGGTTTAGCGTTGGGACAAAATGTTGATGAAATTAAAACTTGGATTTCTAGCCAGGAGGAGGGCGTTCACCGATTGTGGAATAACGATATTTCAAGTTACGACTCCTTTGATCTTCGTACCGGTAAGTTTGCCGGCAGCATTTCAAATGCATCTTTTATGTGTTGGTATGCCGGGATTTATGATCAAAGAATGCGCTCGCACTTTGACCGAATAATGAGTAAGGTTAAGTATGGTATGCCTAGTCATGATCCAGATAGTGTTCGGTTTGACCGTAAGCGATATTGGCGGGGACCTACTTGGGCTATCATGAACATGATGATTGGAATAGGGTTAGAGGACGCAGGCGAGTTTGAACGTGCTGAATTGGTTAGATCTCAAACTAATTTAGCGATTTCTCAAAAAGGGTTTGCCGAATATTTTGATCCTATTGATGGAACTCCTGCGGGGGGGAGTACCTTTACTTGGACCGCTGCTGTCTGGTTAGTCTGGGCAAAAAACTTTATAGGAGAACAAAATGGGTGAGATTGAGTTGAACTCGATCGAAAAGTGGTTTGGAGATAACCAAGTTCTCAAAAATATTAATTTGAAGATCGGGGATGGTGAATTTATTGTTTTTGTTGGTCCGTCTGGATGTGGAAAATCGACCCTACTCAGAGTGATTGGTGGTTTGGAAGAAGCGTCCAGGGGGCAGATCTTTATAAATGATCAAGATGTGACGGGATATCCTCCATCAAAGCGTGGTTTGAGTATGGTTTTCCAGAATTATGCTCTTTATCCTCACCTTAACGTAAAAGAAAATATGGGCTTTCCATTGAAAACCGCCGGTGCTTCAAAATTAGAAATTGCTTCAAAAGTAAACTTAGCCTCAAAAATATTAAAGTTAGAGGATTACTTAGAAAGAAAACCCAAAACGCTTTCGGGAGGGCAACGCCAACGAGTAGCGATTGGACGATCCATTGTCAGAGATCCTACCGCATTTCTTTTTGATGAGCCCCTTTCTAACTTAGATGCGACACTTAGGGTAGAAATGCGGTTAGAAATCGCGAGGCTTCATCGCACTTTAGGAACCACAATGGTTTATGTCACTCATGACCAAGTCGAAGCTATGACACTTGCGGATAGAATTGTTATTTTAGACTCGGGCAGTATCATACAAGTTGGTAGACCAAGAGATATTTACGAAAACCCCGCAAACCTATTTGTTGCTCAGTTCATTGGCAGTCCAAAAATGAATATTATGCCTTATGATGATAGGTTTCAAATTATTTTGCGTGAGGGCAAAGTTAAAAAAATCCAAATGATCCAAAAAAAAGTGAAATACTTTGGGGCGAGACCGGAGCACATTAATGTTGTACCGGAAGGTGAAGGGCATTTTAAGGCTACTGTTGAGGTAATAGAATATTTGGGTTCTGATACCTTTTTAATTGCTAATGCAGGAGAATATGGGGCTATTACTGTCCGGAGCCTGGAAGACAAGAAAATACGTACTGGAGGTAAAGTTGGTCTAAACTTCAATCTTAAAAAAATTCAATTTTTTGATTATAATGGGATAAAGATATGATTGGGTTTTTGATTTTCGGACTCTGATTTTTCGTCAAAAGATTTCTTCTAGTCTGTCCCACTTAATTTATAATTTGGACACTTTCAATTCTGGTTCCTACTTCTTCTTACTTTTTTTGCAAGGATTCCTTCAATTTTATTTCAATTATTTAAAAGCTATATCTATGGAATGTAGATTTCAGAATAGTGAATGCGAGTTTTTTTAAATTGGCTGCGATTCAGAACATTTCAGTATTTGAGCACCAGATGACAAATATTATATTGGCCAAAGGATCAGGTATTTTGACAAAATTATATTACAGACCCTCGGGCAGAAATCCCTCCATCTATGGTTACAATAGTTCCTGTTATATAACCTGCAAGGGGGGACGCAAGGAAAGCACAAAGGTCTGCTACTTCTTTTACGGTTGCAGGTCGTTTGCCCGGATAACGATCGTAAAGTTCTTCCCAACGTGTCTCATCGCCCAGTATGTCAATAGCTTTACGTTTCATGATCTTTAACATTCTATCTGTTGCAACGGGTCCGGGGTTTACTCCAATTACCCTAACTCCGTGGTTCAAACTTCGTCCACCTAAAGCTTTGGTGAACGACATTAGTGCTGCGTTTCCTGTTGAGCCTGCGAAATATGCAGCATCCCAATTTTCCCCAGAATTACCTATGATATTAATAATGACGCCATCTCTACCTTTTCGCCTTTGCCAAAATGCTCGTGATAATGTGATATAGCCAAATACTTTTAAATCAAATCCCTTTCGAATGGCTTCGTCAGATACTTCTTCGATGTCTCCTGCTGGAATATCTCCGGCATTATTGAATAGTATGTCATAGTCGGCGGCGGCCGCATCAAGCTCTGCCATTGCCTTGCTAGAGCTCAGGTCTGCCTCATGAACTGTTATATTTATATCAAATTTACTTAAAAGATTAGCACTCAAATCTTGCATCGCTTTGCCGTCACGTGCAGCTAAATGTAAATTACAACCTTCCGTAGCCAAAACCTTTGCTAATCCGGCACCTATACCCTTTGATGCTCCTGTAATTAAGGCACTTCTCCCCTTGAGTTGTAGATCCACAATACAATTCCTCTCTTCAAGTATACAAATTTATAAATATTGTACACTATCATAATAGATTTATTAAATGTTTGGCTAGCTCTTTTTCTATAAATGTTGTAGTTACATGGTTAAATTTGAAATTATGGTTAGCAAATTCATATGAAAAGGGGATCACATGAATGTCCAACAATCAATAATTAAAAAAAACACACGAGCAGAAGTGCTCTTGGCAGAAATAGAAGCTATGATTATTAATGGTGCCCTAAGACCAGGCGAACGATTAGATGAAACGGTTTTAGCAAAGAAATTTGGAGTTTCGCGAACGCCTGTCCGTGAAGCAATCCGTGTTTTAACCGCAATTGGGTTAGTTCAAAATACCGGTAGACAGGGAGCGGAGGTTGCCCAAATCTCAATTTCAATGCTGATAGAAATGTTTGAACTTATGGCAGTATTAGAGGGGATGTGTGCTCAGTTAGCAGCCCGTAGAGCAACAGATGACGAGCGCTCGTCAATGTTTGAAACTCACAAAATGTTAGAAGAAGCGCTTGATCGGGGTGACCATAAGGATTTCTATAGTGTGAACTTGAAATTTCATGACCAATTATATCAGGCCTCTCACACGCAATATTTATCAGGGGAGACCTTGAGATTAAGACGTCGATTATCGCCATACAGAATGCGTGTGACCTATCAACCGGGCCGAATGCGTTCAACTATTGGTGAGCATTTAGAAATTTTAACAGCGGTCGAGAAGGGCGATAGTGAAAGTGCAATGGAGGCAGCAAGATCCCACATGAGACTTCTTGGGAACCAATTGGAGGACTTCATTGCATCACTTCCTGGTAAACTAAATACGTAACGTTTCAAAGAAATCATGAACCAACCAAACCAAAAACAAGTACGTATAGGAATGCTTACACCGTCATCTAATACGGTCGTTGAACCGTGGTGCTTTAAGATAGTCGATTCTTTTGAGAATACATCGGTACATTTTGGTAGAGTGGAGGTTCTCTGGATAGACGATAAGGAAGCAAGCTTTTCGCAATTTTATGATGAAAATATGCTTAGAGGATTTGAGCTGCTGTCTCATGTTAAACCAACCGTAATTGGATGGAATGGTACGTCTGCGTCTTGGCTGGGAATAGATCAGGATCGGATTTTGGTTAAAGAGATTACCAGAAGAACAGGGTATCCAGCTGTAACATCCACCCTTTCAATTATTGAAGCTCTAAGAGCATTAAAAATTAAAAAAATTGGCTTGGTAACTCCTTACGTAAACTCAATTCAAGAGCGGATAATTAATAATTTCAGTCTGGAAAAATTAGACTGTATTTCTGAACGACATTTTAATTTGACGGACAACTTTAGTTTTGGAGAAGTTTCTGAAGACAGGATAGAATCTGCAGCTGAAGAGGTTGTGGCAGATGGCGCGGAAGCAGTGATCATTCTTTGCACGAATTTAGCCGGAGCTGGCATTGCCGCAAGGCTAGAGGACAAAACTGGGGTTCCAATCCTCGATAGCGTTGTGCTTACAGTGTGGGGTGCGTTGAGAACAGCTGGCATAAGCACTTCATCGCTTGAGAAGTGGTCGCCAGCTATTTCTAACATTCTTTAAAGAATAAAAGTGCCTAAATTTACAGCATCAAAAAAAATGTTGGATAGATTATTCATTTAAAGGTTGTAAGAAAATACAAATAACTCTACCTTGGATACATTATAGACAAGAAAGAATGCAGTATGAGGCCTTGTGTTCATTTCTTCACAGGCAAATCATTCATTAATAGGCCTCGTAATGGAGTTAAAAATGATTTATTTTAGAAAATTGTGGGCGATGGTCGCCGTATTAATCAGCTCTGTCGTATTAAGCACAATGGCGCTTGCAGATGATGTAATTACGTTTGCTGAAGCTGATACAATCACTGGTGAAAGTTTGATTAATTTGATTGCATTCGAGCGAGCAAAAGCTCGTGGAGTAAAAGCCGAAGCAATATCATTACAGTCTGATGATCTAGTCTTTCAGGCAGTTCTTAATGGGCAAGTAGAGGTAGGAGTGGGGTCTGCTTATGCCGCTCTGCAAACCCTTGGGGCCGACGCACCTGTTAGAAACTTTTATCAACTAAAAAAATTAGGGTTCCTTTGTGT
>PAHT02000032.1 GCA_002705045.2 Paracoccaceae bacterium | reverse complement strand
CGTCCTTGGTTCTTTTTCGGTTGAGGAGTAAAATATGAGTCAATTTTATAAAATATGGCAGATATTTGACCCCCGTCGTGTATTCGTAGCACAGGGTGTCTTTCTCTTCTTACTGGCGGCACTGATTCATTTAGTGCTGTTGAGTACCGAGCACTTCAATTGGTTTGAGCAAGCTGCCAGAATGTCTGGTGGTTAGTTCTAACTGAAGGAACGCTGTGGGCGGGAAACCAATCCCCCCGGTGACCGCCCACGGCAATTTTTAATTTGCTCCCGATCAGGGGAGCTTTAGAGGACATGGAGGTCACGAAATGGCGTTACTCAGTTTTGAGAGAAAATATCGTGTTCCTGGAGGAACGTTAATAGGTCGTGATCTATTTGATTTTTGGGTCGGACCGTTTTTTGTTGGTTTTTTTGGACTAACATCAATCTTTTTTGCAAGTTTGGGTACACTTTTGGTACTTTGGAGCGCTACCCTGCAAGGAACTTGGAATCCATTTTTAATAAGTATTGATCCGCCGGCTATTGAGTATGGTCTTGGTTTTGCGCCACTCAATGATGGTGGTCTTTGGCAAATAATCACTTTATGTGCACTAGGAGCTTTTGGGAGCTGGATGCTTCGAGAAGTTGAGATAGCTAGAAAGCTTGGAATTGGACTTCATGTGCCAGCTGCTTTCGCTGTAGCAATCTTTGCCTACGTAACTCTGGTCGTTATCAGACCGATTTTAATGGGAGCTTGGGGTCACGCATTTCCTTATGGAATATTTAGTCATTTAGATTGGGTTTCTTACACTGGTTATCAGTATGGCAACTTTCACTATAATCCGGTACATATGTTGGCAATAACTTTCTTTTTTACGACTACTTTAGCGCTCGCTTTGCATGGCGGGTTAATATTGTCAGCCGCGAACCCGGAAGAAGGAGAAGAAGCGAGGACACCAGATCATGAAGATACGTATTTTCGTGATTTTATAGGTTACTCTGTGGGTACACTTGGAATTCACCGAGTTGGCCTTCTTCTAGCATTAAATGCTGGATTTTGGTCAGCAATTTGTATTCTTATTTCCGGCCCCTCATGGTTAATGCCAGACGGTGAAAGTTGGATTGAGTGGTGGGACTGGTGGCCTAATTTACTAACATGGATTGTGGGAGGTTAAGATGGCTGAATATCAGAATATCTTCACTCAGGTGCAAGTACGCGGACCTGCTGAAGTTGGATTGGATCCAAAAGGTATCCTGCAGGCGGAACGTGGTGGAACACCCCGGTTCTCCAACTTGTTGGGTTGGATGGGCAATGCTCAATTAGGACCGATACATCTTGGAATGTTTGGCGTAATATCGGTGTATATGTTTGCAGTTTGGTTTTTACTTGTGGGCTTCAATATGCTCGGTCAAGTTGATTATAATTTTTATGAATTTATCAAGCAGGGATTCTGGTTGGCGATGGAGCCCCCTCCTGAGGAGTATGGTCTTTCAATGCCACCCCTCAATGAAGGTGGGATGTATATGATTGCCAGTATGTGTCTTTTAATTTCGGTCATAAGCTGGTGGATCAGATCTTATATTCGAGCTAATGAGCTTGGAATGGGTAAACATATTTGTTGGGCTTTCGCAGCTGCAATATGGCTTTTCCTCGTGCTCGGATTATTTAGACCATTAGCGATGGGATCCTGGTCTGAAATGGTACCGTATGGAATATTTCCACACTTAGATTGGACCAATTACTTTTCTCTAAATTACGGAAATCTTTTCTATAATCCTTTTCATGCTTTATGTATTGTATTCCTTTATGGCTCTGCTTTACTTTTCGCTATGCATGGTGCGACCATCTTGGCTGTTTCTCGATATGGTGGAGACCGAGAGTTAGAGCAAATATATGATAGAGGTACTGCGTCAGAAAGAGCTGCCCTTTTTTGGAGATGGACAATGGGATTTAATGCCTCGATGGAGGGTATTCACCGATGGGCTTGGTGGTTTGCAATCTTAGTTCCAATCACTGGGGGAATTGGCATATTACTAACAGGTACGGTTGTTGACGACTGGCGCGAGTGGGCAATAGTACATAATTTTGCGGCCGAACTTGAGTACTCAGTACCAGAATGTTCAGCGGTTTGTGAAAGACTAACGGCTGCAAACTAGAATCAATCAAAATAAGAGCTTGGGGAAGAAATTTCCCAAGCAATTTCACTAAGAATTTCCGGTCAAAGGAAACGATCATGAGTAATACGCCGCTTTTAGATAAAATCAAGTCACCAAGTGATTTACGCGGATTAAACGACTCTGAATTATCTCGACTGGCGGAGGAACTGCGNAGTGATACTATTTCAATTGTATCAGAGACAGGTGGACATCTTGGTTCAAGTTTAGGAGTAGTAGAGTTAACAATCGCTCTTCATGTAGTTTTCAATACCCCCTACGATAAAATAATTTGGGATGTAAGTCATCAATGTTATCCTCATAAAATTTTGACTGGGCGCCGAGATAGGATGCGTACATTGAGAAAGAAAGGCGGTCTCTCTGGTTTTACAAAAAGGTCTGAGAGTGAGTTTGATCCTTTTGGAGCTGCACATTCCTCTACATCTATCTCCGCAGCTTTAGGTTTTACGGTCGCTCATGATTTTGGAGAACAGACCGGTGAATCTATAGCAGTTATTGGAGATGGCTCTATTAGCGCNGGCATGGCTTATGAAGCGCTTAATAACGCTGGTGCTGAGGGACGCCGAATGTTTGTTGTTCTAAATGATAATGAAATGTCAATTGCTCCTCCAGTTGGAGCTATGTCAAAATATTTGTCTAGTCTTTACTCAAGCTCGCCCCTTTATAGTATNGCAGAGTTAGCCGAAGATTTTACAAAAAGTTTACCATCTCCTNTACGAGAAGGAGCCCGACGAGCAAAAAGCCTNGTAACTGGATTGGCCGGAGGAAATACTTTTTTTGAAGAGCTTGGGTTTTCTTATNTTGGACCCATAGATGGCCATGATATGGACCAACTANTNCCNGTTTTGCGAGCTGTAAGAATNAGAGCAAAAGGACCTGTTCTNATCCATTGTATTACNAAAAAAGGAAAGGGATATAACCCGGCAGAACTTGCNGACGATAAATATCANGGTGTTGCAAAGTTNGATGTTATTTCTGGCACTCAGCAAAAGGCCAAGCCTAATGCTCCTTCNTATACNTCAGTTTTTGGTAAAGCCCTACTTGCNGAGGCCGAGCGTGACCCAAAAATAGTAGCTGTGACAGCGGCAATGCCCTCTGGCACAGGGGTAGATATTTTTTCAAAAAAGTTTCCTTCNCGAGTATTTGANGTTGGGATCGCNGAGCAACACGCGGTGACTTTTTCTGGAGGTATGGCNGCAGGNGGGTTAAAGCCATTTTGTGCGATCTATTCTACTTTTCTTCAGAGGGGGTATGATCAGATAGTTCATGACATAACGCTTCAAAATCTTCCTGTCCGTTTTGCTATAGATAGAGCTGGATTGGTTGGCGCGGATGGCCCAACACATGCTGGCTCGTTTGATATAGCGTATTTAACTAACCTACCAAACATGGTTGTTATGGCNGCCTCAGATGAGGCAGAGCTTGTCCATATGGTTGCTACAGCTGCGTCATATAATGATGGTCCAATTGCCTTTCGCTATCCAAGAGGGGAAGGGGTCGGAGTNGATTTACCATCGAGAGGANTTCCTATTTCTATTGGGAAGGGCCGCTTCATTCAGCGAGGTGAGAAGGTAGCGGTACTAAGTTTTGGAACGCACTTAAATGATGTNATGAAAGCTGTCGAAATGTTGAAGGAGACAGGAGTTAATCCTACCGTGGCNGATGCTCGATTTTCAAAACCGCTTGATACTGAATTAATTCAGACATTAATTCAAAGTCATGAGGCCTTGATAACTGTGGAGGAGGGCGCAAAAGGTGGTTTTGGAGCCCATGTTTTGCATTGGTTGGCTCAGACTGGAAATCTTGATAGTGGGTTGAAGGTTAGAACGCTAACGCTGAAGGATGAGTTCATTGATCAGGCTAGTCCAGATGATATGTATACTCAGGCTGGCCTGGATTGTTTTTCTATTTTTAAATGCATTTCCGAAGTTCTTCAAATGAACAATCAAAGTGATAGTATAATCAAAATTGTAAATTAACTTCTATTTATTTAAGATTTGATCTGCATGGTCTTTAAGATAAATTCTTAACCAGGGAGTAAAAAGCGTAGCGTTTTTCTCTATTTCCTCTACGAGGATATCAAATTCAACCCAACGCGTTTTTATTACTTCTGAAAGATTCAAATGGATTTCAATTTCATTTTTCTGACCAATATTTAATGTGAAAATATCTACTAACTCGTGCTCTATTAATCCATTTCCAACTTCAGCCCGATACTCAATTTGATCACGATAAATCAAATTCAATTTTGTGTGTATCCCAAGCTCTTCTGATATTCGGCGCTGAGCACAATCAATTGGTTTCTCTTTCCAAAAAGGATGGGTACAGCAAGCATTTGCCCATAACCCTGGTGTATGATATTTTGTCAATGCACGCTTTTGGATTAGAGTTTCTGAACCTGAGATTATGAACACAGAAATTGCTTTGTGCCTGAGCCCGCGTTTGTGCACCTCAAGCTTTTCAATAGGTGTTAAATTACCGTTTTCCCAGGCCGGGATCATGTTAGTCACGATGTCGCTTTAATCACTCCTGTCAGATGTGCCAGATTTTTGAGCATAATTTTNACNTGTGCTAAAAACTTAGTTCGCATTAATTTTTTGTTCATGTAGGCCTCGAAAGTTAATTTTTGGACGTCCTTATCCTTGCATAGGCTCACGAAGCGTTCCCTTCGATCGTCAGACCGATAATAGGCGTTTTGCATTGCACCCAATACCTTAAAAACTGTNTTATGATTNGCCATGAATTGTTTTCTTGCTAGTTTGAGTTTTGTTGGATCTTCGTTTTCTAGAAAAGAGATTATTGCATTTGCAGCTTCTTGACCCCCAACCATCGCGTAATAAATGCCTTCGCCTGACGATGGAGCAACAACCCCAGCGGCGTCCCCAGCAAGTACGAGATCCTTTCCATTATCCCACTTGTCCAAGGGTCTCAAAGGAATTGGTGCNCCCTCACGTCTAATGGTTTCACATTCGGACAGGCCGGCTGATTTTCTAAGCTCTGAGGTCGCGGCTTTGAGATCAATACCATTTACTCCTGTACCCATACCTACACTTGCGACTTTGCCGTGCGGAAATATCCATCCGTAAAAATCTGGTGAAATTTTTCCATCATAAATTACATCGCATCGATCTGGGTCATAGGATTCTTGTTTAGGTGCTTTAATTATTTCATGATACGCTATAACATAAGGNATTTCGCGACCACCTGGCATTTCTGAACGTACAACGTTTGAACGAGCACCGTCAGCAGCAATAATAGCGTGAGTTTCTAACACTTTATCTTTTCCNGACTTTTTCTCTCTATAATGNACTAAAATTTTGTTACNTAGTCGCTCAATCTTNAGAAATGTNCCTGTGTAAGCCTTAGCNCCAGCCTTACATGCACGCTGGCGCAGAAATTCATCGAAGTTTTCTCTATCAACCATTCCNACAAACCCATTTTCNATNGGCATATCTACTTTTCGAGCAGTTGGTGAAATCATTCTNGCTGTTCGAATTTTAGCTACCACTTGGCTCTCTGGNATATCAAAGTCAACAATTAACCNAGGNGGAATTGCTCCGCCGCANGGTTTTATACGACCTGCTTTGTCAATAAAAGCGACTTTCTTACCTTTTTTTGCCAGTTCATTAGCAGCAGTCGCTCCAGATGGCCCTCCGCCAATTACGATTGCCTCATATGCATCCATTACTCTAANACTCCTAGTGGTTGATTGATTGATTTNTGTTGNGTAGACTCTATTATTTTGAGGCTCATCGCCGCTGCCAAAATAAAAAGTATTGCTTCGAGGTAGAANACTATTCCAAACGCATTTGCAGGATTTGAAAAGTAAAGNCCTAATATATCGACAAGTATTGTCCCTAATAGTCCACCAAACCCGGCCGCAATTGCTTGAGACGCTCCCCAAAGGCCCATACGTGTACCNTCACGATTTGATTTGCCNTTGCCTGCAAGCTGCATCATNGAGCCAATGGCACCAACTGCGAANGCACCATTGCAAAATCCTAATATTGCAATAGGTAGTGCGATCGGTAACCCAAAATTATGGTTAGCGAAAAGTGCGATACTAATTAACGCCAGAGCCGAACCAAAGCAACCGAGGAACACCCAAGTTTTTAATGATCCAACTTTGAAACCTGAAACGGTAATTCCAACCGCTAGCATTCCAAAAAACACTCCTCCGTTCTGAATACCTGAAAGAGATGTTGTTTGTCCCGGTGTAAGATCGAACACTAGTCCCGCGTAAGGTTCTAATATTAACTCTTGCATAAAGTACGCTGTCATGGAAACTGCCACAAATATTGTAAATAATCTTGCCTTTGGCTCTTGCCAAATCTCTTTTAGACCATCAATTAATTTCAGTGTTTTTGTGGGTGAACTTATGTTTTGATAAGGATATTTTTTTTCTACTCCATAGACCGCAAGTATTGTTACTAAAGTTGCTAATATACAAACTGATGAGATTACGATTATTACTCGAGCAGTTGAAAAAGGATCAATCAATTTGCCTACAATTCCCGCTGTGACTGCTATTCCAAAAATCATCATGAGCCAAGTCAATGAAGCGGCTGCAGCACGTCTATCTGGTTTTGTTGCGACTGCGAGATAAGCTAGGAGCGATGTTCCTGCAGCGCTTACGCCTAAACCGATGAACCCGTAGGCAATTATAGACAGGATGAGGCCAAGCGGAAAATTTGATTGAATAAGTATCGTGCCTAAAGTTGCCAAAATCCCCCCAGCGGATAAAGTGCTCATACCAATCAAAATCCATCTTGTTCGTGTTTTCCCAATATCTGAAAAAAATCCCCACGCAGGTCTGGTGACTTGTATTCCGTAGTGAAAACAAACTAATAGTCCGGGTATCACGGCAGGGAGTGCACCCTCCACAATCATCAAACGGTTCAATGTTGAAGTTGTAAGCACAATTACTGATCCTAGAGCCATTTGTACAAACCCTAATCGAATTATTGAAAACCATGAAAGTGTCTTGTTCATACTAGCCTCGAGCTTATAGCTACAGCACTTATCATCATCCCTAAAATATATAATGTAACTCCAGTGGCGTTATACCATGGAGCAAATTTTGTTGGATCCTTTATAAGCCGCAGCATGGCGAGGAATTGCAAAACTACGCTAAAAGCTACGATTGACGAAAAGGAGNGGAGGNTCCAATTAATCAGGCATATAATCACAATTATTTGAGGGATAATTATCACTGCGCACGCTATTCTAACAGCTAAATATTCACCCGCTACCACGGGAAGTGATCGTATTCCCATTTCGCGATCTCCATTCGTAGCCTTGAAATCGTTCAAGGTCATGATTCCAAATGCGCCNAGTGCATAGAGAAATGCTAGTATTATGGTGTCTGGATTTGGAAGCCCAAGAGAAAGTATGGCAGCACCAGTAAACCAAGGAAGCCCTTCGTAACAAATACCAACAAGAAAAGGTCCCCAGACACCAGATTTTTTTAACCGAATTGGTTCCACTGAGTAGGCCCAAGCACAAAATACAGCGATGGTTGTTGCTATAAAACCCCAAATACCCAGGAACCAACCTATTAGAAGGCTGATAAGTGACATGAAGACAGCGATTCCCAAACCCCAACGCTCGGGCATACGACCGGAAGGAATTGGTCTCGTCGGNTCGTTTATAGCGTCTACATGGCGATCGCACCAATCGTTTGCAGCTTGACTCATACCGCAAACAACNGGNCCNGCAAGAAAAANACCAAGNNNAANAANTGGTAAGTTACTNAATTGANATTGAGCCTGTTGATACCGCTCCACACAAGAACGCCCACATGGGTGGAAACCAAGTGACAGGTTTTATTAGTTCAAGTATCACAAAGGCACCTGGATACGAATGATTCTGAATTTTTTGAAATGACTGCATGTGTCAATTTTTATTTACATTTACACATAAGGCAAGCAGTTTTTATNATTTNTTTNNNTAAATTAATAAGTATGTNGNNTCCTTGNTCATNANATCNTATTTNCTNAGNTTTACATANAGACTTTGNCGGGATACTCCNAGCATGTCNGCTGCNGCAACTCTNTTATTNNCNGTNAATTNNATNGCNGTTTCNATNCANANNCGNTCNACNACNTCNCTTGTNTCTGCNACTANNTCTTTTAAGAGGTGCTGAGCCTACAAGCTTCATCACGTTTTGGAGTGCTTTTTCTGAGACAGCATCTGAGTCATTGCGGTCAGTGTCAATTCGTGATGCATCTTTGATTACGAAAGCGAAGGCTGGATTATTTTGTTCTCCTAGACTTGTTGCTGAGATCTCAACTATGGTTTGTCTCCCAAAGTTAGTCTTTATTTTACTTGAATAAAACTGCATTTTCCCTTTGGCTTTTGTNTTCTCTATTAANACTCTGAGATCAATACTGCCACGAACTAAAAAGTCACCGAGAGATTTAGAATGAATATCTCCGATGTCTGCGATATCACAAATTGAGAGGAAGCTTTCGTTAGAGTAATTAATTGAACCATTTCGATCTGTAAAAATCATTCCATCTGGACTTTTGTCGTAAAGAGTTTGAAGTGCAGAGACGAAGTCTTGACTATTATTGGACTTTGATGTCGCGGATTCTAGCTTACAAACTATGAGGATATCATTATTTGCTCGGAGCAGTGTTGGAAAAATCAATATCTCAACATTTCCCTTCTTCAGGATATATTTGTTGGAATCTATTATTTTTTGTCCGTTATTATTTTTTAATTCAGCTAGGAGGGACTCCTTCTCTTGATTTTTAAAAATCTTGTGAAATTCGGTATCAGTTAAAGGCATTAAATCCGACCNTAATAACCTTACGGCTGAGGCNTTNGCNTCTGTTATTTTTCCAGTNTGCGCATCCAGAATAACGATGTTTTCGTTTGAGGTTTCTAAAATAAAACGAAACCTGGTATCATAGCCCCTATATTTCTCATATTCCTTTTCTAGAGATAGTTGGGCATTGATTAGTTGTTGCTGCATCTCAGCAATATTTTTCAGATCTCTTCCTGAAATTAGAACTGAGGATTCATTGATAATTGTATAGGAATATTCAACNGGGAATTCCCAATTTTTTTCGTCTACATGATTTAATTCAATAGGCTGGTGAGTATAATTTTCCTTACTCCAGGCCTTACTCAAAAAAGTTGTTATTTTTTCAATACTCTCAAGTGTTAAAAAATCNTTAATATTTTTATTNAGCCAAGTTTCTGTATTTGAGGATATTTTAAATTCTCTGTTGATAAAGACTCTTTTTATAACACCAGATCTATTTAACAAAAGTGATATATCGGCGGTGTTTGAAACGAGTTCCTTTATTNTATCGCTACCTATCTTNAAACTTTGATCTGATTCACTCATTTACCCATCTGCCAAACGACTATTGTGGCACTAAGCCAATTGTTGCCCCCCAGCNTTTTAATNTTCTAATTTAACTTGTGACTAAGTTTTTAGATAATTTTATATTGAAGCGGCGCAGTGCTGTCATCGCATCATTAGTTATCATATCTAAATTTAATGATTGAAGTTTCTTTTTATGTGTTTGTGTTAAACTCCCCCCAGCAACTATTGGTATTTTTGCCTTTTTTACAAACTCTATGATGCGTCCGACCTCGTTTTGTTCATTGCACAGCTTATAATCTGANAGTGATAGTCCAACCAGTTGGAATTTATGTTTTATCATAATATTTTTTATTTCTGCTAAGCTATTATTGATTGATAAGTAGGGAGAGGCGCCGAGTCTTCGAAATTGCCNTGATATCATTTGCGCTCCAAATGTATGCTGTTCTCCCATTGGATTAATAATCATTATTTCTGGTCCACAGGTACCTGAATTTATCGACCCTATGTAGTTATACTCCAATTTTCGAGCNAGTGTTTGTAATCTACAGGTCGCAAGTGTAACTTCTGCAAANCTTAGTGTGTTTTGTACCCAGTAATTTCCCAACTGTCTTGCCGCATCCGGCAAGTACACCTCAAAAACTTCTCTCATTGAGATTCCTGATTCCAACATTGANTGGATTACTTCCTGATATTTGCCATTAAATTGTGACAGAGANTCACACAGTCGATTGAGGTTACTCTTTTGCTGTTTCTGCGCACTTGCGCTTGCACGACTGGTCAGTTCCTCTAGTGCCCTATTAACTACCGAAATAGGAACAGCTGCCTTTTCATCTTTATAGATGTTAAGAGTATTATTGTTATCTCTATTCATCTGTATTTTGCATACCTACTTGCTTGTCAAAAAATCCGAAGTTTTTNATGNCTGACTATATTAAAAAATGACAATTATCTCATGATATATTGAGTTATTTTAGTTAGATTGTCAAAGGTAAATGACAAAAATCTGTAAATTATTTAATACAGTTGNANNAGNATTGCNTTGNTTTTTAAAAAATATCTCGAACTTCTCAAAAAAAAGTAAAAATATCATGTAATAATAATAATTTAAAGGATTATGGTTTGTAATTTATTGCAAAAAAATTGTTTGCAATTGTGTAAATTTATATTGACACTTGTGAAACCTTGGGTAGTCTAGAATCACGGACAAATAAGTGGAGCGTAAATGCCAAGTAGTAGAGCTCATGTAAGTGCCCAGCCGCAGTTGTATACAAGGAAGCAGCGTGAGCTAAGGGATTCAACTGTTTGGACGCTCGTACAGGGGTTTTTGGCTCCCTTGCAATTCTTNGTGTTTATAATATCNCTGTTCTTAATTTGTCGTTATTTCTTTAGTGGTGANGGTTATCAAATCGCTGCGTATTCTGTAGTAATTAAGACGGCAGTTTTGTTGGTAATTATGGTAACTGGGGCAATTTGGGAGAAGGTTGTTTTTGGTCAATATTTGCTAGCCCCCGCGTTCTTTTGGGAAGATATTGTAAGTTTTTTTGTAATAGCGTTACATTTGATTTATGTTATTGTTTTATTTGCAGATTTANTGAGTGATCATAATAAAATGGGGTTGGCTTTAGCCGCCTATGCTCTTTATCTGGTAAATGCGATGCAATTTTTGCTTAAGTTACGTGCTGCAAGAGTAGCTTCAACTTCATTTAAAAAACATGACGGTGAGGTGGTAGCGTGAACGAGCTTGCGAAAATTGAATTTTCAGGTGGTTGCTCTGATACACCTATTCTCAAGGAGCGCGGACAGCGCGAGGTTTTCTGTGGCCTCACGAGTATTATTTGGCTTCATCGTAAGATGCAAGATGCATTTTTCTTGGTGGTTGGTTCAAGAACCTGTGCTCATTTACTGCAGTCAGCCGCGGGAGTTATGATTTTTGCAGAGCCTAGATTTGGAACTGCAATTCTTGAGGAAAAAGATTTAGCGGGAATGGCTGATGCACACGATGAGCTGGACCGAGAAGTTAAAAAATTACTGGCTAGGAGATCTGATATCAAGCAGCTTTTTTTGGTTGGTTCCTGTCCGTCGGAGGTTATAAAACTTGATCTATCTCGCGCAGCTGAGCGGCTAACAAAGTTATATACTCCAAAAGTTCGAGTATTGAACTACACTGGCTCTGGGATAGAAACGACTTTTACCCAAGGTGAGGATGCGTGTTTAGCGTCGATGGTTCCAGTCTTAAGTGCAACTGATGAGAAACAGCTGCTTCTAGTTGGTGCATTACCCGATGTAGTGGAGGATCAGTTTATAAATATTCTTACAGAACTTGGAATAGAAAAAATTAAAACTTTGCCAGCCACCCAAAAAGATAAGATTCCCCGTGTTGGAAAAAATACCCGCTTCGCTTTAGTTCAGCCGTTTTTAGGTGAGACCGCGGAAGCTTTAGAAGGAGCTGGATTACGAAGAATTTCAGCGCCATTTCCTTTTGGTGAGGAGGGTACTACGGGCTGGTTGCGAGCCATCGCAAATGATTTTAATGTCGATGAAAATGATTTCAATGAAGTTATAAGTGCTCCGAGGGCTAGAGCCAAGAAGGCTGTTGAAGCTGCAGCAAAAAAATTAACTGGTAAGTCAGTTTTCTTTTTCCCGGACTCCCAATTGGAAATACCGCTTGCCAGATTTTTAGTCAATGAGTGTGGAATGACGGCAATTGAAGTTGGCGCACCATACGTGCACAAATCAATCGTTGGTCCAGACCTTGCCCTTCTTCCAAAAGGGCCAACAATATCGGAGGGACAAGACGTTGACTTGCAGTTAGAGCGATGCCGAAAGGCGAAACCAGATATTACGGTTTGTGGACTTGGTTTAGCAAACCCTCTGGAGGGAGAGGGGCTTTCAACGAAGTGGGCTATTGAGCTAGTTTTTACCCCTGTTCACGGTTATGAGCAAGCTGGGGATCTGGCAGCTTTGTTTTCGCGGCCGATAAAGCGGCGAGAGGTCCTTCGGTTATGAAATTAGCGGTGTGGACATATGAAGGACCACCCCACGTCGGGGCTATGAGAGTTGCAACAGCGATGAAGGATCTTCATTTCGTACTCCACGCCCCTCAAGGGGATACATATGCTGATTTATTGTTTACAATGATTGACCGAAGAAGTGCTCGACCTCCCGTTACTTACACTACTTTTCAAGCAAGAGATCTTGGGGCTGACACATCTGATCTTTTTCAGGAAGCTTGTGGACAAGCCTATGAAAGATTTGAGCCTGGTGCAATGATTGTTGGAGCCTCCTGCACCGCTGAATTAATTCAAGACGATCCTGGGGGGTTGGCTGAAAGGATGGGGTTGCCAGTACCAATTATTCCAGTGGAACTTCCGTCTTACCAAAGAAAAGAGAATTTTGGTGCTGATGAAACATTCTTTCAAATTGTTAGGACTTTAGCGAAACCGATTGATAAAACTGAGCGTGTAACATGTAATATCATAGGACCAACGGCGCTCGGTTTTAGGCATCGAGATGATATTGTAGAATTGACGGCAATTTTGTCTGATATGGGAGTCGATGTAAACATCACGGCTCCTTTAGGAGCCTCAGTCAATGACATTAAAAATATTGGTGCGGCACATTTTAATGTGTTGCTCTATCCTGAGACTGGCGAAGCGGCATGTCGATGGCTAGAAAAAGAATTTGATCAAAAATATACAACGGTTGTTCCTATTGGCGTTGGTGCTACTAAAGATTTTATTCACGAAGTATCCAATTTAATTGGACGCGGTGACCCTTTCATGGATCTTTCGCGGCTTCGGTTTGATTGGTGGTCTAAGTCGGTTGACTCAACCTATTTTACTGGTAAACGAGTTTTTATTTTTGGAGATGGTACTCACGTGAAATCTTCCGCTCGGATTGCCCGTGACGAAATGGGTTTTGAGGTTGTTGGTGTTGGCTGCTTCAATCGAGAATATGCTCGTCAAATTAGGGCACTTGCGAAGGAATATGGAGTAGATCCATTAATAACCGATGACTATTTAGAGGTAGAAGCGGCGATTGAGTTACTGCAGCCTGAGATGATACTTGGTACACAGATGGAGCGTCATATAGGCAAGCGGTTAGGAATACCATGTGCAGTTATTTCAGCCCCTTTTCACGTTCAGGATAATCCTGCTCGGTATTCCCCCCAAGTAGGGTGGGAAGGTGCTAATGTAATATTTGATACTTGGGTTCATCCATTGGTTATGGGTTTAGAGGAGCACCTTCTTCATATGTTTAGGGATGATTTTGAATTTAATGATGAAGCTGGACCAAGTCATCATGGAGGACATACTGTGCCTCAGAATTCAAATGCTATCAAGCAAGTTGAGGATCCAATTTTAGGTGTGGAACCAGTTATTCAAAGTGATGCACCTAGTAAATGGCTTCTGGATGCTGAAAAAGAGCTCAAGAAAATACCATTCTTTGTTAGAGGTAAAGCGAGAAGAAATACTGAAACTTATGCGGCTTCTAAAGGCGTTAAAGAGATATCTGTTGACACACTTTATGAGGCAAAAGCTCATTATGCTAATTGATAGAAATATTATAGGAAAGCCGCTTGGTTATCGAATAGTGATAATTACACTAGACTCCCATGCAGCAGGTCCTTGCGATCGAGCGGCTTCTAGATTGATAAAAGAATTTCCTGAATTAAGTGTTGAGGTTCATGCTGCCGCTGAATGGGGAGAGTCACCAGAATCGTTAAGTTTAGCAAAAAAAGCGGTTGAAACTGGTGATATAATTATTGTTAATTTGTTGTTTTTAGAAGAACATGTGCAGGCAATTTTGCCAACATTAATAGCGCGCCGAGATCATTGTGATGCAATGGGCGGAGTTATCTCAGATGGGCAAATTGTCAAACTAACTAAAATGGGCAATTTAGATATGTCGGCGCCGCAATCTGGTGCAATGAAGTTGTTGAAAAAAATTAAAGGAGGTAACAACCCTTCATCTGACTCTGGTGAAAAACGCATGAGGATGCTCAAAAGGCTGCCAAAAATATTAAAATTTGTACCCGGAAAAGCTCAAGATTTACGTGCTTGGTTTATGCTTATGCAATACTGGCTAGGTGGATCTGACGATAACATTGAAGCAATGATACGTTTTTTATTGTCGCGTTACTCGAGCATAAAAAAATGGCGAGGAGGCGATGCCCCACTTCCTTTGGAATACCCTGAGGTAGGTCTATATCACCCTGATACGAAAAACAAAATATTTACAGACCTTAACCGGTTACCAAAAATAAAAAAGCCGTTGGCTCGGGTAGGATTGTTACTGATGCGGTCATATGTTTTGAGTTCTGATACTGCTCATTATGACGCTGTTATTAAAAAATTCGAGAGTGAAGGACTGGAAGTAATTCCTGCTTTTGCTGGAGGGCTTGATGGCCGGCCGGCGATTGAAATGTTCTTCGCGGTTGAAGGTCGCATTCAAATTGATGCATTAGTGTCGCTAACTGGATTTTCATTGGTGGGTGGTCCCGCTTATAATGACTCTGAGGCCGCTATTAAGGTGCTGAAGGAGCTAGATGTGCCATATTTGGCTGCTCACCCTCTTGAATTCCAAACAATCAAGCAGTGGAAGGACTCAGAGCAGGGTCTTGGTCCAATAGAAAGCACTATGTTAGTTGCACTTCCTGAACTAGATGGGGCTACCAATCCAACCGTGTTTGCTGGAAGGTTGGGGGGCAATGAACAAATTGGTAATCATCGATCAGTCGGTATCCAAAATCTCAATAACCGCCAGATGGTTCCTTGCACTGAGCGCATCGACAAATTGGCTAAAAGGACCAAAAAGTTGTGTATCTTGAAACGAAAGAAGTGTTCTGAACGAAAAGTTGGAATAGTAATTTTTGGTTTTCCACCTAATGCCGGTGCTGCTGGAACAGCAGCATATATAAACGTCTTTGAATCTCTATTTAATACTTTGTTGGCGCTCAAGAAACGAGGTTACTCGGTGAATCCTCCAGTATCTGTGGAAGAGTTGCGTGAGTCAGTTTTAAATGGCAATTCAGATACATATGGTCAGGAAGCGAACGTGGCCGAGTTTGTAAGTGCTGATCATATTGTTAAACACACCGCCTGGTTGGATGAAATAGAAAGTCAGTGGGGGCCTGCTCCTGGAAAAGTTCAGTCTGATGGAAAATCAGTTTTTATTCTAGGTAAGAAGTTTGGAAATGTTTTTGTTGGGTTACAGCCGGGCTTTGGATACGAAGGTGATCCGATGCGTTTGTTGTTTGAACGAGGTTTTGCTCCGACACACGCCTTTTCAGCTTTCTATGGTTGGCTTGAAGACACTTTTAACGCGGACGTTTTGTTGCATTTCGGTATGCATGGTGCTTTAGAGTTCATGCCAGGAAAGCAGACTGGAATGAGTTCTGATGATTGGCCGGACAGACTAATCGGAGAGATGCCAAATATATACCTATATGCGTCAAATAATCCCTCTGAAGCTAGCTTAGCAAAGCGCCGAAGTAATGCTGTAATTATAACGCATTTAACACCGCCCTTAGCATCTTCTGGTCTCTACAAGGGGCTTGCGGAGCTAAAAGATAGCTTAGATAGATGGAGAAAGTCTAGTAATGATAGCCCGGAAAGAACTGATCTTGAAATTTTGATATTAGAGCAGGCTAAGACTGTTGATCTTGATGGAACAAATCCAGAAAAACTGTGGCTACAGCTGCTCGAAACTGAGGAAGCTTTGATTCCTGAAGGGCTCCATGTTTTGGGAAGTCCAATGTCGGCGGGTGCTCGAGAGGAATATTTACGATTATTGACAAATTGTGACGAAAAAACAAAATGTAGGGTTGAGGAAATATTGAAGAAGGACTACGAGATTCCTGCATTGTTGCACGCTCTAGATGGCGGATTTACACCGCCAGTCGCTGGAGGAGATCTTATTAGATCCACAGAAGTTTTACCTTCTGGAAGGAATATTCATGCCTTTGACCCTTTCAGAATGCCCACTGAATTCTCCTGTCGGGAAGGTGTCAAACAAGCAAAGCTTTTGCTGGATACACACGAAAGACTGCCTCGTTCAGTGGCCTTGGTGCTTTGGGGGTCAGACAATATAAAATCTGATGGAGTTCCTATTGGACAGGCTTTAGCTCTTCTCGGTGCAAAACCAAGATTTGATAGTTTTGGTCGTCTTGCTGGGGCTGACCTTATTCCACTTGAGGAATTGGGTAGGCCAAGAATAGATGTGGTAATAACTCTCTCTGGAATTTTTCGAGACTTACTCCCTCTGCAAACAAGATTATTAGCAGAAGCTGCTTTAAAAGCTGCTCAGGCTAAGGAGCCGGTCGAAATGAATTTTGTCCGAGCTCATGCGCTTCAATATTCAAGAGATATGGGGGTTGACTTAGAAACGGCTGCATTGAGAGTTTTCTCCAACGCGGAGGGCACTTATGGATCAAATGTGAATCAGCTGGTTGACAGCTCGGCTTTTGATAGTGAAGATGAGCTTGCAGATGCCTATGAGTCACGAAAAAGCTTTGCTTACGGCGTAAATGGAAAAGCTTCACAAAATTCTATTCTTCTTCAAACAGCCCTTAAAGATGTCGATTTAGCTTATCAAAATTTAGAGAGTGTTGAATTAGGTGTAACTTCAGTAGATCACTATTTTGATACTCTTGGAGGTATTTCCCGGGCAGTGAAAAGGGCCAAGGGTGAAGACGTTGCTGTTTATATCGGAGACCAGACGCGGGGCGAGGGTAAAGTACGGACATTGTCTGATCAGGTTGCACTAGAAACGCGTTCTCGCTCGTTAAATCCCAAGTTTTACGAAGGTCTGCTTAATCATGGTGCTGAGGGTGTTAGGCAAATCGAAGCTCATGTGACTAACACGGTAGGTTGGTCGGCAACAACCGGCCAGGTTGACCCGTGGGTTTATCAACGATTGAGTGAAACTTTTGTACTTGATGATAAAATGCGACGGAGAATTGCTGATATGAATCCGAATGCTAGCTTGAGAATGGCGAATAGGCTTATAGAAGCAAGTGAACGTGACTATTGGGCGCCTGACCCGGATACCCTTAATGCCTTAAAAGAAAGTGCAATGGAGTTAGAGGACAAGTGTGAAGGAATAAGCATAGCAGCAGAGTAGAGATTTTTTTTAGAGAGGAAAACAAATGAGCCCATTAGATGTTAAAGGAAGTCCTCCTGTATTAAAAGGGGAAGATGGAGAAGGTTCAACTCAGGTAAAAATGGACCAGAGTATAAAGATTGACGGCGCCAAAGTTTTTGCGGTCTATGGAAAAGGCGGCATCGGTAAATCGACGACTTCTTCAAATTTGTCGGCAGCTTTTTCAAAACTGGGTAGAAGGGTATTACAAATTGGGTGTGATCCGAAACATGATAGCACATTTACTTTGACTGGCAGGTTAGTTCCAACGGTCATTGATACTTTAAAAGATGTTGACTTTCATGCTGAGGAGTTAAGGCCTGAAGATTTTGTTTATGAGGGTTTTAATGGGGTGAAGTGCGTTGAAGCGGGTGGCCCTCCTGCTGGAACAGGTTGTGGAGGTTACGTGGTTGGGCAGACAGTGAAACTTTTGAAACAGCATCACATGCTTGAGGATACGGATGTAGTTATCTTTGATGTTCTCGGAGATGTTGTTTGCGGAGGTTTTGCAGCGCCTCTTCAGCATGCGGATCGTGCACTGATCGTCACTGCCAATGATTTTGATTCAATTTACGCGATGAATAGAATTATAGCCGCAGTGCATGCCAAATCAAAGAATTATAACGTACGTTTGGCTGGATGTGTTGCTAATCGGTCAAAAGACACGAATGAAGTAGACCGCTATTGTAAGGAAGTAGGCTTCAGTCGGGTTGCGCATTTACCTGATTTAGATGCAATTCGGCGTTCGAGATTGAAGAAGAAAACGTTATTTGAAATGGGAGAAGATGAGGATATCGTAGCTGTCCAGAAAGAGTATATTAGATTGGCAGATCTATTATGGAATGGAACTGAGGGGCTCGCGCCAAAAACAATGGAAGATAGAGACATTTTTGAACTTTTAGGCTTTGATTGATGAACGAAAGCTACGCTAAAACACGTGATCGTATAGAGACTTATTTCGATAAGACGGCTTCTAAGACTTGGGAAGTTTTAACTAGTGATTTGCCTGTCTCTGGAATTAGGTCCAGAGTAAGATTAGGACGTGATATAATGCGAGATGTGTTGCTTTCGTCGTTACCTTCAAATCTTAACGGAATTAGAATTCTTGATGCTGGCTGTGGGACTGGACAGATGTCCATAGAACTTGCAAAAAGAGGAGCGAATGTTCTAGGAATTGATATTTCGAAAAACCTTATTGATGTTGCAAATGACAGAAAGCCCTCCGATTTATTACAGAAAGTGCAGTTTCAATCTGGGGATATGCTTTTGGACGGCTATGGAAGGTTTGATTACGTTGTAGCTATGGATAGTCTAATTCATTATGGGGTAGAGGATATAACAGTTGCTCTTAGTCAATTAGCTGAAAAAACAACTAACGCAATCATATTTACTATTGCACCAAAAACAATTTTCCTATCAGGTTTATTAGCTCTTGGAAAGATCCTTCCAAAATCAGATAGGTCGCCGCGGATAGCACCTGTCAGTTGTAAATCGTTAAATTCCCACCTAAAAATTACAAGCAATTTAAAAGATGCTGAAGCGAAAGTTTTAAAACGGATTAAGGTTAGCTTTTATATTTCAGAGGCTTTGATTATAAAATTATGATTATTTTGACAAAAAGACAAATGGCAAGTATTGGTAAAAAGTTCCTTCCTTTTTCCGATGCGGCTTCGCATGAGCTTCCGTTGACACAATTGCTTAGGCTGTCACTTTTTCAAGTCTCCGCTGGAATGGCAACGGTAATGTTGCTAGGTACTTTGAACAGAGTAATGATAGTTGAACTTGGAGTGCAAGCTTCGCTAGTAGCTGTGATGGTAGCTTTACCAGTTCTCATTGCTCCTCTCAGAGCGCTTCTCGGATTTAGGTCTGACAATCATAAATCTTCCATTGGATGGAAAAGACTGCCATATATTTGGTTTGGAACACTTTGGCAGTTTGGTGGCTTGGCAATAATGCCTTTTTCAATGATAGTTCTTTCTGGCGATCAAACAGTTGGCCCGACGTGGGCTGGTGAGGTTTTGGTTGCACTGGCTTTTTTAATGACTGGTTTCGGTTTACATATGACGCAAACTGCAGGTCTCGCACTCGCAGCAGATAGGGCAACCGAGACTACTCGACCAAGAGTTGTTGCACTTCTATATTTAATGTTTTTGCTTGGAATGGGTGTATCAGCGATTGTGGTTGGAGCTCTACTTATAAATTTTTCTCAATTTAGATTAATTCAGGTTATTCAGGGCGCAGCAGTCATAACTTTACTTCTAAATTTAACAGCTATGTGGCGGCAAGAAAATGTTTCTCCCAATACCAAAGCGGAGATTGAAGCGCCGCGACCTAAGTTTTTGAAGGCTTGGAGGACATTCATTAGCAGAGGCTATGCAGGACATTTGTTGTTGGTTGTAGTGTTAGGCACGTTAGCTTTTTCTATGCAGGATATACTGCTGGAGCCTTATGGAGGTGAAATATTAAAACTCAGTGTATCAGCAACTACAGTATTAACAGCAGTTTGGGTTCTTGGTGCTGTTTTAGGTTTAGCCTTAGCCGCCAAAGGCTTTCGAAAACAAATAAACCCGGCAAATTTCTCTGCTTTAGCTTTGATAGTCGGGTTGATTGGTTTTTTACAAATTATCTTTTCTCATCCGATTAACGTACCTTCACTATATTTTTGTGGTGCGTGCTTCATAGGCTTTGGTTCAGGTTTATTCGCTGTATCAACATTGACCATGGCAATGTGTTTGCCAACAGAAGATATTGTTGGAAGAGGATTAGCGTTGGGCTCTTGGGGAGCAGCTCAAGCAACCTCCGCCGGTGTTGGTGTAGCCCTCGGTGCTGTTTTAAAAGATACTATTGGTAAGTTAGCTATGGATGGAAATCTTGGAGTTGGCTTGGTTAGCCCGGCTATAGGCTATATCTTTGTTTATCATCTTGAAATTTTATTTATTTTTATTACCCTTGCTGTGCTAGGCCCACTTGCGCAACAAATCGACCGGATCAATCGATCCATTAAAAGTAAAAATGGTAGTTTTGGACTCTCAGAATTGCCAATTTAAGTTCTAAAATATAGGAGGAATAGTAATGGAACCATTTTTTGCAGATTTTGACTTAGCGCAATTGTCGCTTTATCTTTTCTGGGCTTTCTTTGTAGGGTTAGTTATCTACCTTCAACGTGAAAACAATAGGGAGGGATTCCCTCTGGAGACTGAGTCAGGTGAAATTAGCTCAAATCAAGGTATGCCGTCGAACCCTCAAGAATCAAAAATATTCAAACTACCTCATGGTAGAGGCGACGCCGTAGTGCCGGATCATGATCGTGATAAACGAAAGCTAGCTTTAGAACAGAACAATGTTGCTAATGGAGCTCCGCTTTTACCGACAGGTGATCCTATGCTAGACGGTGTAGGTGCAGCGGCTTGGGCTGATCGAAGAGATCTTCCGGAGTTAGACGGTCATGGCAAACCAAAATTGCAACCAATGAAAGCCGTAAAAGGCTTTGAGGTCTCAGCAGGAATAGATCCTCGTGGAATGAAGGTAGTGTCGGCAGATAATAAAGTTGTGGGAACAGTTGTGGATTTGTGGGTCGATGTACCTGAACAATTAGTCAGATATCTTGAAGTGGAGCTTTTGGATAAGAAAAGCTGTTTAGTGCCTATTCCTTTAGCTAAAATTAACAGAAATTCTGTTGATGTTAACTCATTATACGGTAAGCATTTTCCTAGTGTACCCAAAACGAAATCAGGTAAGCAAGTTACTATGCTTGAGGAAGAAAAAATTTCTGCGTTCATTGGTGGTGGAAATTTGTATGCGTCATATGATCGTTTGAGTTCACCCTTCTAATATGGTTGATATCAACTCAAATTGCCTTCCTGACGAAGTCAGGAAGGCAATTCCTGTCGGAGAAATGATACGTTGGTGTGGAAGACCAAATTGGAAATCATTAGGCTACCACGCCTTTGGTGTGAAGTATCTTGCTGTTTATTTAATTTTAAGCGCTTTATATGCAGTGAGCCAAACAAATTCGCCGTTTAGGTTTGGAGCTTTCACCGTTCAATATCTTCCTTACATAATGTCAGGGATCTTTGCTGGTATTATTTTATTTTTTTTAGCTTATCTAGCTGCCCGACATACTTGCTATGTTATTACAGAAAAGAGAGTGGTAATAAGAACAGGAATAGCGCTCGTGTTTCTTTTAAATGTACCGTTTAAGAACGTTGTTTCAATTGATTTACAACGGTTAGCCAATGGAAGCGGTAATTTGAGTTTTAAAGCTCAATCCAAAAAACGAATCCCGTATTTATCCTGTTGGCCAAGCGTAAGGAGTGGGTCGCTGCTTCAGCCAGTTCCTGCGTTTAGGAGTATCTTAAGCATTGAAGAGATTGGGAAAATTTGTGGTGAATTAGCGGAATACCATCGGGTTGAGCGCGAGAAAAATGGTGAATCGTTAAATTCGGGAGCGGCAGCATGATTTTGCCTAAAACTAAGCAAATAGAGATAATGCCTAAAAGATTTGTGCAAGGCTTAGGACTTCTGCTAATTATCGTCTTAATTGCAGTATTTACGTTTCGATTATTAGACTATCCACTAGTTGGAGTTCCACCAAAGGCTCAAGTCTCGCAAGAAATGGTAGTGACTTTTGTCGAACGAAATCGATTTGACGTCGTGGTGCTTGATAAGTATGGTAAAGTGCTTGCAGAATCCTCTGATGGCACCAATGGTTTCCTAGGGGTGGTATTTAACGCGGTAAAACGTGAAAGAATAAAAAAAAGAATTTTAGGAGATAATGTTTTGAGGATCGTTCAGTATAAAAATGACCGTATTGCCGTTGTTGACGATTGGACGGGTCTAGAGATCCAAGTCAACAGTTTTGGTGCAAAGAACTTGGAGGTTTTTAGTTTACTATTTGATAATTAATTTAAGGGGTGGGGGATGAAATTGTTTAGTCGCATTACAGAGGTAGCGCCATGTACGGTCGAGGTATCTCATACATTCGAAAGCTTGCATGCGCACGTTCGTTTTAATAATGGAGCTATTGTGCATCCTGGAGATGAGGTTTTAGTACACGGGGAACCAATCTTGGCTTCATATGGAGAGATTTTGATTGAGGAGCGGACCGCCACAATACGAAGAGCCTACCTTATTGAGAGACTCTGGACGCGGTTGGTTGGAAGTTTTGAATTCATGGAGATCTGTGAGTTTTCATTTTCTGAGGAGGCAAAACTATGAATGTTAATACCAGAATAAAAAGCTCACCCGAACGAAATCCTGTAAATGAAACTACCAAAATGGCACATGAAACGACATTATTGGCGCCAAGATTTTATACAACGGATTTTGATGAACTAGATCGAGTAAGTGTGGAGGCTGTAAGGTCGGATTGGGACAATCTTATCGCTGAGTTGAAGTCTGATCCGAATAAAAAACACTTCAAGAAAACAAAAGATTGGGAGGAGATTGACTTTGAAGCTCTAGAACCAGAATTGAGAAAAGAGTTAATTGATTTTTTAGTTAGTTCACTGACAGCAGAATTTTCCGGTTGCGTACTCTACAAAGAAATGAAAAGACGAGGTAAAAACCCGGATATTTGTGAGCTTTTTGGGTTAATGTCTCGGGATGAAGCTAGGCATGCCGGTTTTATCAATGACGCTCTCAGAGAGATAGGTATGGATGTAAATCTTGGTTTTTTAACTCGAACCAAGAAATATACATTTTTTAAACCGAAATTTATTTTCTACGCAACGTATCTGTCAGAAAAAATTGGTTATGCACGATATATCACNATCTTNAGGCATTTGGAGAAAAATCCTNAGTCAAGGTTTCATCCAATATTCAAATGGTTTGAGAAGTGGTGTAACGACGANTTTCGGCATGGAGAAGCATTTGCGCTCCTTATGAAGACTGATCCAAAGTTGACTTCAGGAAGAAATATATGGTGGATTAGATTTTTNTTAGTTGCAATNTATGGAACAATGGTCGTACGGGATCATGCGCGACCCGCATTCCACGATGCATTGGGNGTAGATATAGATTGGTATGACAAACAAGTATTACGTATTACCTCAGAAATCTCGCGACAAGTTTTTCCAATTGAGATTGACTTAGACAATCCGAAGTGGGATGCAGGGCTCAAGCGTCTGAGGAGGGCGTTTGGAAGGTTAGACGAGGCTAAGCAGCAGGGCGGATTGATTGGTAGTTTGAAACGCCCTTATTTCGGCGTTGCAGCTGGATTAGCNTTNGTNTCTCTTTATNTAATTCCNGTAAAGAAAAATATNGTTCCTGATAANTCGTGTTTGCAACCAACTTATTGAAAGATAAATTTTTGGAAAGTCCTTGGATTGCAATTTTATTTGTGTGCTTTTTGTGGTGGTTTCTCACGGGATCAATATTATTTTTAGTGAACTGGGCAGACAGTAGAGGGGCTGTTTATCTTAATTTTGTTACGTTGGGATTGCTACCTGTCCTGATTTATGGATTCTATGGATTTCTCTCCAGTTTGACTGATGTTTCAGTAAACGCAGTGTATTTGGCTTTTATATCTTCTTTATGTATTTGGGGTTGGTTTGAGCTGGCTTTCTTATCCGGAGTTATAACTGGACCAAATCGTGTAGATAAACCTGTTGGAGTAAGCGGATTTANAAGATTTAAATTNGCNTGGATGGCAATTGCATATTCTGAAATAACTTTAGCTATAGTCTTTTTTATTTTGATCATTATTAGTATTGGCGAAGCTAATATGTTTGGTTTACTGACTTTTTTTGTACTTTATGTCGCAAGATTAAGTGCAAAACTTAATCTTTTTTTTGGTGTGCCCAAAATAAACATAGAGTTCTTGCCAGCCAGAGTCATACATCTTGCAAGCCATTTTAAAATATCTGGACCAAGTTGGTTTTTTCCATTATCCNTAATAATGCTTAGCGGATTGGGTGCTTTCTGGTTGAATGGGCTTTGGATAGCTCCTGAACTAAGTGGGAATAAGATAGGATTTTCTTTTTTGTTGACGTTAACAAGTTTAGCTATTCTGGAACATTTTTTTATGATNNTNGCATTTCCAGATGCTGCACTTTGGCGCTGGATGATTCCTAGATCTAGCCCAACTTCTAAAGGGTCGTTGAAATAGATTGAAACGTTTTCAAAGCAAAGCTGTCTAAATTTGTTGACAATTTAAAGTGTAAATATAATATTACAGTAAGAGATTCTTTATGAGCTGAATACAGCTAGTTTTGGGGGAAAGAATTATGCACGATATCCTTTTTGAAAAACAGTTGGATCTACTNAAGAAAGAAGGAAATTATCGAATATTCGCAGATCTTAAAAGATCAAAAGGTCAATTTCCACGTGCAAGAAACTACGGTTCAGAAGCACTTGAGGACGTGACCGTTTGGTGTTCAAATGATTATTTAGGTATGGGCCAAAATAGTAAAGTGCTCGAAGCAATGCACAATGCTTTGAACGAGTGTGGAGCAGGATCTGGCGGTACACGGAATATATCAGGAACAAACCATTATCATGTGATATTGGAGGAGGAACTAGCTTCTTTACACAATAAAGAGTCTGCACTCCTATTCACCTCTGGGTATGTNTCCAACTGGGCGGCCTTGTCAACNATTGGCGCAAGGTTGAGGAATTGTGTGATACTCTCGGATGAACTTAATCATGCTTCAATGATTGAAGGNATCAGNCATTCAAGAGCTGANAAAATTATTTGGAAACATAACGATGTTNACGATCTTGAAGCAAAATTAGCTAAATTAGATCCTAATGTGCCTAAACTTATTGCCTTTGAGAGTGTTTATTCTATGGATGGTGATATCGCTCCAGTAGCAAGGATTTGTGATGTTGCCGAAAAGTATGGTGCAATGACCTATCTTGATGAAGTTCATGCTGTAGGACTTTATGGTCAAAATGGTGGAGGTATCTCTCAACTAGAGGGTGTAGCTGATCGGATAACCATAATTGAAGGAACCCTTGGGAAGGCCTATGGGGTGGTCGGTGGTTATATTTCCGCTTCAAAAGCAATCTGCGATTTTGTTAGATCCTTCGCTAGTGGTTTTATTTTTACNACAGCATTACCTCCCGCGGCTGCAGCTGGAGCCCATGCTTCTGTTATTCATCTCAAGCACAGTGAGATGGAAAGAAGNCGTCACCAGATGCAGGTCACTAAACTTCGCCAGCAGCTTGACTTAGCCGGTATTCCTCACTTGCAAAACCGTAGCCANATCGTTCCGGTGATGATAAAAAACCCTGTCAAGTGCAAAGAAATAAGCGATATTTTACTTAATGAATACAAAATTTATGTTCAGCCGATCAATTATCCTACAGTGCCAAAAGGCACTGAAAGACTTAGACTGACGCCGTCTCCCCTTCATACAGATTTAGATATCGATTACCTTGTTCAATCGTTGGGGCAGTTATGGCGTCAATGCGCATTATCTCGAGTTGTGGCCTAACCGGTAAACCGTAGGAGTAAAAGAGCCAAGATCACCAAACCTACGCCCGCCAATCCCCCAATCTTGTAAATGCCAGATCGCATTTGTTCAGCCTTCATGCCTATGCTCTCATTCTCGCCAAACACTAATGTAAAAAATTGCTGTAAATCCTCTTTGGCTGTTTTGTGTTTACCCATCTGTTGCTCCAATCCACTATGTAAAATTCTTCATGTAGTGGGAATGTAGTAGGCACGACCTCAGGTACAAGTGTGACCCTTTAACACATCTTGATTCAGACCGGCGTTAGCGTTTTTATATGGCTAAAAGTTGATCTAATCACTGAATTAGTTGGTTGAATTATTATTTTAATGAACTACAATAATAGATGAGCGTGAATATGGGTTATTTTTTGACCGTGTTTTGAAGATAGCTAAATGCTGTACCCAAATGTCATGTGTGGGAAATTAAATATAGTAGTGTAATAGCAGGAGATAGGATTATGAACAAAATTTTTATGGGAGTGGGCATTATGGTGCTCAGTTTATTGGCGTCATTTGCCAGTGCAGCAGAAATAGAGGTTAAAATGTTGAACAAAGGTAGCGACGGAGAAAAAATGGTGTTTGAACCTTCTCTGATCCGAGCCAATGTTGGGGACACGGTGACGTTTTTACCAACAGACAAGGGACATATGGCGGCGTCGATGAAGGGAATGATGGCAGATGGTGGTAAGTTTAAAGGAAAAACCAACAAGCCGGTGAGTTATGTAGTAACTGCAGAAGGGTTGTATGGAGTTAAATGCACGCCTCACATGGCAAATGGCATGGTGGCTGTGATAGCGGTAGGTGATTCATTCGACACGGAAGCGTTTTTGAAAGGTAAAAAAGTATCGAAAAAGGCGAAAGCTCGTTTCGAAATTATTCTAGGAGAGCTGTAGAGCCGGAACAAGTAAAATTAAAAGAATGTCACTTTAAAACGATAACAGTAAGCCGCGGGAGCTACTCTTGGCTCCAAACAATTAGTATTAGAGTAGACGAACATATTTGATAGGGGGAGCCGTGAACAAAGAATCTAAATGTCCAGTAGTAGGGAATTCAGGGAATCAAATAGCCGTCGCTCTGCTCGCTAACCATCATTGGTGGCCAAATCAATTAAATCTGAAGGTATTGAACCAGAATGCTTTGGCAGCCAATCCGCTACCGGATGATTTTAATTATTCAAGAGAATTTGAAAGTTTGGATCTAGAGCTTGTTAAAAAAGATTTATTCGAGCTAATGACAAACTCTCAAGAATGGTGGCCTGCAGATTATGGACACTATGGACCATTTTTTATCCGCATGGCTTGGCATAGTGCTGGGACTTATCGAATCGGTGATGGGCGTGGTGGAGCCGGTGCAGGAACTTTACGATTTGCTCCTTTGAATAGTTGGCCGGACAATGGTAATTTAGATAAAGCTCGCCGGTTGCTGTGGCCTATTAAACAAAAATATGGGCAAAAGATTTCATGGGCTGATTTAATGATTTTGACAGGAAATTGCGCGTTGGAGTCCATGGGGTTTAAAACTTTTGGGTTTGCAGGCGGTCGAGAAGATGTGTGGGAGCCTGAAGAGGAAATCTATTGGGGGTCTGAATCCGAGTGGCTTGCCGACGAGAGATATACTGGAGTACGGGAGCTTGAAAAACCTCTTGGAGCTGTTCAAATGGGACTAATTTATGTGAACCCAGAAGGTCCGAATGGCCATCCCGATCCTCTTGCCTCGGCAGTTGATATTAGAGAAACGTTTGGCAGAATGGCGATGAATGATGAAGAAACTGTTGCGCTGATTGCGGGAGGCCATACTTTTGGAAAAGGTCATGGGGCAGCTGATCCAGATGTTTATGTCGGTCCTGAACCAGAAGGAGCGCCAATTGAAGCGCAAGGCACTGGTTGGCAGAATGCCTTCGGAAGTGGAAAAGGGGCAGATACGATTACAAGTGGGCTTGAGGGTGCTTGGACAGCGAATCCGGTGGCTTGGGATAATAATTATTTTGAAAATTTGTTTGGGTATGAGTGGGAACAGACTAAAAGTCCAGCTGGAGCAATTCAGTGGGTTCCTAAAGACGCTGAAGCTGTGGATTTGGTTCCAGATGCGCATGATAAAGACAAGCGGCACGCGCCAATTATGTTCACAACTGATTTAGCACTCAAACTCGATCCGATCTATGGACCCATTTCAAAAAGGTTCTTCGAAAATCCAGATCAGTTTGCAGAGTCTTTCTCCAAGGCCTGGTTTAAGTTGACACACCGAGATTTGGGACCTTTTGTTAGAGGTCTTGGAGCGTTAGTGCCCGATGAGCCCCAAGTTTGGCAAGATCCTGTGCCTGAAGTCGATCACAAGGTAATTGGATCGTCACAAATTAAAGAACTTAAAACCATAATTCTTTCGGCAGATCTAACAATTCCGCAGCTAGTTAAAACTGCGTGGGCCTCAGCCTCGACTTTCAGGGGAACGGATAAACGTGGAGGGGCGAATGGGGCTAGGATTAGATTGGAACCTCAGAAATCCTGGGCTGTGAATGAACCAGTTGAGTTATCAATAGTCCTTGAGAAATTGAAAAAAATAACTCAAGATTTTAATAAAGCTCAGACAAATCAGATGAAGGTGTCGTTGGCTGATTTAATTGTTTTAGGTGGATGTGCAGCCGTAGAGGAAGCTGCGAGATTGGCAGGTTTTACGGCACATGTTAACTTTACGCCCGGTAGAACTGATGCGTCGCAAGAATTGACTGATATTGACTCTTTTTCTGTTTTAGAACCTCTGTCGTGTGGTTTTAAAAATCATATTGAACATAAAAACACAGGCAGCTTACCCGAGCAGCTTGTGGAACGTGCTCGATTGTTAACTTTAACAGCCCCAGAAATGACAGTTCTTTTAGGAGGTTTGAGAGTTCTGAATTCAAATTCAAATGGCTCACAGCTGGGTGTTTTTACAAACCGGCCCGGTCATTTAACAAATGATTTTTTTGTTGAACTCCTTGACATCAATACCAGTTGGACACCCTCTCAAACAGAAGAACATGTCTTTGAGGGACGGGAAAACAATGATGACTCTGTTAAATGGAAAGCTAGTTCTTTTGATCTAATCTTTGGATCAAATTCGCAGCTGAGAGGAATTGCTGAGGTATTTGCAACCGATAATTCTGGTCAAGCGTTTGTCGATGCGTTTTGCAAGGCTTGGGTTAAAGTAATGGAATTGGATCGTTTCGATCTTGTTAAGTGATAAATATTAGTAGTCAAAAACATACTCTGGTTAAAGTAAAGGTTGATTACTTGAAAGCGCCAACTTTGATATTGTAATCCACGGCCAGACCATAATCTGGGTCGTCGTCGCTATCAACGATTAGCTGGCCAGATCTTGCAAGCAACGAGTGACAATCTTTACTTAGGTGCCGTAACTTAATGATCTTATTTGCTTTTAAGTACTTAGCAGCAACATCTTCGATCGCTTGCAGCGCTGACTGGTCTACGACTCTAGATTTTTGAAAGTCTATGATTATTGTCTCAGGGTCATCTAACGGATTAAACAACTCAGTGAACGCTGTGGAAGACCCAAAGAATAACGGCCCCTCTATTTCATATACTTTAGCGCCCTGTTCAGTTCTTGAAGACCGAGTAAAAGCTTGAATCCGAGCTGCAGTAGTCCACGCGTATACTAAAGCAGAGATTATGACTCCTACCACTACAGCGACTGCTAAATCTTCCATTACAGTAACCGCAGTGACCAGTATGATGACTAGGGCATCTGACTTTGGAACTTTGAACAGCATGTTTATTGAGTTCCATGCAAAGGTACCAATCACGACCATAAACATCACTCCGATTAAAGCTGCTAACGGTATTAATTCAATAAGAGTTGATGCAAATAATATGAAACATAATAGGAAAATCGCAGAACTAATTCCTGAAACTCTTGTTCTTCCACCAGATTTCACGTTGATCATTGACTGTCCAATCATTGCGCAACCGCCCATTCCACCAAAAAAACCAGTAACAAAGTTTGCTGTGCCCTGAGCCACGCACTCTTGAGATGCACCGCCGCGTTTATTAGTAATATCGCCAACTAGATTAAGAGTTAGGAGGCTTTCGATGAGACCAATCGCAGCGAGAATAACTGAATATGGCAAAATTATCTCCAAAGTGGACCAACTTAATGGTAACTGAGGCAGGTAAAAAGATGGCAGTCCTCCTGAAATATCTGCAAGGTCTCCAACTCGCAATACTGGCAAATTAAATGTAATTACTATTGCAGTGGTAAGTCCTATGGCAGCTAAAGGTGCAGGAAAACTTTTAATTAGCTTCGGAGTAATCCATATAATTATCATGGTGAATGCTACGAGACTTAGAGTAATTATTAGTTCTGATCCATACATCCAAGTTGGGTCGCCGGAATCATTTTTAATTTGAAATTGTTTCAGTTGAGCCAAACCAATTACTATCGCTAAGCCATTTACAAAACCAAGCATTACAGGGTGAGGCACCATTCTAATGAATTTCCCTAATTTGAAAACCCCAGCCAATACTTGAAGAATTCCCATGATTACAACAGTGGCAAACAAATAATCAATACCGTGACTTGCTACTAAGCTAACCATTACTACCGCTAATGCGCCAGTAGCTCCGCTTATCATTCCTGGGCGACCACCAAATGTTGCTGTTATCAAGCCAACTATGAAGGCAGCATATAATCCTGTCAGAGGCGGTACTCCAGCTACGAAAGCAAAAGCTACTGCTTCAGGCACAAGCGCAAGAGCAACAGTTAATCCAGCTAATATTTCAATGGGATAATTTGTAATTGAAATGTTTTGGCCTGTGGTGCTTGAAGATATGCGTTTAGCTAATGTTGAAATGCTCGCTTTAATCAAATTTCTTGTCCTTAAAACATATGGTTAATTTCTAAATTTAAGATGGCTAACATTTTGATCAGTTAATAGCAGCTTGGCAATTAGTTTTTGACAAGTCGATTTCCACTAGAGATGGTAAAACCAAGTCAGCCGAAGAAAAGTCCTCATTTTTTGTATAGAAACTCGGAGTTATTATCGTTTTTAGTCCGGCGTCAACCGCTGATTGTAATCCGATTAAACTATCTTCGATTGCGATGCAATGTTTTGGTTCGAGTCGAAGTTTCTTCAACACTAATTTGTAAACTTCTGGAGATGGCTTTTTCAAGGATACTTCGTCACTCGTCGCTACAGCACCGAAAGTTTCATAAAGTGGTGTTCCCCAAATATTCTCGACGAGCGATTCGACATTTGTTAAACTTGTAGCCGTTGCAATTCCAAGTTTTATTTTTTTTGCTTTCGCTTGCTCAATTAATTTTATTACACCAGGTCTAGCTTTTATTTTTGTCTTATACAAAGATCGCGCGTAGGCTTTTGTTTTCTGTGCATGAAGACGCATTAAAACGTATTTATTTTTGGTTTTTATTTCGCCTGACTGCAAATGCTCATAATGCATTAGTCTTTCTTTACCACCGCTAATGTTTAGAAGTTCTCGATAAATTTCTGGCGACCAAAACCAGTCTATAAAATTTTTTTTAAATGTCGAATTAAATGCAGCCCTGTGGAGCTCTTCTGTTTCAGCCAAGGTTCCGTCAACATCAAAAATAATACCTTTACATTTTACATTCATACTTGTCGTCTTTTAAAAATTTTTCGACTTATAATAATTATATCGTAAATAATGTTCTTATTGACGAAGATCAACCGTTGGTTTCTAATGAAGTGTAATTATAATGTTTGATACGACCAAACCAAAAAAGCTAAGGCTAAATTTCATTTAAAAAAAGTAAAAACCCAAACATGTTAAAAGGATTAAGTACAATGGAAGATTTGTTTGAAACTGGCTTGCAAAAGCGAAAGGATACTCTTGGTGAGGAGTATGTCAGTCGTAACCTCGAAGCGGCAGATGAATTCACTCGACCGTTTCAAGAAGCTATGACGAGCTGGTGCTGGGGGTTTGGATGGGGTGACGATACTATACCTGCGAAGCAAAGGTCAATGATGAATTTGGCTATGCTTGGGGCTTTGGGAAAAATGCATGAGTGGGAGATACACTGTAAAGGAGCTATAAATAATGGTGTTTCGAAAAATGAAATTCGTGCGATAATTCATATTGTAGGAATTTACTGTGGGGTCCCTCAAGCTCTAGAGTGTTTTCGTGCGGCAAAAAAAATTTTAGATTCTGAGGAATTAGAGGTATAGTGCAATTTAATATTCTACTAATAGGAAATTTTTGCTTTAATTACATAGTTGTGAAACCTTTTCAAAATTTAAAAAGTGTGTATTTTGCAAAATAATAAAAATAGTTCGGCTAATAAAGTTGTTAATTCCATTAAATTTTATCTAAATGACGATTTAATTGAGTTACAAAAGGTTGGTGCCCAAGATACGCTCCTTGACTTTCTGCGGCTTGAACGTTCTCTCACCGGAACAAAAGAAGGTTGCGGCGAGGGTGATTGTGGTGCTTGCACAGTCTTAGTTGGTCGTATGGATTCAACTGAAATAGAGTATCAAACGGTTAATGCATGCATATGTCTAATACCGTCACTTAATGCCTCTCATGTCGTTACGGTGGAAAGCTTACGCGGACTCAATGGAAATCTAAATCCAGTCCAGAAAGCCATGGTTAATTGCCACGGTAGTCAATGTGGTTTTTGCACGCCGGGAATTGTTATGTCTCTTTATGGCGCCTGGCTTAAATCAACGCCGCCCACTCCGAGAAATGTAGAACAATCTTTACAGGGTAATTTGTGCAGATGCACTGGCTATGGACCCATTCTTGACGCTGCAAAATGTGTCAACGAGTATGGTGTGCTTCGGGCTGATAAGTTGCTTTTAGAAAAAGAAAGAATAAAAAATAATTTAATTGATTTAGAATTAGATCAATCACCTATAGTTTTACATGATACTTCTAAATTGTTTGTCCCAAATTCACTTGAAACTTTTTCAGAACTGTTTTTGACGTATCCGGATGCGACTATTGTTGCTGGTGCGACAGATGTTGGTCTATGGATTACTAAAAACTTGCTGTTGATTGACTCAATAATTTTTATTGGGAATCTCCGAGAGTTGAAGAATATCAAGATATCTAAAGAATTTGTAGAATTTGGTTCTTGTGTTACTTATTCACAATCAAGACCTGTGCTTTCAAAATATTTTCCAATTATAGACGATTATTTTTTTCGAATAGCTGGAGAGCAAATCAGAAACGTTGGAACCATTGGGGGTAATATAGGAAACGGTTCTCCAATTGGGGATCTTGCACCACTATTTATTGGGCTGAATGCTACTATAGTTCTTCGTAAAGGAAGTGTTCGGCGAAAGATGGCTTTAGAGAATTTCTTTCTTTCGTATAAGGTTCAGGACTTGAAAAAGGGTGAATTTATAGAAAAAGTTCATATACCGTTAAATGAGAATCTATATTTATTTGTTTATAAAATTTCGAAGCGGAGAGATGAGGATATCTCCACTGTTGCGGCAGTTTTTTCGTTTGAAGTTTTTGAAGGAAAACTTTTTAATGTGCGGGTAGCATTTGGTGGTATGGCACCAATACCTAAGCGTGCTTTAAAAGTTGAAGAGATTTTGAATGGTAAAAATTTTGATATCGCAATAGTGAAGCTTGCTCAATTAGCGATAGAGAGGGACTTTAAACCATTAAGCGATATGAGAGCATCTTCAAAATATCGAATGCAAGTCGCAAAAAATCTAATAGAAAAGTGTCAAATAGAATATCACACCGGTCAGTCAATAAAGTTAAGAAATGAAGTTTAAAGGAAGCGTTTTGAGTCAGAAAAAAATTAAAGATAATAAAATTGAATTTTATTTCCATCAGGCTCACGAATCATCCGAAAAACATGTAACTGGCTCTGCACAATACGTGGATGATATTCTACTCCCTGGTGGAAGCCTTCATGCTTATCTTGGATTCTCAGAATGTGCTCATGGCTTAATATCTTCACTTGATCTTAGTGAAGTACGCCTCGTTAAAGGAGTAGTAGATGTTTTTACAGCAAATAGTATACCAGGAATTAATGATATTAGTCCGACAGGAAAAAATGACGAACCAATTCTTGCTGAAAACAAAATTCTTTTTTGGGGTCAACCAATTTTCGTTGTTGTTGCTGAAACAAGGTTGATTGCACGCAAAGCTGCGCGATTAGCTAAAGTTATTTATGAAGATCTTGGATCAATCCTTGATATACGGGCAGCGGAAGCAAAAGAGCGTGAACTTGTTGCACCCTCGTTGGAACTTAAAAATGGGAATTTAAATAAAGCCCTCAATGAAGCACCACGGCGGATAAAAGGTGAAATAGAAATTGGTGGACAAGACCATTTTTATTTGGAGGGACAGGTCGCTTTGACAATCCCGGGTGAGGATGATGATGTTACGGTTTTCTCCTCTACGCAACATCCTTCGGAAGTGCAGCATATGGTCGCTAAAGCGTTAGGTGTTCGTAGCAACTCAGTCAAGGTAGAAGTTCGGCGAATGGGTGGGGGCTTTGGAGGTAAAGAGACCCAATCGAATCAATTTGCAGTAATTTCTGCTTTAGCAGCAGTAAGAAACGGTCGCCCAGTAAAGCTAAGACTGGATAGAGACGACGATATGATTTGTACCGGAAAGCGGCACGATTTTATTGCCAGGTATGATATCGGTTTTGACCAAACTGGAAAAATTTTAGCTGTGGATGCGGAATTAAGTGCGAGATGTGGCTATTCTTCTGATTTATCTGGTCCAGTAACGGATCGGGCTCTTTTTCATGTTGATAATTGTTATTTTTTTCCAGCAGTTCGTTTGCGTTCATTTCCATTAAAAACAAATACGGTTTCTAATACGGCTTTTAGAGGCTTTGGGGGTCCGCAGGGAATGATGGTTGGAGAAAGAATAATTCAGGAAGTAGCATTTGATTTACAAAAAGATCCGCTCCAAATTAGAAAAATTAATCTTTACGGGACAAATGATAATTGTATTACTCCATATCATCAAAAGATTGAAGATAACATTGCATTAAAAATTATTTTAGAATTGGAAAAAAAGGCTGATTATCAGGAGAGAAGAAAGCAAATTATAAACTTCAATGAGTCTGATAATTTTTTTAAAAAAGGAATAGCTCTTACTCCAGTTAAATTTGGTATTTCATTCACAGCTACTTGGTATAATCAGGCAGGGGCTCTAGTTCATATTTATACGGATGGTTCAATTTTTTTGAATCACGGAGGTATTGAAATGGGTCAGGGGCTACATACTAAGATGCTAAGTATTGTCGCTGAAGAATTTGGTATTCCGCTAACTCAAATAAAAATAAGTGCGACTGATACAACTAAAGTTCCCAATACTTCAGCAACGGCCGCCTCATCTGGTTCAGATTTAAATGGTATGGCAATTTTAGATGCTGTGAATACTTTGAAAAAACGACTTGCCGCTGTAATTAGTGAAATTTATGGATTAAATAAAAAGACTATTTCCTTCAAAAACGGGCATGTTTTTTTTGAAAAAGGTAAGATCAAATTTGAAGAATTAGTAATGAGAGCGTATGAAAAACGAGTGCAATTGTCGGCAACTGGATATTATAAAACACCAAAAATCCATTGGGATCGGGACAATGGGCGGGGCAGACCATTTTACTATTTTTCATATGGTGCGGCTGTGGCGGAGGTAACGGTTGATTGTTTCACTGGTGAGTCTTCTGTAGATAGAGTCGATATCTTACANGATGTTGGTGACTCACTTAATTCGCACATCGATTTAGGACAAATTGAGGGAGGATTCATTCAAGGAATGGGTTGGTTAACAAATGAAGAGCTATGGTGGAATGAAAATGGTCAATTAAAGACTCATGCTCCATCTACCTATAAGATTCCGCTTGCTTCTGACCGCCCGAGAATTTTTAATATTAATTTGGTGGATTGGTCAAAAAATAGGGAGAGAACCATAAAGCGGTCCAAAGCAGTAGGCGAACCACCATTGATGCTGGCTATATCAGTGCACGAGGCACTTTCAATGGCTACTTCATATTCTAATATTGCAAAAGTTCGACCTACGTTAAACTCTCCAGCAACTCCAGAAAAAATATTAGAATGTTTAAGAAATTCTAGGGTAAAATCGTTTGAGTGACTATTTTTTAAAAATGAAAGAGTTTTTAGCCTCAGATGCTGAAGTTGTTTTGGTTCGAGTTATTCAGACTGAGGGATCGGCGCCTAGAGATCCTGGTACTATGATGCTGGTAAACAAGACGAGATCGTTTGGTACTATTGGCGGCGGCTATTTAGAGTATGAGGCAATAAAAAATGCGAGACAGCTAACTGGAAGTATTAAATTTGTAAAACATTCACAAGAGTATATTTTAGGCCCGGTTTTTGGCCAATGTTGTGGTGGGACAGTAAAGTTGAGTTATGAAAAACTAAGTTGCGACCGCAANGAACAGCTTTTGAACGATGCAGAGCGATATAATCGCTCTTTAGATCGGGTGCTTATCTTTGGAGCGGGGCACGTTGGCCAAGCCTTATTCAGACAAATAAAATTTGTTCCATTTGATGTCAGTATTATCGACTCGAGNCCAGCTAGTACACTGGATTTTTTATTACCAGACGAGTGTAAGATAACGCCATTCCCAGAAGCTGAAATCAGAAATGCTGGGTCTGGAACTGCTTATGTCATCTTAACACATGATCACGCATTAGATTTTTTATTAGTAAAGGAAGCACTTTCTAGGGATGATGCAGCTTACATTGGCATGATAGGATCAAAAACTAAAAAAGCTGCTTTAAAAAATTGGCTTCAAAGAGAAGGGGTTTTAAACTTTGAAAATGTTTTTACACCATTGGGACGATCTCTAACTAAGACTAAAGTTTTTGATAAGCGGCCCGATGTTATCGCTTCATTTATAATCGTTGAAATTTTAATAAGCCTAGAAATGTACAAAAATNCGAATGACGATCAAAGANCNCGAAANTTGGTGGTTTTATGAGAACTTTAGTTCGGGGAAGNATNCTTAGTTTTAAGTATGAGCCATCATCAATTTCTGACTCAGAATCGTACGTCTATNTTGATGATGGATTNCTTTTAATTGAAAACAAAAAGATCGTCGGNGTTAAAGCTTTTGACAATTTACCAGAAGATTGGTCAACTTTGGATTTTATTGATCACCGCCCCAATATAATTTTTCCAGGGTTCATTGATACGCATAACCATTTTCCACAACTGAAGGTTATAGCGAGTTACGGGACTCAGCTAATGGAATGGCTGGCAAAATATACTTTTCCTGAAGAAGCAAAATTTGGTGATTATAAGGTTGCAAAACAAATAGCAAAGCAATTTTTAAAGACATTGATTAATAATGGAACGACGAGCACTGTGTCGTTTTGCTCGGTTCATCGCGAGTCTGCTGAAACACTATTCATGGAGGCTGAAAAATATGATATGTGTATCGTTGCTGGTAAGGTAATGATGGATAGAAATGCACCAAATGAAGTTCTNGANACGCCTAANTCAAGTTATGATGATACTAAACTTTTGATTGANAAATGGCATANGAAAAAACGGGCCAGGTATGCCATCTCGCCACGCTTTGCTATAACTTCTACGCCTGAGCAATTGGAGTTGGCTGGGGCCTTAAAAGCTGAATTTGANGACTGCTATNTGCANACNCACATATCAGAAAATAAAAACGAGATTGNACTNACGTTATCGTTATTTCCAGAGCGAAAAAATTATCTTGATATATATATTCATCACGGNCTCATTGGCTCTAAAAGTCTCCTTGGCCATGCTATTCATTTGGATGGTTATGAGAAGGATCAAATGTGCGAGTTGCAAGCTGTTGCTGTACACTGCCCAACCTCCAATTTATTTTTGGGTAGCGGTCTGTTCGATTTAGTTGATTTAAAGAAAAGGGGTGTAAGAACCGCTGTTGCGACAGATACTGGTGGTGGAACATCACATTCTATGCTGCAGACTCTCGCTGAGGCATACAAAATTCAACAGTTGCGAGAAAATAGTCTTAGTCCACTAGAGGCATTTTATTGGGGTTCCCTTGGTAATGCATGTGCATTAGGTCTCAATCATGAAATTGGTAGTTTCGATATTGGAAGGTTTGCTGATTTTATTGTAATCAATAGTCGAGCAACAGAGTTATCAGCGATAAGAATGAAAAATTGCGAGAGTTTACTTGAGGAACTATTTGTAATCCAGACTTTAGGCGATGATCGATTTATAGAGTCTGTTTACATTGCGGGTAAAAAGTGGAAATAATTTTTTGTACGTGTCAAAGCTTNAACACACAGAATTGTCTGGCTGTTTTTAAAAAAATTCATTAAAATATTGGTAAATCAATCAGTAATGGGCTGAGAAAGAGATGCAGTCAAAACTAGTAGTTAACATTTTAGCTTTAGTTGCTTTACTTGGACTANCCACTTTTGGTGTGGTATCGATAATTGATTTTAATGATACGATTATAGACCAGAGGAAAATATCAGATAAAAGTAAACAGGTTATTGAAAACCATGACATTGTTGACGCTAATGTGAATTTACAAACAAATTTGATTAAATTGAAAGAGAAAAACAAGTCCCTTCAGGAGTCTATTTTTCAAAATGAAATAACTCAGGGAGCACTAGTAGAATCAGTATTAGATCTTGAGAATGAAAAAGCATTGGTTGTACGTGAGTTAGAGGCTTTGGAGAAAAAAAAATTAGAATTAAGTGCTATTTTATTTAATTTACAAAAAAAGGTTGAAGGCGATGGATTAGTATTNTCTGAGAAGTTGAAAACTGTTTCTGACGAAAGAAATAATTATGAGCAAATAATATTAGAGTTGACTGATCTTAAAGCACGAGAGAGAGANCTGCAGAGNAAAATAATTACTTTGAAAGATGGCCGGGANAAAGTGGTTACAGAGTTAAATTTAAAGGTGGTGGNTTTACAAAAAGAGCTTGAGTTAGTAAATTCTGAAGTATTAGAAAATCAAAATTCTTCTGAACTGAAAATTATNAAATTGACTAGTCGAATTGGAAAGCTCAGTGCAGAAAATCAAAAACAATTGACTTTATTGGAAAATCAAAAAAGAAATTATCTCAAGCAGCTTGAACAAGAAAAGCTTGAGCGAGCCCAATTAATCAAAAGTGACATAGAACTGGCTGAACTGAAACAATTAAAATCCAACTTNGAACGTCTTGACGGATTGAGGGTGATTTTCTCTGGAAACATGATATATGATGAATCAAAAAGTCAAATAGTATTTAAAGCAGACAATTCTATCGAAATCCCCATTTTTCAAGATGACTTCACAGGATCTATTGCTGGGAAGTGTGGCTTGCCTATTGATAAAGATTTAGATAACCGTTGTTCTGCCACGATTATTGCTGAGTTTGTGGTAGCAAATTCAGGACTTTTCCTAAAAGGGAAGGAAATTGTTGAAATCGTAAGAAAATAGCAAATTTCCGCCTAATGGAGTTACAAAATGATTTTAATCAAAACAAGACTTAATTAACCCNAATGATTGGCATGGGACTTGCTGATGACCATCACGATCATCGGTTTTGAGGAGTTTTTTTGTCACAATCATTNTTTTATTTGAATAAATTTTATTTTTGCTTTTTNGGACTTTTTTTAACAATCGTCTTTTGGTCACAGTTTTCCTTTGCAAATGACAAATTNATTTGTGATAAAATTGCACGTCAGGTTGAGCTTGANCGTAGCTTGCCCAGTGATATCTTGACTAGCATAGCTCTTGTAGAGGCTGGTCGAAGGCAAAGGGATGGGTCTATAAAGTCGTGGCCCTGGTCACTTAATCATGCTGGAAAAAGTTTATTTTTTGAGAACAAGTTTGAAGCAATCAATTATTTGAAANAGAATATTAAGCCAAGTTTCAAAAATATTGATGTAGGATGCATGCAAATTAATGTGANGTGGCACAGGGAACACTTTGNGTCATTTTCTTCGATGATTGATCCAAGAACCAACATTGAATATGCTGCCCAGTTTTTAACGAATCTTAAAATGGCTCATGGCTCTTGGGAAAAAGCCATAAAACACTATCATTCTTCGACATCTAAATTACACACTAAATATTACGCAAAAGTTGCAAAAGTATGGAACAGGAAAACAATAGATAAACTCAGTTTGCAGCAAGCTGTCTTGAACAGTGACAATAATAGTATTTACTTTGGTTCGATGGAATCACCAGACTTTNTTTTNGACGGTTATTCAAAGAAAAATCTTGATGAAAATGAGCAACAAATGTTAAAATCCACGAACAGTAAAGTTAAAAACGAAGATAACCAGATATATTTAAATGCTAAGCTGATTAAATCCAATAACAGCTATGATACAGAAGAGTTAAAAAGATACATTAAGTACAAATCTGCNTTTTTAGGAAAAAATATTGATATGATTTTATTATTTAGAGAAGAGCTTTCTAAGAANTGAGATTTAGGAGACATGAGNATGGAAGATGCGGAAACAGAGTTAATACGACTAATTGCTAGTGTAAGTGCCAAATATCCAGCCATGTTTGGAAACTATGAAGCACCTTATCTCAGATCTGATGGTGATATTGTAATTCCTCTTAATCCTATTCTTAAGAAAAATAGGGAAAGCCATCGACGCTTTGCGGAGGCAATGCGTGATATGATGAACAGCGATGTGCAGCAAAAAANGAAAAAGAGTAAATCCTGGGTGTAGNGAAGAAAATTAGTAATACGTTTCAATTAAAAAGATAGGAGTGCTTGTGATTACTCAGAAGAGACTGCTTGAAATTCTTGAAAAGAGTGATGGACAGGACAAAGCAAGTTTCTATTGTGATATGTTGTTATCAATTTTGATTGTTTTGAATCTCATAGCTATCAGTTTAGAGTCAGTCGAAAGTATTGGCTTAAGATATTCTTCATTTTTCTTTGTTTTTGAGATGGTTTCTGTGTCGATTTTTGGAACTGAATATGTGCTCAGAATATGGGCAAGCGCGGCTTCATCTTCTACTAAGTGGGAAAAACCATTTTCTAAAAGATTAGCATATATGTTTAGTTTTACAGGTTTAGTTGATCTTTTAGCTATCCTGCCTAGTCTCTTATCAATTTTTGTTGGTTCAGTTGATCTGCGTTGGTTGAGAGTATTAAGAATGGTGAGGCTTTTAAAAATTTCTCATTATAGCTCTGCTCTTGAAGATTTGGTTTCAGCTATTAAGCATGAACGTGCTTCGTTCACAGCAGCTATTTATCTACTTGTATTAGCCCTCTTTTTTTCGAGTTCTGCTCTGTATATCGTCGAGTCGGATGTTCAGCCTAATGAATTTGGCTCTATTCCTGAAACGATGTGGTGGTCNATAATTACTCTGACTACTGTTGGTTATGGAGATGCTTCTCCTGTAACGGCAATTGGTAAGGTCATAGCTGCGATCACAGCTCTCATGGGAGTTATGACTGTAGCTCTTCTCACAGGTATTGTTGCTAATGCGTTTGCTAACCAAGTACAACGTAGAAATAGTATATTTGAAGCTGAGATTGTTCACGCTCTTGCCGATGGTGAAATTTCAGAGGACGAGGCTAAAAAAATAGAGGCACTCAGAAAACGTTATGATTTGAGCGACGAGCATGCAGAGGCCATTATAGAAATAATGACCGATAGAATGAGGAAGTAGTAATTTACCTTCATTAAAGCTGTGAAAATTCCTTCAAAATTTGGACTTTTTTGGCACAGAAACTGCACTTCTTATATAGTTTATAAGGAGGCGAATATGCAAACACAATTCAAAATAGACGAAGTTTACGACGGTGATGCATTGTTGGTACATCACGACTCTCACATAAAAGCTTATCATGCTCAAAATATGGGGATCAAAGTAGTTTTCTGTGATGTAAGCGGTGTGCCAATTTCNAATTCTTTGGCCCCAGTGTCTTCCTACTTACCAAACACTTCATATAACATGTAACATATGATATGTAACGATAAGCTTATTTAATTTGGCTGGTAGTAGCAATAATACCGCTATCCCTTCGGTAACTGTTCTACATTTNAGCAACTTTTAAAAAAGAAACTGGTACTCATTTTATATGAGGTAGAATATCGTCATTCACCAAAAACTTTAGCTCGTCGCCGTCGCTCAGAAGATGATGGAATTTTCATTAATTCTCGATACTTTGCAACCGTTCTACGTGCTAACTTTACGCCCTTTTCACTAATAATTTCGGCTAAACTTTCGTCACTAAAGGGTTTAGATGGGTCTTCGTCGTGAACAATTGTTTTTATGAGATTTCTGACAGCAGCAGCAGAAGTTTCAATACCTGGTTTATCGGTGTCGATAGAAATACTAAAAAACGATTTAAGAGGAAACGTACCTCTCGGTGTATTAATCAGNAGGCCGCTGGTTACTCTGCTTATAGTACTTTCATGCATTTTTACTTCTTCGGCGATATCTTTTAAAGATAAGGGCTTTAAATGATCCAATCCTTTTTCCAAAAAAGCGGTTTGTCGTCGTATTATTTCTGAACCAACTTTCAAGGTGGTTGAATTCCTTTTCGCAACTGCTCTCTTTAACCACCTTGCGGAAGCTATTGCTTGTGCCGCATATTCAGACGCTTCATTCGTTCGACTCTTCGTTTGAATATCTTCTGCGTAAGTCGAATTTATATGTATAGTGGGAAGATTAGAACGATTTAAATCTACGGTCCACCCGCTCTGAGATTTTCTTACCATTAAGTCTGGTGCAGTGATTTGCTGAAAGTTTTGATCAAAGCGTTCCCCCGGTTTAGGGTTAAAGCTTCGCAGTACTTTTATTTGATCTAAGAGCATTTCCTTATTACATTTCAACTTTTTCTGAAGAGTATCAAATTGACCCTTGGCTAACAAATCCAAATTGTCGAGCAAAGACTTAAATTGGTTAGAAAGAAGACCATTATCTCTTGCTTGTATCAATAAGCATTCTTTCAGATTTCTAGCGAATAATCCGGCTGGTTCAAAATCCTGAAGTTGTTTTAATATTTCACCTGCAAAGTCTTCCGTCGTACCACATGCCTCGGCAACTGTATTGACATCGGAGTTTATCCATCCACTTGGTTGAAGGCTTTCCGTNAAGGCGTGTGCNACTACACGAGAATTGGCGTCTGAAAATTTCATATCAATCTGTCTGTAGACATGCTCTTGAAGAGAAATNGGGTTGTTCTCGACTGAGGAAGAAATAAAGTCGTAGTCATCATTTTGGCTCGTAGAATTTGTAGGTGACCGAAACTCCGTTAACTCGGTTTCAAAACGGTTTTCATAATCCATATTTGTTGTTGGATCATCAGCTAATGCTGTTCCGTCTGAAAGCGCATTGTCTATTTCGGTAGTAGAATTACTATCGCTTTCGTTCTCATGCGGTTGCTGTCTATCATCGGNCTTAAAATCACTCGCTTTTTCATCATCTGANTCAACTTCAAGGAATGGATTTTCAGAACACTCAGTTTCTAGATACTGTCTAAGATCAAGATTTGTCATTTGTAATAACCTAATTGCCTGTTGTAATTGCGGTGTCATTACCAGTGATTGTTTTTGTCTTAAATTAAGAGATGCTGATAACTGCATTTGATTTCTCCTTCGTTTTGAAAAACCATTGCATTTTAATTTTAATTTTTCAAAATAACTATTTGACTAGTAAAAATGTCAATTAATTGAAAAAAAAATACATTGATAACAAATACTTAATTATTTGTACATTTTGATACTGTATTGGAGTGTCAATAAAAAGAATAAAATTCATTGTAGCTGGCGTGAAATTTGCCTATACGATATGAATTTGGGTAAGGAGATAAGTTGTGTTCTTTAATCGGACAAATAAGAGTCAAAATAAGCAACCTTGCACTCGCTGTTCAATATTGCGGTTATATTTTTCAGCAATTTTTTTGTTGGTTATAATTTATGTTTTATTCGGCGAAAAGGTTAGTTATTTAAGTTTTGTAAACAAAATAACTGGTGTGTATATTGTTTTTGGCTTTGGTGGGATAGTGCTTCTATACCGAGTAATAGAATGGTATTTTTTCTTAAAAGAACCAAGAAAAAGCGATTGAATAAGTTGGGCTTACCTATCTCTTACAAGCCGGACTGCCATTTCTTGTTCAGGGTAAAACCGACCAAACTTGTGACCTGTGAAAAAGTTAACGGTCCAATAGCTACCTTTGGACATTGAATTTTTTTCACCAGTCCAATAAGCTCTGGCGTCTGTATTTGGGAAAGTATCGTNATGAAATTTTTTTCCTCTCGCACATTTCTTGCAGACCAATCCGTAGAGTTCATCTAAGGTAGGTAGGCGCCAGGCCGGACCTAGCTGTTTNTTTGCAATAGCGATAGCTTGTTCAATAGTTTTGTGATCCATTAACATTGCCTCGCCAACGCATGTTTCACCGTCCCATCGCTGCCCAACACTGCATCGTAACCATTCAACATTCCTGGAAAGATCAATAACTAAATGATTTTTTGGATAAAAAGAGGAGGAGCTACCTTGGCAAGCGCTNGCAATGAGGTATAGTGTTAGGGTTAGAGTAGTAAGAAGNTTAAACATTTATCAAGGGTTGCCTTTTGACATTTCTAATGCACTATATATCAAAAGAATAATAATTCCATGTATTCTTTGCTTGTATTAGTTGGTATAATTATTGCAATCTAAGATGAAATTGGCTCACTTTGTTGATTAATTANAATAAATAGGATTAAAAAAGATAATGGATATAGCATCTCTCATAGGTTTTCTTGGTGCAGTGGGAATGATTGCCGGCGCAATGATCTCAAGTGGTGGCATAGGGGCATTTATTGATACCCCATCGCTTTTAATTGTTGTCGGTGGAACTTTTTTTGCCGTGATGTATACGGCCCCATTACCAGTATTTTTGGGTAGTTTTGGTGTTATGGCAAAAGCGTTCCTTCCTCCAGTTAAGAAAATGGATGAATTGGTTGAGCGGATGGTTGAATTGGCAGGAATTGCTCGGAAAGATGGAATGATGGCTTTAGANGGNCANGAGGTTCCTGATAAATTTTTTGCAAAAGGATTGCAAATGTTAGTTGATGGAGCCGATGAGGCTAAATTAACTACCCAATTAACNCAAGAGATAAAAGCAATGAAGATGAGGCATGAGTCAAACCAAGGTGTTGTAAAATCTTGGATTGATATTGGACCAGCGATGGGAATGATCGGAACATTAGTAGGATTGGTTGCGATGCTTGGTAATATGGCCGATCCAAAAGCAATTGGGCCTGCAATGGCTGTTGCATTATTGACTACGCTGTATGGAGCATTCATAGCAAATGTGGTTTTTATGCCAATGTTGATNAAGCTTGAGGGTTTTACAACATACGAAACTGTNTACAGAGAGATGGTCGTAGCCGGTTTGAGGAATATCGCTCGAGGCGAATCTCCAAGAAACATTCAAGATCAATTACTCTCCAATTTAGCGCCTAAAATTCAGGCCAAGTTAGAGGCTGCGTAGAGTAGAAAATTTTTTTACAATCGTTGAAACTTTAGAGAAAGATTTAAATGGCAGCTGCAGCGGAAGAACCAGAAGTAGTAGAGGAAGAAGATGAGGAATGTCCAAAGTGTCCTCCAGTTGGAGCCCCAGCTTGGATGGCAACTTTCGCAGATATGGCGACACTCCTTATGGCATTTTTCGTTCTTATTCTCTCTTTTGCTGAATTTAACGTTCCAAAATTTAAGCAGATCTCAGGTTCTCTTAAGAATGCTTTTGGGGTACAGAGAATTGTACCGGTTGTGGAGCAACCAAAAGGTACAACTGTCCTGTCACTAAACTTTAGTCCATCACCCACTCCATCTGTGTCAAAAGAAATGACTCAGCAGACAACTCAAATTGAGCAGTCAAAATTAGAACTTCAACAAAAAGATAATGACTCGGAGGGAGCTGACGGGAATCAGAGTGCAGAGCAAGTTGTTAAGGCTCTAGAGGAAGCCGTTGCGCGTGGTGATATTGAGATCGAAACCGATGGAGATGAATTAGTTGTGAGCGTTAAGTCTGAAAGTGCTCCGTCTGATGAAATTAGTGAATTAATTAAAGAGACCCAATCGGCATTAGCTGATCTTAAAGAAAATGGGGAACAGCCACTTGATGAAACTGCCCTAGGTGGTATTGAGCAACAATTAGCAAAAATTGCAGAAGTGTTGGCGGAATCTCAGGGAGTTGGTACTGAAACAGATAGTGGATCATCCAATTCAGAGCAGCAGAAGAAAGCTGAAGTATCAGAAGATGAGTTACGAATAGCCTTGCAAGAAGAGATTGCACAGGGATTGGTCGAGGTGGAAAGAAAAGATGGAAAGATATTTATCACCGTTGGAGCGGGAGGGGCTTTTGCTTCTGGGTCAGCGGATTTAACAAGCCAGGCTAGAGATATAATGGCTAGAGTCGCGGAAAAAGGGGTAGGAGATACTGGGAAAGTAACCGTGTCAGGTCATACAGATGACGTTCCTTTAGTTTTTGGTTCAACTTATCGTGATAATTGGGATTTAGCAGCTGCCAGAGCATCAAGTGTTGTCCAAGCGATGCAAGCAGGTGGGATCGTAAGTGCGGACAGGTTACAGGCGGTGAGCTTTGGTGAAGCTAAACCCGTCGCTGATAATCAGACTGCCGCTGGTAGAGAAAAGAATAGACGAATAGAAATAGAAATTCAATTTTAGGTTGTCGCATTTGTCACGTTTATTTGTTCGTTTCCGGTTAGCTTTTAGGTTGAACTCAGTAAATTTTTTTCTTTTGAAATAGCAGCACTAAGTAAAAACTTTTAAATAAATTATTTAAAGAAAATTATCTTTCTCGACATATTTGATAATATGAACGTGAAACTACAACATGCGATTATAGGCTGAGATGACACGTTTCGAAAGTTTAATTGGGATAATAATAACTATGTGTTGGTGTTTGTTCATTAAATTTCAGTGCGAGTAAGTTTGCCACTTAACGCTTTTGTTAACTACTGGCGAAATTTTATTAATCCTAGTATTTTAGATCGCAAAGTGATTTTTATTTGGAGTATGCTGTTTTGTGGGAGTTAAACTTAANTTTNTTCAATTATGGGTGTAAGGNTAAACGCCTTTAATTGACACAATAGCATTTCTTTATCTCAAATGAGTATATTTANGGTGCATTTCTGAATTTGATTCTATAAAACNCAATAAAGAAGCCTGNTAAAAAATTATTACTTTTATAATTTATTTTTAAAACTAATAAGATAATTTTTACTGATGCTATAAAGTAACTCGTAGGTCGCCAGAGCGTTTTCTTTTCTTCTTAGGCAATTTATCAATAGCAGGGGGGCCTACTAGACTAAATGGAAAAGTACATTTAGGGTCTATATCTCTACAGCTCTTTTGTGCCTCAAGTTCGCTTGTTGCTGCTATAGTTATCCATACAGTTCTGTCTTGATACATGCTATAACTTCTCCTCAGGATTAATTGCCCCTTCTTAAAATAAAGCGAGATTAATACTGCTGCTAAAATGAAGAGAAAAATATTCACATTCAATGTTATGAGATAAACTGCTATAATAGCAATTAAAGGTTCCCACATTCGTTGTTGCATTAACCATAGGGGAGGCGCGTAAACTGCTAGAGGGGTGTAGCTGGTATCGTAGATATCACATGATTTAGATATATCCTTTAGCACTTCGTATATTTTATATTCACTTTTGGGATAGAATTTGTGGTTTTTTAATGCATTTTCGATACTTTGGCACTCTTGAGGCTTGCAAAATTCGTAAGATCCGCCTAACGGACCTCTAACTGCTACCTCAAAGATTACTCCGGATCGGTATATAGTTACAATCCAGTGTTCAATATCTTCCTCAGAAAGTATATCTGTTAGGTTATCAGTTGTGTCATGAAACAATACGCCATCCACTGCAACAATAACGTCCGCCTCTTTAAGCCTGAGTGCTCGAGTACGGGAATAAACCCCATGCTCTTTGAGTTTTAAAAAGGATTTAGAAATTTCGGGTTGTTCACCCTCACTGTCGTCCTCATTATTCGGTTGAATAGTATCTTCCACTGATCATGTTCCAAATTATAGGTTAAATTTTGTCCGCTTATGGGTATTTTACCAAGTCTTCGTTATCCTTTACAAGCTCAATAATTTCAGAATTTCTAGACTTTAATCCCTCTATGACTGCAATTAACTGTTTCTGGGATTTAACTAGCTTTTCAATAGTCTCCTCGGTATTGTCTCCCGTTTTTAACGTCTTGATTAATTCACGATTCGACATATCCAACTGCTCAAAAAAACTTGCATAACTCTCAGTTTGCCCTTTTTCAAAATTGTTTATCGCGTTAACGAACGGGCTAGAAATTGTTTTAGTTGATTCTACAATTTTTTTAATAGTAGCATTATTTAGGGTGGCTATTTCATTGACAATATCTTTTGAAGATACTTCGAATTGTTTGAAGGCATTCTCTATTTGAGCATTTTGACTTTTAACTTCTTCTTGGAGTTTTACTGCCTCAACGTATTCGCTAGTTGTTTCTTTTAAAGCGTCAACATTTTGGGAGAAAATTACTAAGGCCTCTCGATTAGTTGTTGTCATGACATCTAAGTCAGACATTGATTTAAAGTAGATAAATGAAGAAAATAAGATAGCAACAACCGATGCAAAGATTGAACTTCCAAAAATTATAGTAGTATAAAGATATACTTTTTTCACTTCTGCCTCCAATTTTTGATTTTTTTTCTTAATACTGTTGTACTCTGAAGTAATATCGGTTGCAGCGTCAGCTGCATCCAAGGCTATTTTAATGCTTTCTTCGATTGTGCTTATTTCTGAGCTCATTATCTTCTCTCGTTTCTAGCTTGTGATACATGCTTTTTTAATAAGACGCTTTTCTTTTTAAAATAAGCACAATTTATGCCAGTTGTAGAAAAAACTATTTGAGAAGGTAAAGCTTGGGATTTAAAACCAAATTTTGAACACCCCCACGGTTTAAATTTGTTATATGTAACGAAAAAAAACTCACATTTTCCACAAAGTATAGATTTTTGGTTTTTCATTTTTTCAGTGGCCACCGTAATTTATCTGTCAGTCGCGCTATTGGGTATCTAAGGCCTCCCAAAAAACACATGAGACCAGCTATTAAAAAGCCAAAGCCTTTGATGTAATTATCCATCAAGAAACTATCAGCGGAAGCAAATCCAAGTGTAAAAGATACGCCAAAGAATACCACGGTGCTAATCATATCTCCAAGGCTCTCATGATGTCTTCTAGGCATTTGTATCTCCTACTTTTTTGTTTCCAAATTCATCAAACTGCAGATCGCTTGGTATATCAATTACGGGTTCAATTATAGACTCACCCTGCTCAAGCTTATAAATGTAAGCTAAGGCAATTGCTACTGCACTATATAATTGCTCAGAAATTTCAATTCCAATCTCGCTTGTGTAATAAAGAGCCCGTGCCAGGAGTGGACTTTGAAATATCGTGAGGTTATGGTCTGAAGCTTTTTTTATTATTTCTTCTGCAATTTTCCCTCGACCCATTGCGAGGACTTTTGGAGCACCAGGTTCACCAACAGTGTACTTTAAAGCTACAGCGAAATGTGTTGGGTTGGTGATAACGGCAGTTGCTTCAGAAACATCTTTTACAGCCTCTCTTTGTTTTGTCGAATTAGCGGCTGTTTCCATTTGCATTCGTCTAATTTTTGCTTTCACCTCAGGCGACCCTTCTGTCTGCTTATATTCATCTTTTTGATCTTGGCGCGACATCATTAATTCTTTTTTATGAGTATAACTTTGCCAAAAATAATCTATTGCTGCAATTATAAGTAAGGCGATAAGAAGTCCTCCGAGCAATTTTGGAAATGCGTATTTCATCTGCTCGATAGCATTTGCCAAGGAACCATTTGGTATATTCAATAAACTTGGAAGCATTAGATTAATTAAATAGATACTAATGCCAAATAATAAAATTATTTTTAAGATAGCTTTTCCAAGTTCAACTAGCCCTTTTATTGAAAAAATTTTTTTTATTCCCTTGATTGGATCCAATTTACTTCCTTTGAAGGCGAGTGCTTTGGTTGAAAAGTTTATGCCGCCAACAGCAGTTTGTGTGATGCAAACTGTGAGGAACAGTGGAAGTCCTACAATGAGTGTAATTTTTAAAATGAATAAATACGAGTCATAAAGGTTTGATATCTGTAGTCTCTTTATACTCGTAAATTGATCAAGAGAGCGCTGATCAAAATTAAACAAGTTACTCCATTCAACTACAAAAGGCTTCATAAAAAGTGAAATTACTATCATAAACAAAAATGCCATAGAAAGAGTTGTAAAAACATACATCTCTTTTGAAGTTAATACCTTACCATCTTCTTTGGCCTGTTCTAATTTCCGTTGGGATGGTTCCTCAGTTTTTTCTTGGGATTCATTTTCTTCAGCCATGTGTAATGCTTTCTATCATTTGTTGCATTGCAAAAATGGCATCGCTAATGAGTTTAGAAAAGCTAGTTCCCAATGAAGTAACTGACAAGAAAACAATAAAGAACACCGCCATCATTGTAATAGGGAATGCGAATGAAAAAAGATTAAGTGTGGGCGCGGATCTAGTAATTACTCCGATTGATACCTGTATCAATAGCAGCACTACTGCATAGGGGAGCATGATTGCTGCAGCGGCGCTCCACATCAACCCAGCCGCTTCCATCCCACTCGTAAAAATCCGTGAACTATCTGGAATACTACCAATTGGTAAAAATTCATAACTTATAATTACCGTTCTTACTACTGCTAAATGTCCATCTAATGACATAAAGATTACTAATATAAATAAGAGGAGTATTTGAGCCATGACTGGTGATGACGACCCTGATGTTGGATCGACTGCTGTTGCCATCGCAAGACCTGATGAGGATGCAATTTTTTCACCAGCAAGTGATGCGGCGGCAAAGATGATTGTTAGAACTAGTCCAGCTGATATCCCGATTATTATTTCTGTAATTCCAATCATAACTCCTTGAAACGAAGCAATCGTTTTAACATCTGGTAGTAAAGGGTTTAACGAAACGACCATAATTGTTAAGCTAACGCTAATTAGAATTCTAACTGGAAGAATTACAAATGTTGCGCCAAATAACGGTGAGGCTAATAAAAATGAACCAATTCTTAAACTTGCAATTAAAAATTGCGCAACTAGCTCCAGAAGATCTTGAAGGTTTAGTCCAGGGATGGCGCCAACGCCCTCATTAACTAGGCTTAACATGAAACTAACTTATACTTCTGATTGTCTCAAAGATTAGGCCGAAGTAATCGGTCAATCCCGTAAGAATGTACGGTGCCAGAAAACCAAATGCGACAAAAACCAACACAACTTTTGGTACGAATGCAAGGGTCATTTCATTAATCGAGGTCGCTGCTTGAAATATACCGACTAGGAGGCCAATTACTAAAGCTACCCCAAGAATGGGTCCTGATATCGTAAGTATTTCCCAAAACGCTGTTCGTAAAAACGAGATATTCGCATCAAAATCCATAAATTCCCCTCACGATATTGAATAGGTAGCTGCTAAAGAACCTATAGTCATGGCCCAACCGTCTACTAGGACAAAGAGTAGAAGTTTGAATGGAAGTGACACTAACATTGGGCTAAGCATCATCATTCCTAATGACATTAGAACCGAGGCAATGACCATATCGATAACTAAAAACGGTAGGAACAGTAGAAATCCAATTTGAAAGGCTGTTTTTAGTTCTGATGTAATAAATGCTGGTAGGACCACGTTAAAAGGAACAGCCTCGTTTGAAGGATATGATTTATCGCCGTTCATGTCAGAAAACATTAGTAAATCGGTTTCTCTTGTATTATTTACTAAGAAGTTTTTTATTATTTTGCTACCATCTGCCAGGGCATCATCAGCTGATTTGGTCTCACTAAGATATGGAGATAGAGCATTATCGTTTATTAAGCTCAAAGTAGGTGACATTATAAAGAATGTTAGGAAAAGAGCTATTGCGAGCAAAACTTGATTTGGAGGAGTAGATTGAGTCCCCATGGCTTGACGTAAAATTGAAAGGACTATGATCACTCGGGTAAAGGAGGTCATACCGAGCACCAAGGAAGGAAGAACCGTGATCCCAGTCATTAAGGCTAATATCTGTAGAGATAATGAATATTGTGTCTCTCCATTAGAGCCTTCAGCAACGTTTATCGCGGGGAATCCTTTTACGATTGAATCAACTATTTCTTGTGCATTTCCGGCGCTTGCTAAAAAAGTAAAAGCAGCGACAAAAGAGATTAAATAAAACATAGAGGAATATGATCTAAGCATTAGTCAAAACTTACCTTTGGATTTTGTTTTCTAGCGAGAGAAATTGCTTGAATAATCTTGCGATCTGATCCAGATACTTTCGTAATCTCACGCTTTTCTATTGTTTGGTTACGTTTAAGAAGGGCCTCAGTTTTAGCTGATGTTTTCGTTTTTGAGCCATCGGTTAAATTAGAAGAAAGTTTCTCTTTTGTATTTATTGGGACTATGACAGGTTGATTTCCTTTACTGAAAAAATAGAGAAATTCAGCTTCATCAACTTGAATTATTTGTACTTTTTCAGTGGGTCCTAATCGAGTACTATCCGTTAAGCGAATTCTTTGGTTTGAAGCCCATTTACCCTTTAGAGTATTCTTGTTTTTTGTAATATAAATTTGCACAGCAATGAGCGCTGCAATGAAGAGGATCGCGGTCAGTATTTGTGAAACTGAAATATCTTCGATTAACATAGCTAGCCTTTTTCCCTTTCTTCAATTAGAAAAGGCAAAAACCATGCCAGAGATTTTCTATAAATATATGACTATAAGTATATGTTTTTATTAGCAAATAAATTAAGTCAATAAATTGACAATTATTTAAAGATTTTCTACGCGCTTTTCTGGGTCAACAATTTCCGAAAAACGCACACCAAATCTTTCTCCAACCATAACTACTTCTCCTTGTGCTATCATGGTTCCATTTACTAATATGTCCAGCGGATCCCCTGCAAGCCTATCTAGCTCAACGATTGACCCTTCATTTAATCTAAGTAGATCTCTAATTTTAATCTCTGCGTTACCTACTTCAACAGTAAGTTTTACATCAATATTTTCTAAAACACGGAGGTTTTCAACACTTGCTCTTTCGCTTTTTTGAGTATCTGACTCTGCCGGTTCATTTTCGTCTGGGGATGTTTCATCTTGCATTTTAATACACCATTCTAAAAGTATTGAATTTAAGTCTTCACGCGTTCTTTCAAATTAATTGCTGAGTTTCCACCCATCTCACCCATTTCTCCCAGAAAAATTGGGGCGTCTTCTACTCTAACCTCTACACCATCGCCGACTTGAATTGGGAAAACATCCCCTTCTTGAAGATGAATGAGTTTTTTTACTGAAACTGTTGGTTGGCATAAGCGCGCTGTAACCTTTAGTGGAACCTGCAACACTGCTAATTCTAGTCTGTCTCGCCACGAAATATTTTCTTCGGTTTCAGTTTGCACGCGTGAACGCAACATGGAGGCTATTGGTTTTAAAGTTTGTAATGGATAAATCACATCAAAGGTTGCGGCATCGACGTTTGGCAATTGAACCACGAATGAGCAAATTATTACTAGATCTGAGCTATCGACAAAAGATGCAAATTGTGGATTTGTTTCTCGGCTATGCACATTCAGCGTTATCGGCATTAAGTCACGCCAACAAACTTCCAGACCTCGGCTGAGCCCATTAGAAATAATTTCTATTACACGTTCCTCCGTAGAGGTGAATTCAGTTTTTGCACTTTCTACTTTGGTGATACTGCCTCCATAATAGGAGTTAGTTAGTAGTGAGACAAAATTAGGGTCTATCACTATCAAGAGGTTACCTCGAAGCTCCTCGACTCGATTGGTGGTAAGACTCATAAAGCTTTCAATACCCGACGTATACTCATCGAATGTTTTCACCTCGGGGGGAAACGAGGAAATTCTGGGCTGTATTCTTAGCATTGGTAGAAATACTGATCTTGCTGCTCTCGCAAAACGTTCGTTCAGCATTCTGAGGGCGTAATAGTCACCCAGAAGAGACAAATCATCGGATCCAAAATCAAATGGGCGAACATTTTCTTCAGCTACTGCGGTGGCAGATGAGTTGCTTGTTGCCGGCTGATCTTGTAAACCGTCAATCAATGCTTCTACTTCGTCACTGGATAATTTTCTCGAAGAAACCAATTTAATACCTTTTCGTTGTTTTATTGTAACATGAATGATGTAAAATGCACATATTCTACTCCACCAAATCCTTCAAGTTCCTCTAGTTTTTTATTTAATGAGTCTTCAAGTGCTTGAGCAAGGTCGTCCCTACCGGACTTTCCTTGAATAGCTTCTTCTGAAAACTCGCTCATTGTTCCTAAAATCTCCGATCGAAGGGCAAGTTGATGTGTCTCGACATTTGCAAGAACTGCGTCATCATACTGTGTAGACACTCCAATGCCAGCTTGCAAGAACTTACGAGAGTCTTTTAAATTCGTGGTGAAAGTTCCTGAAAACTCATAATAAGTAGTCAGAAAATTTTTGACTTCTGGAGCTTCTTTTTTTTCAGGCCCAGCGTCAGCTGCTGCAGCTGCAGCTGCGGCCTCCTCCGCTTCCTTCATCTTCCGTTCCACAATTTGTTCGATTTCTTCGGAAGGATCGGCAGCTTTGCTTCCAAACACAAAGAATCCAGCTCCAAGTCCCAACCCAACGAGCGCGATACCACCTAATCCGAACATTATATACTTTAGCAATCCGCCTTTTGTTTTTTCAGCTTCTTCGGCCATAATACTTTCCCCTAGAGTAGTTGTCTTTATGCAATAAGGTTTATAATTTTTCTTCCATCCGCGGTATAAGCAACACTATCTTTTTCGGTGCTCAAAGCCACCAGTTCTTTATTCTTGGAAGTACTTGGATTATTTTTGTTTGACTTTGATTGAGATCCATTCTGATCAGAATTTTTACCTCGGTTTGAATTCGCCTGGAAATTTGATAGTTTTAGGCCTGAGGCTTCGAACATTTGCGCCAACCGTTCCTCCGCGCTGGTAAGGATTAAGGATGCTGCTGCGTTTTCAGTACTAATAAAAATGGAAGTTTGGTTATTCACAACGGATAACGTAAGTTGCATTTTTCCTAATTTCTGTGGATCTAGACTTATATCAATTTTATCTTTTCCTGACAGGATAGCCTTCTCAATTATTTTAGCTAGATCTTTTCCCCAGTTTTTTTCTAATAATTTCAGATGGGTTTCAGAGGATGTTTGGTTCATTTGTGAACTTTGTTCCATACTACTTAACTTATTAGGTGTACTCCTAGTTAAGAGTTGATTTTGTTCAATCAAACTTTCTATTTTCGGTAAATCAGTAGTCTGACTACCTATTTTATTCTCAACATTTATCTTGCTATTCAAAAAATTTTGTTCTTTGTTAGACTTTTTGTTTGATTGCGCTTCACTTTCCATCCCCTTGGATGTGGGAAAGAGTACATGCTTCACTGCCAAATTTTTCTTATTATCGTCCGCAATTAACGCACTACTTCCTTGTTCACTTTGTTTCATAGACGCTTTTACTCGTTGCATTTCAAGCTCTGAAAAATCTTCGATTGACTCATTTATGGCACCGATTTTGGAAAGATTTTGATCATTACTGAGTGATTTCGTAGATTGTTGTGATGGCAAGTCAGTTTTTGTCCCAAGGTTGGGTCTAGTATTTGGTGGGCTTGCTGCAATTTCTGTCAATCGTTTTATATCAAAACTAACGGTAGCATCGTCAGCTATTTCAATAGCTTCATCAATTATAGTTTTATAAGTTTGATATAATTTTAAAATATTTGATGACGATGGATCTGATCTACCGTCACTAAGATTATTATTTATTAGCCGTGTTCGGTTGGCGTTAATTTCCTTTTTTATTTTTTCTAGTAATCCCAAGACGCTTCCAGATTTTTTTGACTCTGACTCACCGGCTTCAGTTCTATCTTTCTCCTCAATCATCGTCAACATTGACGCGAATATATTTTCAATTCCAGAGGTGTTATTATCACTACCAGACTCATCAGGTTTTTTAGTTCCTAGTAAGGAGGTTGAGGTATTTATACTGACCATTATTTATTCTTCGCCTAGTTTTAGTTGTCACGTTAATTGCAATTAAGATGCCATAAACCAGTTTTATGGTTTATGGCTATTGATTATGGTCGATTGCAGTGCGCTTTCCTGTCTTGTTTCTTTTTCCTGTTGCTCAAGTTTGTTAAAATGCCTTTTCTTTTCTTGAAACTTCTTTTGTTTTTCTGAGGCCAACGCCACTTGCTTATTTTGGTTTTTTAGCTCAAGTGATAAGAACTCAATTTTATTTTTTATGGCAATTAATTCGTCTTGAATTTTCAAATTATACCAATTTTCTGATTTTAACTCAGAAACTGTTTTCTGACTTGCTTCTTTGTCAATTGATTGCATTATTTCGAGAAGTTGTTTTTGATAAGTAATTACTTTATTTAGCTCCTCGGCTAGCTTATTTTTTCTTTTTTGCGATTTAAAAACAGTCAAGCTTTGTTTTTTTGTTAGCAAATCAAATATTCTAACTTCTTTGCCCATTTTATTTGCTTTCAAAAATAGCTGCGAGTGCTTGTTTACTTGCTTGAAAATCCGATTCAGTGACATCAGATTGCTCTATATGTGCTCTTAAGTTTGGCCAAAGTGAAATTGCAATATCGAGCTCTTCATCTTGACCAGTTTCATAGCCACCCATCAATATTAGATCCCTATTTTCCATGTAAAGTGACAGATATTTTTTGAACAGTTTAGCGTGTTCTTGATGGTCAGTATCTGTAATCTCATTCATTACGCGGCTGACTGACAACGAAACATCAATTGCTGGATAAATCCCTAGTTGAGTTTGTGAACGGGATAGCAATATGTGACCGTCAAGAATCGCACGTGATGTATCCACGACTGGATCGTTGGAGTCGTCCCCATCGGCGAGTACGGTGTAAAAAGCTGTTATCGAACCTTCATTTTGAGTACCCGTCCCAGACCGCTCAATTAATTTTGGTAACAGGGAAATTACCGATGGAGGATAACCTTTCGCTGTGGCTTGCTCTCCTAGTGCTAGGCCAATTTCTCGTTGAGCATGAGCGACTCTAGTTAAGGAGTCCATAATTAATAGTACATTTTTCCCAATTGCTCTAAAATATTCAGCGATCGCCGTAGCTCGTTCAGCTCCACGGATCCTAAGGAGTGGAGAGCGGTCTGCGGGCACTGCAACGATACACGTTTTCGATTTAGAGTCGCTATCAAGCACATTGTTTACAAACGCACCAACCTCTCGTCCTCGTTCTCCTATTAATCCCACTACTACGACATCTGCTGTCGTGAACTTACTCATCATCCCTAACAAGACTGATTTTCCTACGCCGGATCCAGCGATTATTCCAATTCTTTGCCCTCGACCCACTGACACAAGGCTATTAATTGCTCTAACACCAACGTCCAGCGGTGTTTTTATTGACTCTTTTTGAAGAGGATTACTTTGATGACCCTTCAAGGGCCATTTTTTAAACATTTTTGGCAATGGCATTGCATCTAGAGGATTTCCTAAGGCGTCAATCACTCTTCCAAGGAGGCCCTCACTTACTGAAATCTCTGACCCTTCATCAATTGTTGTCACTTCAGCACCAACTTTGATCTGTGATCCTGACTCATAAAGGGACAAAATATTTTTACCATTATTGAAACCAATTATTTCTGCAGTCACATACTTAGTTTGGGATACTTGTACTTTACAAAGTGTTCCAACATGAGCTGGGAACCCATCACATTGTATAATGTTACCGTCAAATTGACTTACTCGACCAGAAAAAGCGATTGGTCTATCATAATTAATTTGACTGATGTCAGTTAAAAGTTCGCTGAAAAAATCTTTCATTTTTCAGTACCAAGTTGGATTTCGTCGCTTTCAATGGTTTGGTCTAAGCTTTTTGGTTCTTCCAACTTTCCAGACACTTCTTCGTCAAGCGATCTTGGCTCATCAGATTCTTGGTTACTGTATAATTCACTTCTTTCTTTGANTATGTCTCTGATTAAGATTGAGCCAATCTCGATAATCACGTCTCCACTTANTAAGCCTTCGTCAGTTTTAAACTGAAACCCCAAGCTTTCGCTTNNATCATCAATAACTTGCTNTAAAGATTTAAAATCATTCGGACTTAGGAAAATACAGGGTGATTGAGTAATTTGTCCAATTGTCTCAATAAGGGTTTCAATTTTGGCAAAAAACTTTTCGGGTNACGCNTTAATTTCTGAGCCTGCNCTTTCGCTNGCCAAATTTAAAACTTGTANTGAAATTTCATCCCTCAGCTTGATNAAGTGTGATGCGTTTAGATCAAGTATTGACTTTCGCGCATTTTCAAGCGCAATTAAACTACTTTCGACCGTGTTTTTTTCCTCCAAGTCAGATGCAGCGCGGCCTTCGGCAAACCCTTTTTCATATGCTTCTTTTTCTCGTTCATCTTGGGCAAGGCGCTCTTCCTCTTTTTTCTTTTGTTCAATAAGTTTTAGGGTTTCTTCTTCATGATNCGCACTTTCAATTGACTCAGATTCAATCTTTTCNTNGGGCTCNCTCTCTAATTCTTCTTGATGATCCTGATCAAGGTTAGAAGCTTCGTTCGATTTAACATCTCGCTCCTTCGCTTCGGAAGCTATCTCCAGTAATGTCCTCTGTTGAAATCGAGGCTCTTTTTTATCTGTTAAAATATTGTCAACAGCCTTGTAAGAGGTTTTTGAAGCTTCAAGAAATCTAATAATTTCGGAGTTTTTCAATGGCCCATCTTGGACCCGTTCAACTTCCATATTTCAGCCCTCCATTACACATAATCGTCGCCACCTCTACCAGCAAGAACAATCGAACCTTCATCGGAGAGGCGTCTGGCCACATTAATAATTCTTTTCTGTGCGTCTTGAACTTCAGTGAGACGAACCGGTCCNAAGGCTTCCATTTCGTCTTGAATGTTTGCTGCCGCTCGAGTAGACATACAGGCAAATAATTTGTCAGCAAGGGCTTGTTCTGCTCCTTTTAACGAAAGCACCAGATCTTCAGTGTCTACACTTCTGAGTAGTGTCTGGAGTGACTTGTCATCAGCCATCATAAGATTTTCAAAAACAAACATATTATCTTGGATTGCCTGCATNAAACCTTTATCGGTCTTTGCAACAGTTTTTAAAATGAATTGCTCTGTATCTTGTTTAGTAAAATTCATAATCATNGCTGCTGCTTTTACGCCTCCTACCTGAGAGGCCCGTAGTGTCGTATTGGCAGCAAACTTTCTTTGCATTACTTCNTCTAATTCTTTAATTGCGTCAGGTTGGACAGTCTGCAATGTTGCAATTCTTTGAATAATTTCGGGTTGAAGATTGTCTGGAAGCATTGTCATTACGTCAGCGCCCAGAGCGGCGTCTAGATAAGAGATAATCAGGGCAATTATTTGTGGATGCTCGTCCACAATTAATTCTGAGATTGATCGGGCGTCCATCCAATCTAAGATTTCGATCGGCCGATCACTACTGGATGGAGTTATTCTACTCAAAACTGATTGTGCTTTTTCATCACCAAGCGCCTTTTGAAGAACATTTTTAATATAGTTTGCTGAGCCAAGACCAAGNCTCGTTTGTTCCTTCATCACTTTAAGGAAATCATCAAGAACTCTGTTTACGGTATCTTGATCAAGTCCCGCTACAGAGTACATTGCGGTACCTAAGTGTTGAACTTCTTTTGGAGANAGGTTTCGTAGTATTTCTGAAGCTTCATCTTCNCCCAAGAGCATCATTAGTATTGCTGACTTTTGGGTTCCTGACAACTTATCAAAAATTTCGTCTTTTTTTTCCTCTTCGGTTTGAACCGGTGCCTCAGCCATTTTTTACCTCTTAATGATATTCTTAATACTCTCTTATACTAAAGTTAAGCGTAATTTCAAAAATATGTTAACTCATATCTTCTTTCATCATTGACTTGAATACATTTGATGCTCTCCCTGCATCATCAGAAACAATCATTCTCATCACGGCTACCTTATCGTCATAAGAATTGGCTGTATCNAGCATTTCAGCGGAGATAGCTTGTTTTTTTGGCTTAAGCTTTGCTTTGATATCTTCNAGGCTTTCTCCTTCTTGTACNTCTACCTCGTCCAGATCAATCTCATCATCACCCATGTCAGTAATTACTTCGCCCGGTGCTCCAACTCCAATTGGAACTAGTACTCTGCTGAGCAGCGGTCTGATGACCCCAAGTGCAATTATTCCGAGGATCAAAATTGTAATTACTTGTTTTGCAAGATCCTTGATTAAGGGAATTTCGTGCCATTGTTTGGAAATNCCCTCAAGTGTNGAGACAAATGGTGCACTTTTAACAGTTAATGTATCTCCCCGCTCTGGATCCATACCGATGGCGTTATTAACAAGACTTTCCACCTGAGCTATCATTTCTGGNGATAAAGGTTGCGGTGTTTCGAGACCAGTTTCTGGGTCAATGGTTGTGCCGTCTCTAAGTAGCACGGATGCGTTAATTTTCGTTATCAAAGCGCTAGGTTTTAAAGTTGTAGAAATTCTTTTGCTCACCTCATAATTTTTAACTTCTGTGCTTGAACTTCGCCGTAATTGACCTTCATTTAAAGCAGCTCCAGGAGTTGTTTGCAATTGCGCTTGTGTGGGCGGAGTATTGGCTACTGCTCCAGGAACGCCCTTAGCCGGTACATCTGTTGATAGATCTTGAGAGCTTTGCTCACTTCTTATGGCCGTCCCATTTGGATCAACCACCTCCTCGGTTACTTCATTTCTTGTAAAATCTAAGTCAATATTTACTTGAGCAGTTACGTTCCCGGGACCAACCATCGGTGTTAATATCTGAACTATTCGACTTCGGTAGATACTTTCTAGCCTCATTCGATGTTGAAGATGATTGTCTGATAATTGACTATCTGGATCATCGACGGATTTAGACAGAAGATTCCCATTTTGGTCGATAACAGTTACATCGTCCTTTGACATGTTAGGAATAGAAGACGCAACCAAATGTATGATAGCTTGGACTTGTTGAGCGCCAAGTACTCTACCGTTTGCAAGTTGTACAAAAACAGAAGCAGTTGGAGGTTGTTGGTTCCTGGCAAATACTGACTTCTCAGGTATTGCTAAGTGAATTCTTGCCGACACTATAGTATCAATTTCGTTAACAGATTTTGCAAGTTCAATTTCTTGGCTTTGTTTAAGTCTCATTAGTTCTACTGATTTGCTTGAACCCATAGGAATAGAGTTTAATCCATCATAACCGTCGGGATTGGATGCAGGAAGACCTTGCGATGCTAAGCTTATTTTTGATCGGTGAAAATCATTAACTGGAACTGTGATCTCTCCAGTTGCTCCGTCAATGGCAGCATCAACTCCAGCATTTACTAATGCCTCTAAAACTTTGGACTTTTCTGAGTCAGGTAGAGATGCGTAAAGAGTCGTACGAGCTGGTTGTTGTAGATAAGCAAACACAATTAATCCTGCGATGATTGCCACAGAGGCTACTATGACGGGAAGAGCCCGTTGTACGCTAGGTTGCGAAGTGAATTTCATTGCATTTGAAAGAACATTACTACTCTGTTTAAGAAGGGATGTTCCAGCTCCAGCAGTTTCTTGGGCAATAATTTGATTTTGTGTAGTATCTACCATTTGATTTTCTCACTAGAAATTATGTAAATTTCATTAATTATACTGGCATATTCATTATATCTTTATATGCGCTGAGCAACTTATTACGTACCTGCAATGTTAATTGGAAACCGAGCGAAGAAACTTGCTGTTGTACCATTACTTTACTCAAGTCGGTCTCACGTCCTAATTCAAAATCCTTACTTATTTGGGCAGATTGGGATTGTGAATCGGCTACTGATTTAATTGCCGAGGAAATACGATCACCAAAAGCATTTGTCTCTTGAATACCAATTATTTTTTCAGCTTTCTCAATGTGAGAAGTGGTAGAATTGGGTAAATTTAATTTGAGTGATCCTATTTCGGCCATAATTTTTCCTTTCTATGCTGTCGCTACTTGTTTTAGTAAGGAGTTCTCCATTAATTCTTTAGTCGAGAATTGGTTTAATTTTAGATCTGTGATTATATCATTTGTTTCAATTGTTCTGTCTAAACATAGAACTAATGCTCTTTGGATTACATTTTCTAGTTCTCTTACATTTCCCGGCCAAGAGTGATTATAAAGTTCTTCAATTGCGTCGTCAGTGATCCAAGGTATTTCTTCAACTGAGTTACAATGTTTCGCAACCAGACTTGATAGTATTGGCACGATATCATTAGGCCGGCTTTCTAAATTAATTGAAGTTAGTGGAAAAACATTTAAGCGATAAAAGAGATCTTCACGAAATCGATTTTCTGCGATTTCAACTTCCATATTTCTATTTGTTGTAGCTATTACGCGTACATCAACTGGCAGGCTCTGTTGTGATCCAAGAGGAGTAACAAGCTTTTCTTGAAGGACCCGTAGTAATTTAGCCTGAAGTGATAAAGGCATTTCAGATATTTCGTCTAGCAAGAGTGTCCCGCTATCAGCAGCCCTAAATATTCCTTTATTTGCGGTTGAAGCTCCCGTAAACGCTCCTTTTTCATGTCCGAATAGGATGGCCTCTAACATGTTTTCGGGAATGGCAGCACAATTAATACCAACAAATGGCCCAAGTTTACGACTTGACTTTTCATGTAAAAACCGAGAGAGAACCTCCTTTCCGGTACCCGTTGGTCCATTAACAAAAACTGTTACATCGGTTTTTGCAACCCGCTCAGCGATCTTTAATAGGTGATAAGACTTTTCGTCACCGGCAATTGTTCCGTTTTTAGCAGAGGTCAAACACGCTAGTAGCTGCAACCCATAGTTTTTTTGAGGCGGAAGGCTTTTTGAGTATTTGGGTATTGACAGTTTGACATATTTTCCTCCTAGAAGGCTCTCTATTTTAAACTTTGTCGCGTTCTCCTCAACAACAAAAATTTGCTTAGCTTTAACTTTTCTGGCAATTTCTAATAATTTTGGTTGTCCACCCACCTCATTTTGAAATACTTCAGAACATAGAAAATTTTCGCCTGTGAGGAGTTCTGGTTGCTCATTTGCTTTGGCACCAGTCGTACTAAACTCGACTAAACGGCTTTTAAGGATTTGTTCAAATACTGTAAAAGCTAGAAAATTGTTTGGTTCAATAATTACATCTGTCATAAATCAACCTCCAAAAGTTAATCTGGGAAAGGCAAAAAATAAGCCAAAAAAGAAATACTGAATTTAAATATTTTAAGTTGTTGAAATATATAGGTAAAAAAAGATAAATTTATTTTTTTTAAATACTATTGAAAAGTTTCAAAAAATTGACTCTACTCCATAATATGCTATCGTTATTCAAAAAATTGACACTGAGGAAAAGTTGAGCGATATAAATAAGCTTATTGTCGGCCAGTCAGCTGCTGCCAAGGAATTAAAGCGATTAATTCAGCTAGTTGCACCATCTTCAGCGACGGTACTAGTGCAAGGTGAAACTGGAACTGGAAAAGAACTTGTTGCACGAGCGATCCATGACGAGTCAAATCGTCGTGGAAAATTGATTGCTGTGAACTGTGCCGCTATTCCGAGTGATTTGCTAGAATCTGAACTCTTTGGTCATGAAAAAGGTGCATTCACTGGAGCGGTTAATTCAAGGCCTGGCAGGATCGAGCAAGCTAGTGATGGGACACTCTTTTTAGATGAAATAGGTGATATGCCTATTGCGCTGCAATCAAAGCTTTTGCGAGTTCTAGAATCGAAAAACGTGCAGCGCGTTGGAGGAAGTGGGGAGAAGAACGTTGATTTTCGGTTGGTTTGTGCCACGCACCAGAATCTTCAAGCGAAGATTGACAGCGGTGAGTTCAGATCGGATCTTTTCTTTCGAATAAATGTTTTTCCCATTGATGTTCCAAATCTTTCGGTTCGAGCAGTTGACATACCTTTGTTAGTGGAGGTGCTTACAAATCAAATGAACTTTTCCGAACTCAAATCCCGACCCACTTTTGATAAAACCGCAATTGATGCCTTATGTAAATATGATTGGCCTGGTAATATACGAGAATTAAAAAATGTTTTGGAACGAGCATCAGTTCTTTTTTATGGAAAAAATGTAAGTAGAGAAAATGTAAAGCAGAATTTAATTAAACTTAAGGCGCCCATTGAAGAGGAACAAGATGCTTTGTGGGAAGCATCCGGCGCATTAAGTCAAACTGAGGATTTATTTCAAGATAGTGACAGTCATCAATTGCCAACAGCCGAAAATTTTCGCTCTTGGTTTGAGTTTCACGATTTTATAGATATGCGGCGGCATTTGCGAGATATTGAGATAGTCTTAATTGAGGCTGCCTTGGATAAAACAAATGGGATGGTTGGAAACGCTGCCGATTTGCTTAAAATACGACGTACTACTTTAATTGAGAAAATTAAAAAGTTCGTTATTGAAAAACCTCTTAGTTAAAAGCGCTTCATTTAGCCATTCTGTAACTTCTTAGCATTCTAATTTTGTTACCAGTTACTTGTGTAAGTGCAGTCATTCGTTTCGTAATATCGGCTACCAGTTTTTGGTTTTGTTCAGCGGTATATTTTAAAATGGTTAGACTAGTTTCATCAGATACAAAGTCAGGATCTGTTGCCAAAGACTGTATCAATGCTCGTCTTTTAGTATCTAAAAATAGTAAGCGGGAAAAATCGTTATCCTGCGAAGCCTCGGTTATTTTTTTATTTAAATCAACTAGTAGTTCGACAGCATTAGCCATTAGATTTTTCCAAAGTGTTTACGGCTAGCCAAGTATTATAAATTTCTTTAATGGATAGTAGCGCTTCTGCGCTTCGATTTATCAACCCTGTTCGCATGTCTTTAATTATATGAACTCTCGCAAACTCATAAAGTCTGAATAAATCTCCAGCTATTGGACCTCCCTTTTCAAGGTCCAGAGAAGTTTGTAAAGTATAAATTATGGAAAGTGCTTTTGAGAATCCTCGAGATTTTTTTTCATTGTTGCCATGTTTGTTATCAATATTTATTTGAAACATTTCTATCGATTTTACTAACTCCTCCATTACTACTAGCAATACTGAGTTTGCGTCAGCATCCTTGGTAAGGGTCATTTTCTCTGTATTTTGATAGGCGTTAAGCGCGTTTCTCATTTTTTATACTCGTTCATAGAATTACTTGATTTTTTTACCTTTTACTTGTACCAATAAATTATGGTTACGATATCTCCCGCAAGCGGACCCAATTTTAATTCTAATCGCTCTGCTGATATGCGCAGGGAGGATCCTCGTTTTGTAACTGATCATAGTTTAGCAACATCCATGCCATCTGGTAGGCAAACTGCAGTGGGAGTTGCGCATGTTGGTTCGAACAAGGCTACCGCAGGCGAATACGAGATGTGGAAAAGGTCGAGAATATTTAATCCTAAGCAAGCGAGTGTTGCCATAACATCTGAAAATTTTTTGAAAGCTCGAGCAGGTTTGGAGCCTTTGTATATGCATAACATAGCGGCAACAAAATTAGCGCTTATGTCGGTAATGGATAAAGAAAAGCCACGGTATAGTGAAAAAGTTAATATTTTGGCCTAATCGTCAAGAAAAGTATCCAGTATAGAGGTTTTTTGAATTAAAAGCTTTCCAAACCAATCTAAATTCTGTTCTTGAGCTATGTTCCAACCTGATGGTGCCGACGGATTCGCTTTTGACCTCAGACCAAACACCATAGCTCGAAATAATTTAGTACATTTTTCGGCAGAATATTCTTGGGTTTTAGTTGGGTCAAATGCTGAACCAAACATACTTTTGATTTTCCGAGGTTTTCTTGTTGCTTCAAATTTTAAACGATTGAAAATATAGTCATTTAGCAACGGCACGGCAGAATCGCCAGCATCAATTTCAGATAAGAATAACAAAAGTTCTTGAGCAGAAAGTGAAATAAGTTCTGCTTCAATTTGGGAGTATTTTCTATTTAATTCGGTAACATATTTTTTTGCACAGCTTTCGATCGAAGTGTCTTCGGATAAGAACTCTACTGCAGTATTTGCACTACAAATACTAAATACCCATTCTGGACAAAAATTTGACACTCGACATACTCCAACAGACATTATTTAGTAATATGGGCTAATTAATACCTTAAATTATTTTGATTTAAAAGTGTTTAAGTTAAAAAATCTGTTGCTCGTGCTCTTTAACTAATAAAATCTTTGAGGTCCAAGCCGGAAATGACTTTAGAGAATTTTCTCTTGCTCGTTAAGATATTATTTGAACCAATTAATGCTATATAAAATTGAAGTTATGTCGTTTAATACTCATCTAGTTTTCAATTTTATCCATTTGTTCACTTAATGGAACGGGAAGAAAAGTGGGCTATAAAAATCCTTTGGTATAATAATTGCTTATCATTAAACCAAAATATGTAAAGTTTATCGGGAAAAAGCTTAAAAATGGCTATAGATTATTTAAGCGCTTTAAATACCAAAGGCTCGGGCCTAAATATAACCCAAATTGTTGACAGTTTGGTTGAAGCAGATGTTGCACCGAAGAAAGATTCCCTGAACAAACAAATTGAAGAAAAAAATACCCAAATTTCGGCTCTTGCTGAGGTGGTAGCAGATCTTGGAAGTTTGAAGGCAGATGTCACTTCGTTAGCCAACACTACTCAGTTAGCTCCCACTAGCGCTAGTACAACTTCCCTCACGATCGCAGTCTCTGACTCTGCTATTGCTCAAGAGTTTGCTTCTGATATTACTGTTCAAGCACTAGCAACGGCTCAAACTTTAAATTTTGCAAATGGACAATCGTACATTGATCACAATGGATCAAGTCAAACTCAATCAAGCAATTTTTCTTCACCTAGTGCGACTATTGGGAGTGGAACAATAAATGTACAAATTGGTTCTTGGGATAGTGATTATGATTCCTTCACCGAAACGGCCACTACGGCTTTAAGTGTCAGTGATGGAACAACTTTAACTGCGTTTGCAGCTCAATTAGACGCTGTAACTGGGGTTAGTGCATCGGTTTTAAATGTTGGGGATGGAAGTTATTCATTAGTCGTAAAATCAGAGCTTGGCGCTGCAAATGCGATAAACTTTGATGTTTCTGCAGGTTTTGGAAGTGCGTCTGATCCAAAGACATCATTAAATTTTTTTGATACCGAGACGTCAGGTATTGGGACTATCGGTGGTGGAAACACCCGCCATATGACTAAAGCAGAGGATGCTCATTTAACNGTAGACGGTGTTTCGATTTACAGAAACACAAATGTCATCACTGACGTATTCGACGGGTATACAATTTCTCCAAAGGTGANNAANNNTACANGCTTTAGAGTTCAATCATCTCTGGATATNGATGGTGCNTATGNGTCNATGAATTCCCTAGTTTCAAGCATAAATATTACAAAGAAACTTTTTAGTAGTTTAACTGATCGGGAACTGGATGGTGCTTTGGCAGATGATCCGATAGTAGCTGCTATTGAACGACAACTAGATAAGTATTTTAATGGAGGAGTANTNGGATTTTTNACCAGCANTGTTTACATGTCNGAATTAGGTGTAAGCACGAATCGGGATGGCTCAATTTCACTAAGTGAGTCAAAATTNAGAAGCGCAATGGCTGTTGAGCCATCNTCATCCGTTGCCGGAGGCAGCAAGCTATTCAATGCAGTTTTTAATTCCTCAGTTTACTCTGATAGCTCNCTACTTAAAGTCGAGAAGTCTAATTACGTTGAGCCAACTGCAGGAGTTTATGTATTCGCGCAGTCTACTGGTTCTCCGCCGAGCGCCACAATCGATGGATCTGGTACAGGGATTTCAACTTACAGCGACGCTGCACCATATTATACTTCTTCTCAAACAGCTACTTCTGGACTGAAAATAACTCCATCAACGCAATCGGCAATTAGTGGNGCNAATATTTTTGTCGGGACCAGTATTCTGGATCAGTTGTCAACTTACATAGACTCTATTATGGCATCGTCGGGCGATCTGGCTACACGAGAGTCAACGCTGGGAAATCAACTTACTGATTACCAAATTGAGCTGGAGGATATNGAAGCAAAGACAGATGGTATACGGGATCGTTATATGTCTCAGTTTTCGGCTATGGAGAGTGCCGTCACGAGCCTAAAAGGCACCGGTGATTATCTTACCAACATGATTGAGTCATGGAATAGTGATAATTAACCGACCAACNTGGCATGAAAATTGCATGAAAAGGTTCAGCGTAAAAACTCTGGAAAAACAATGAATATTCAACAACCACAAAATTTGACTAGAAATCTTCCGTCACCAAGTAATTTTATCGAAGCGACAGTAGCCTTGGCTACCTGTTATAAAAATGCATTGGCGGCTGGTGTTGCGGGTGACCATGAAACAACTAGGTATTGGGTAGACGCATCAAGAACNGTAAAATCATTTTTCAAGCGTTATCAGGAACAAGGGAGNAAAGAAAANTTAATTTTAAGTTTAGAGAAAAGTGGAGGAAAAAAGATTCTAGCTGAGTCTTTAAAAGTTCTCAANCAGGCGGAACCCTTCATAGCAGTNTGGGCCTCAAAATTTAGACAATTGNAGGTAAGAGATTTTTCGGAATTTCAAGATTATCATTGGGATATNTTCNTNGANGAGGTTGTTCCACTGACGTGGGATTGGGACAGTGACNTATTTATAATNCANCATTCTGAAACAAAAATCNTAGAGACCCTTATTCANCGNGGTCAAAAAAGAATACTTATCATCGAACCGAATAAGACAAAGTNTAAAAAATTATCTAAGCAAATTGGTAAATTAAGNGGCACGGANAGTGTCGCAGTGATTTCTTGTAAAGAAGANATTAAGAGACATGTNTCTGTTTGGATTGATAAACCNCCTCATGTNTCCCGCGTAATAAGNTCTACCGTGATGCCTGACGAAGACGCAATGGTAGATATTAAAGAGATACAAGATATCGCTCGTGAGGGAATGATAAATGCTATAACATTTGACATTACAATTAAATCACATGATCAGGTGTGGGTTGAAAACGGTTTGGGAAATTTTGAAAATTTGGTGAAACACTCCCACGTAGCGTGCCTGAAAAACAAGTTTTGTAACTCGTCTGTGATAATAGTATCTCCTGGACCATCTTTGGAGAAAAATGTGGAATTACTGAAAGAGGTTAAGGGCAAGGCAATCATTGTTGCGGTGTCGCACTCTTTGGAGTTCTTGAAAGCAAAAAATATCGTTCCAGATGTNGTTATTCATGTNGATCCNAANGTAAATATCGACAAGTATTTTGAGGGANTTCCCTTNGAAGAGATTGAACTTTTAATTCTTTCTGCAACCACAGACCCTAGTCTATTNAACTTGCCAACNAAGAATAAAGCTTGGTTGTATGCTAACGCTTATTTTGATAATTGGCTTATGGAACTTCTCGATATCGAAGATTACACACTTTGGGGGTCGTGTGTTTCAGTTGCGGCTTTAAAGCTATGTTATACTTGGGGTTGTAGAAATATTGTTCTTATTGGACAAGATTTATCATTTAAACCTGGAGAGTATTATGCCGGATCAAGTTATGCGCCGCAAGAAATTCTTGAGAGTTTCGACGAAGCGTCACGTGAAGAGCACTTCAAACTACCCGGTTATTACGGTGGAGAGGTAGTAACAAAAAACGACTATCGTTTATATCATAGCCAATTTGTAGACCTCGCGAAGGATTTACAAGAGACCTCCTCTGTGCAGTTATTTAATTGTACTGAAGGCGGTGCAAACATTGAAGGTTTCCAAAACCGGTCGTTAAAAGATTTTCTAGACAGTCTTGAGAAAAAAAATGGTATAAATGATCAAGATAACTTTGGTAAAGAAATAAGTGAGTTATTAGTAGAAACATCGGATAGAGTTAAAGTCAGAAATAATATTATTAAGACCAAGAGGCTTCTTGTGGAGTCTCAAAAACTTTTAAAGGCTGCACTTAAAAAAGTTAATAGCATAGATCTAAATAATATTGATAGTACTTCTATCAAAGCTATTCAGAAGCGAGCTGCCAAAAAATTGAAAAGCTCTATGTTTTTGAAGATTGCGTTACAAGATGCTTTGTCTGATATTTCGTCGGACGAAAGTTATGAGTATAATCAGCAGGGATACCTTAAGAAGGTAGCGGAAATGTATAAAGCTTGTCTTTCAGTTATCGATACCCTTAGAGTCGAGTTAAACAAATTAAAATTGAGATAATCAATCTTTTTGGAATTTTCTCTCACACCGAGAATATTTAGGAGATCTGATGGATGTCATGAGAAGATTGATTAGGAGCCTGCTTAGTGACAAGCAGGCTCCAACATATTTTAATTAATTATTGAAAAAGTGATAATACAAGATTCTTTTGTGCGTTTGCCTGCGCTAACATTGATGTAGCTCCCTGTTGCAATACACTTGTTTTAGTTAACTTTGTCGTCTCAATCGAAAGGTCTGCCTCTATCATTACTCCTTTGGATCTTACAGTGTGACTAATCACATTTTGCAAGTTTTCCATTATATGATCAAATCTATTCGATACGGCACCTAGATGGGCTCGCTTAGTATTTACTGTGGAAATAGCTGTATCGATAGCTGATACAACATCGTCTAAATCACTTTGACTAACTGTTTTTCCAATGTCTACAGTAGCTGTCGGAACACCTAAGGTAGTCACTGCGAGGTCTGCTTGCACTGTGGTAATATTCATTCCAGCAACATCAACATCAGTATAAAATGTGAACTGGTCTCCTCGGAGAAGTTGCCGTCCATTAAATTTTGTATTTGAAGACATGGACTCTATCTCTGAAACCAGGTTTGACATCTCCAAATTTAAAAAATCTTTATCGGTATCGCTAGCTATTCCAGATGCTGATTGTAGAGCTAATTCCCTCATTTTTTGAAGAATTGAATTTACTTCTTGCATAGCGCTCTCTGATGCAGACGTCATGGACTGACCATCCTTCGCATGACGGACCGCTTGTGAGAGTGCACGAATTTGCGCTTCCATTTTTCCAGCTATCGCCACTCCTGCAGCATCGTCTGCTGCATATATGGTCTTTCTACCACTTGAAATCCTTTCAAAGGTCCGATCCATTTGTTTTTGATTCTCTATTAAGTTGTTTCTTGTCAGAGTTGCTCCGATATTAGTATTTATTATAACAGACATTTTATGTTTCCTCGATTAAGATGAATATTGGAAATGAGAAACTAATTATAAAATTAAATTGAAAAGCCGTTTAGTATGAATAGAATCTCTACGTTAAGTTTTTCAACTTTACATTGTGCGATATTTTGTAAGAATATTTCAGGGGTCTACCTAGTGACGGGTAGACCCCCAGGAGATCCAACATACTACTGTTGAATTAGTGCAAGGATAGAGTTTTTC
>PAHT02000035.1 GCA_002705045.2 Paracoccaceae bacterium | reverse complement strand
TATAAACAAAGACTTAGCTTATATGAGCTAGATCATGTATGTTTCTTGGGTTCCATATGGATTCCAAAAGATAAAATATTTTACTTTAATTATGCTATTTAGCTTAATATCTTAAAATAATTCCTACCCACAACACTACCCACAGTAAAACATTGCTCGAAAATCAATTCTTCTCATATTAGTAGGGTTTTAGCTTGTAGCCTTCAAAAAATCAGACCGACGATCCAATATGTGTTACATGAAATTAACAAAAGAAGAAATCCCGCAGATGGCAACTGACAATGTGTTTCAATAGCCTGTGAAATATGATCATTGCTTTCAGCGCATTGTGCTAGACACAATTCCTGATGTATCTCGTTATAACCATCTTGAAAAGCCTGCTTACAAGCATTGAAGTAAAAACTAAGCTTTTAACGCCGTTCAGCTACGTGAAGATATTATAGCTAGTCGTGCTGATTTAAATGCCCTCAATCGTCAGTCCCTTTTATGGCGTAACAAAAAAGTCAGAATTACCTCCGAACCCTACATTCTTTATGACAAAAATGACAAGACTCACATTATCCCCTGTCCTATCGATATATGCGTCACCTTTCCCCTACGCCTGATAAAGGGGACTCTGTCATTTTTGTCATTAAGCTGAAATTACACCAAATAAAATAATATAATGCTAAAATAATCATACCGTTACTGATACGCAAATGAAACGTAGTGGTAAAATTGTTTGAGAATTAATAGTGTGCTTAAAGGTAAAGATAACGTTCCAACAGCCTCCATAATGCTTATCGCAAACCAGATAAACAGAAATAACAGGTTTTACTATCGTATTACATTATTATTATAAATTAGTGTTTGGTCTAATGACCTCAATTAAAAATATTTAGATTCCTACATTTAATTTAGTTGATAAACGATATAATGAATCAAACCAATNTCATATAGTNAGNNCTNAAAAAGCACGGTTNTTTATTTTAAACTATGGCTCAACACTAAACANAGTTTGTTATTTAAAGACAATTCTTTTTTCAGCATACTGCGTTCAATACTGTGCTATAACCCGAACCAGTTATCTACCAGGAATCCAACTTGTTCCAGCCAATGGTACTTGAGCCATTGCCGCAGCCTCAACTGAAAGCGCACATAAATCCTCTCGTTCTAAATTCCTCACATCATTTTTGCCACATGCCCTAGCGAGAGTTTGCAACTCTAACGTCATAACTTTAAGGTAATTTTTTATCCTATTGCCGCCAATAACTGGATCAAGGCGAGCAGCNAACTTTGGATCTTGAGTTGTAATTCCGGCTGGATCTAATCCTTCATGCCAATCGTCATAACAGCCAGCTCTAGTTCCAAGTTCATTATACTCCGACTCCAGAGCAGGATCATTATCACCCAACGCAACTAAAGCAGCCGTNCCAATTGATACTACATCTGCTCCCAAAGCTAACGCCTTTGCGACATCAGCTCCTGTTCTTATTCCCCCGGAAACAACTAATTGAACACTACGATACATGTTCAGGTCTTGCAGTGCTTCCACAGCTGGTCTTATGCAAGCGAGAGTAGGTTGCCCAACATGCTCTATAAAGACGTCTTGAGTAGCCGCAGTGCCACCTTGCATACCATCAAGAACAACCACATCCGCCCCAGCTTTAATAGCAAGCGCTGTATCATAATACGGTCTTGCGCCACCAATTTTTACGTAAATCGGTTTTTCCCAACCCGTAATTTCTCGTATTTCAAGAATTTTGATTTCTAAGTCGTCAGGACCCGTCCAATCAGGGTGACGGCACGCAGATCGTTGATCAATACCNATGGGTAAATTTCTCATTTCTGCTACACGATCTGAAATTTTCTGTCCCAGCAACATACCACCTCCACCAGGTTTAGCTCCCTGGCCCACAACAATTTCAATTGCATCAGCNTTGCGCATATCATCAGGGTTCATCCCGTATCGGCTTGGTAAATATTGGTAAACTAACATTGAAGAATGCTTTCGCTCTTCTTGCGTCATTCCACCATCACCAGTCGTTGTTGATGTGCCTGCAGCACTTGCTCCTCGTCCCAATGCTTCCTTAGCATTTCCGGAGAGCGCTCCAAAGCTCATGCCTGCAATTGTAATTGGAATATCTAATGACAGCGGCTTTTTTGCAAACCTATCTCCAAGAACAACACTAGTATTACAGCTTTCTCGATAACCCTCTAGCGGATACCTAGACATAGAAGCACCTAACAGTAGTAAATCATCAAAGTGAGGCAATTTCCGTTTCGCACCACCACCTCTAATATCATATATTCCTGTTGCCGCCGCCCGACGTATTTCAGCATTAACTTCCGAAGAAAAGGTCCAAGATTCTCGTGGAACAGTTCGTGGTATCTTTATTCCTGATTTCTTATTCATGTTTTCCTCAATATGAACTTACGTTATCAATATCAAAATTATATAGCTGTCGAGCTGAACCATACCTTCTGAAGTCCTCAGCTCGTGCCCCACTTTGAGATTTTTCAAGTAGCGACTTCAAATTTATAAGATGTTTATTCTTCATTTCTTTTTCAACACAATCAGCCCCTANGTTACCAACAGTTCCTCTAACAAAAATATTCGCCTCATAAATTGAGTCCCCTAAACCGTCGCCAGCATTGCCAAGCACTACCAAATTCCCCGACTGGGCCATGAATGCTGACATATGCCCAATATTACCAAAAACAACTATATCATTACCTTTCATTGAAATGCCGCACCGGGAAGACGCATTTCCTTTTATTAAAAGCAATCCACCATGTCCGGTTGCACCAGCATATTGACTAGCGTTACCTTCCACTATTATTTTTCCAGACATCATATTCTCACCTACTCCAGGTCCTACAGACCCAAAAACATGAATTTCTGCTTTTTTATTCATACCACCACAATAATAACCCGTNGAACCTATTACATTGACGTTTATCGCCTCCTGCAGGCCAACTGCAATAGCGTGTCCTCCTTTAGGATTACGAATTTCCCATGTCAGTTTCTTTTTTGAANGCTGACANGTCTGCAGTAAAGAGTTCAATTCTCTTACACTTTTCGTCTCCAGATCAAAAATTTTCATGATTTTTTTCCCAAAAATAAACTTTTGCTGGTTCGGGTTCCCAAATATTTGCTGTATTGATATCTGGCAGGTCAGTTAAAGCACGATATTCAGAACCAAATGCGACATAATCATTTGTTTCCGCAAGCACCGCCGGTTTACAAGCTATTTTATCTCTTAAAACTGCAAACCCCCGCCTTGTTCCAACAACAAAAGTAAAAAATCCGTCTAAATCATCCAAGCTTTTTCTCAAGGCATTTTCCAGAGTTAGTCCAGAGGAAATTTTATCAGATAAATACGATGCTGCCACCTCCGAGTCATTGTCAGTTTCAAACTTTATACCATTTTTTATCAATTTTCGTCGAACACTGTTGTGATTTGATAGAGAACCGTTGTGCACTAAACACTGATCTGCGCTAGTAGAAAATGGATGAGCTCCCATAGTTGTAATAGCGGACTCTGTCGCCATTCGAGTATGTCCTATGCCGTGAGTGCCTTTAAAATTTCTAATCCCGAATGATTCTATAAAATCTCCGGGACACCCGACTTCTTTAAAAATTTCTATAACATTACCTCGAGACAATATTCTGGGTCTATTTCTTAATTTAGAAAACACTGAAAGAATAATATCATAATCAGTTTCATAGAATTGGAGAACCGCGTGATTAACCCTAGCTCCGAGAGAAAACTTCAACTCTGATTCCTGTTTCAAAATTAACTCCATGTCTCGAACCGAAGTTGCGCACTCGAATCTTAAAGTTAATTTTGTATCAAACTTGGTGTTCCGGGGGTACAAGGCAAGACCAGCACTATCCGGTCCTCTATCTGACATTTTGACCAACATTTCCCCAATGAATTTTCCAAGGGAGTCTTCTAACTTACTATTTTTTAAAAATAAACCAACTATTCCGCACATATTAAACCTATTTTTACCAATTAAAGCGAGCCAAAAACCATGATCACGAACATCCTATAAAATCTCCATTTCATTTTATATAATTTATGTATACCAAGTAAATATGTTATTGAAAAAAGTCACATCTTCTTTGGGTTAATATCAAGTAAGTAAAGGCTACAATTTGTTAAAACAAAAATACCTTAATTTCGACTCACCAGAATTAGTAAATTTGAGTCCGATTTTTTTGTCAAGCTTTGGATTAGGAATGGCTTTTGGTGGATATATACCTTTATTATCGCTCTGGTTGAATACCTTAAGTATTAGTTTTTCTGGAATCGGTTTAATTACGGGAGCAAGCTCAGTCGGCGTAATTTTTAGTGCCTATTTTGGTCCAAGACTTGTAGAAAAAATAGGCTACTTAAAGGGAGCTGTTTACGGGATCCTCATCGCATCGGTTGCAGGCGTAGCTTTTAGATTTTGCGAAACAGGAGTGATGTGGACGCTTTTAAGGGTAATTGCTGGATTAGGCTTCGGATTACATTGGGTAATATCTGAAGCATGGTTGGGCCAACTAGTCTCAAATGAAAACCGAACCAGAGCGATGTCATTGTATGTCGTCTCAATGGCTTTAGGGTTTTCAATGGGACCGATGATTATATGGACGGTTGGGATTTCCACACCAACACCCTTCATTCTAATAGGAATACTTCAAACGATTTCGGTTTTACCATTAGCATGGTTAGCTGCCGTACAACCCAAACACGAAAGAGAAGTTAGAAAATCACCTTTTTTTCTGATAATAGCCGGTCCAACAATTGCGGCAGGTTGTGTTTTAGTTGGTCTAATCGATCTGTCTTTAATCAGCTTACTTCCAGTTTTAGTGAATAGACTTCCATCAACCGCAGCGTCTCTTTCTTATCTGATACCAATAGCCGGTGGTTTGGGAACAGTAGCGATGCAATATCCCCTCGCATTAACATCTGAAGTCCTAGGTTCGCGAAATACGGCTTATTTAGTCAGCATCTTTGGAGTAACATTCTGTAGCCTAATTCCATTTTTTCTTCACTCAATCATAATTTCATTAATACTCACATTTGTCGGTTGTGGACTAATATATTTTATGTATACTATATCTCTAACGCGGTTGTCCGCACGTTTTAAAGGTAACAAATTAATCTCAGCTAATGCATCCTTTATAATTTTGTTTGAATTATCGAGCTTAATAGGTCCAGTAATCGCAGGCGGGTTTGTTGACAAGTCAATGAAATTTGGTCTTAGCCTATTTTTAATTTCGATTGGAATCATTTACATTGCGATAGCATTGGTTCGTGACGTTCAAAGAAAGAAAAATAACGCTATTTAAAGTGGTGACTTTTAGTCTCAAACAAGTCAATTTATTTTGCAATTGTGAGGAAAATATGAATGGTAAAGAATACAAGTTTCTAGGCAATACCATGGAAAATATTAGCATTAAATATGGTATTTTCCTTGTTGTGTGGGCCGCGATTGCTAGCATAATAACCCAGAGCGAATCAATTACCTCATGGATACCAGCTATTATTGGCTTTCCAATTTTCTTTTTTGGATGGCTAAGCCGAATAAACCCTGCGAAAAAGAAACTCTTCATGCACTTTTCTGTATCGTTTGGCTTTTTAGCTTTCATTGGCGGGTTGGATTTCGTCAGAGGAATTGGATCTGAAGTAGGACCATTTGCTAATCCATATGCAGGAAGCTCAAAACTCATTCTTTTAATTTCTGGCGGTCTCTTCAGCTTTCTTTGTGTGAAATCGTTCAGATTTGCAAGATTGAACAAAAACTGACCCATTATTAAAGTATACTATTTGTAAACCAAGCCCAGAAAAAAGGGGGAAATTTGGTAATTGTGAATTTTTTACTAAAAAGGAAAGGTGCCATAAAAAAAGTATTTCCAATAACACTTTTACTCACTAGCCACGCGTCCGTTCTTTTTGCCACGACACTATCGTGCGTTTTACCTGATACGAGACTGAAAAATCAAAATCAGAATGATTACATTAAGTTAGTTGAACCCAGAACAGTTATTTATTTCGATGAAGCTAAAAATGTATCCCGATTTAGCTCGCCAGGCTGTCACAAATTTCAAAGTATATCGCAATGGACAAATAGTTTCGCAATAAAATGTGAGGGAAGCAATGGAGATTTAATAGATTTAAAAATAAATACGGCAAACCTGAAATTTAACAAAATCTATTTAAACAACAGGAAAAGTTCCCAAAGTTTGCCAGGCTTTTGCAAAATATCACAAAATTAAGATCTCAGCTAACCCTTTCGTTTAATTTTTGACGATATCATCCTCGCTACTTCCTCCTGGTTCTCCATAATACCTTTTTGATTATCAGAAATTAAACCCCGCCTTTTAGATATATCTGCAGCATTTAATAAGACCTGCATTGAGTTTTTTTTCGCTTTTTTATCAAGTGATTTTAATTTCTTAGCATTTTTATTTGCAATATCACGGATCGTACCACACCGTTTTTGATTTTTGTCTGCGCGCTGCTTGTTGGCAATCGAAGTTGCTTTAGAGGGATGAAATTCTCCATTTAGAAATCTTTTATTAATCGCTAGATTTTTGGAATTAAAATCAACTGATGCTTGGTTGGCATTCATAATCATCTTATTAGTTTCTATCATCAGAGAATTAATTTCGGACATCCGATTATTTATTTCTAATACAAGCTCATTTACGGTTGCCTGCATTTCTAAAAAATCAAGATTGGCCTCATTGGTCATCGACTCCTGAAAATTAATTTCAACCTCGCCCTCAACTTCCATATTAGTCAAAATAGCCACTCGGTTTCTGAATAAATTATCGGTATTTTGAGTCGTTAGATTATGGTTTCCTAAAAAGGTAGAAGAATAATTTCTCATAATTGACGTATAGTTCTGCTCGATAACAGCTCTGGTAGCATACACCTGGGCCTTATTTGAATTTATCTGGGTTTCCAATTCAAAAATTTCTCTACGATTAGATTGGATTTTTAATTTGTTTGCCTTCGTTAGATCCATAACCGTCTCTCCTCTAAATTTTTATCCTTCAACTTTTTAATAATCCTGAGCAACTAGTAAAAATCTCAACTGAACCATTTGACTTAATGAGCTTCCAAGTTTACCCCCCATCAATAAACGCTCTTGAAAGAAAAGACAAATCAAACGTATTTTTATTTAACAAAGTTTAAAAACTTAGGACCAAAACTAATCAACTCTTTTGCTCACCCAAATTAATTTTTCACTTTTTCTCACCTTTATGCCTATGAAACTGATGCCCATCGAAAATAAATAATAATGCAGGAAGTACAAATAGATCGCCTAAAAGAGCCAATCCCATTATAAAAGCTACAAAGACACCAAATAAAATTGTTGGAACGAGCGACGCAAATAACATGACGCTAAAACCGCAGACTAGTATTATGGAAGTAAAAATTACGGCTTTTCCGGACTCTCTGACTGAAAGATCTATACTTTTATGCGTGTCAAAACCCTTACTTCTATACCTCAGATATCTTGCCATAACATGAATCGCATCATCAACTGCAATTCCCATACACATAGCACCCACAATAATCGTACCAAGATCCAGAGATATGCCTATGAATGTAGTTAAGCCTCCAACAATCAATATTGGTAAAACACTAGGGAATAATGCAATGAAACCATATTTAAATGACCCAAACAATATGAAGAAACTAATACCAATAGTAGTTAAGGCTAATGCGAAAGATTGCTTGAGCCCTTCATTAATATATATTTCTTGAGCATTATACAGCACCATAGGACCAGTATAGTCAATTTTAAGCTCAGGAAACTGTTCAAATATTTCAGCTCGGACAAATTTGTAAAATCTAGCAAATTCACTGGCTGATAAATTTTCAATTGGCACAGACAACCTTAAAAATCGATTATTAAAGTCAATAGAATCCGAGAGATCATCATCTGGACCAGAGTTTTCATACATTAGCAACAATTGTGCTGCCATATCGGAGGTTTCTGGAAGTATAAAGAATTTAATATCATCCGAATTTAAAGATTGCCTAAGCTTTTTTAAAAAGTTGATCACGGAATTGACCTTTCCAGTTTCAGAAAAACTATTAAGTTGCTTTTCCAAAGCCTCAACATTCTTTAAAAATTGTGGATCTTTAATGCCATCAACGCGCCCAGAGTCTACAACAACTTCAATACCTGAGAATTTATAAAGTTTGTCAAAGTATTCCATATCTTGATTTATCCAATTGTTAGACTTGAAATAATTAAAAATATTAGAATCAACAGAAATTTTTGGCACAGACCAAATACAAAAAGTCACAAATAAAATAGCAATGAAAGCAATTAATTTTCGATTCCTTCTGGTATAGTTTGCTAATAGCTTGGTCGCATTGACCACAAAAACATTCAAACTTAAATGATTTTGGTGCTTTGGATATATTGTAATCAGACTCAGTAAACATGCAAAAAGGGTCATTGCTACGAGAAAAATTATTAAAGAACCAACGCCAGCCAGAACTGCATACTGCTTTACTGGAACAAGCTCTGTAACAGCAAGAGCCCCAAATCCTACGGAAGTCGTGAATGCGGTAAAAAAAATCGGTTTAAAAAGATTTTTGACCACTGTTTTTGCAGCTGACTTTGAAGACACACCATTATTTCTGCAAGTAAAAAATTCCGAAAGTACATGAACGCTAACTCCCATGCCAATTATCATAAGAGTAGGCATTAGGGCGCTATTCACAACGGTATTAGGAAAACTTAACCAAGCCTGCAGTGCTCTAACAAGAACAACACTAGTTCCGATTAAAAACCATGGCAAAATACAGGCGGTGATTGAACCATATAAAAAATAAAGAATTAAGCACATAATAGCAGCAACGAGAGGGTTCAATATTTGAGTGTCTCTTTCACTGAGAGCCTCAAATCTTTCTGCGATAATGGCTCCTCCACCTAGACGAATTTTGTACCCCTGCTCCGAATATTTTTTTTTCTTTAAAAAATCGTAAATATCATTTGATAGCTTTACTTTATGATCATTTTCGTTCCGAATATATTCTGTTCGAACTAAAACACGAGTATGCTGTAAATCTTTTGTAATAATCCTACCATGGGCTAAAAGTTCGGTTGACATAATCTTTCGTGCCTGCAGTAATTCAAGAGCCTTTTCTTCCAATGAGCTAGGGTTATCAAATAGATTATCAGTTACCAGCACACCATTTTGATCATGAGTATATTGATATTTCGATAAGCTAGAAACCTTTGTCACGTGCTCATGATCCTCTAACATAGTCGAAATTTCGTCAATGATCTTTATTGTATCCGAAACGAACAAGTCTGAGTCACGGGATCTGGCTGTTACTCCAACGCTTAAATACTCAGCATCACCAAATAAATCTCTAAAGTTTTCAAATTTTTCGATGTTTGGGTCATCTTTTAACATGAACATTTCGAATGAGTTATCATGCTTCACAGGATATTTCACTATCCCAATAACTGATAAGGCTAATAGCAAAAAAAATGCACCAATACAAAGCAACCGATTGTCAATTACCAATTCTGCCCAAGACGTTTCAAAATTTTTCACTCTAAGATACCTACTTCTCAAAATTAATTTATAAAAATTTTATTACCTGTAAAAAGATATTATTGATGCAAAAGTACAGAAAAGAGCAACCAAAAATAAAAATTTACATGGTAGTAATTCACAACTCAAGATTTACCAAAGCATTCTCGATTTTAAGATGACAACACTTAACCTCTTTAAAAAAAAGAGTCACTCAAAAATAAATTTAACCTGATAATATCCGACTTTGCGGTTAAACTAAATTATTTAAGTAAAAAGTTGTTGATTTAGTATTAAGATTAGCATACGGTCTTATAGGGGTTTAGGGGGGAATCGGCTAAGGTCGGAAAATAAATCCTGACAATAAAAAGAAAATATGGAAGTCACCATGACTTCCATTTTTTTTAAAAAAAAACCACCCGAAGGTGGTTGAGTTTAGGGAGGAATCTTCGATAAATCGAAGCGTTGAATTTAACCAACATGTAGATGATACTGACTTTTGTCTCGAACTAAAACTAATCTTTTTGCATAACCGATATGATAAAATTACAAAGCAATCTAAAATTATAAAATTGAGAAGGTTTACGTATAGTAAGTAAGAAGTTGATCGTAAAACATTATATTTTTATTGTTTAATTTTCGGTAGTTACAATGCATTAAGGAGATACTTTGTTGCTAAAAATTTCGAAACAAATGGATCGCTTAGGAACGGAATCTGCTTTTGAAGTATTGGCTCGAGCTCAAGAACTTTCAAAGCAGGGAAGAGATATAATAAATTTGGGTATCGGCCAACCAGATTTCAAAACGCCTCAGCATATTGTTGAAGCAGGAAGAAAAGCACTAAAGGATGGACATCACGGTTATACACCGGCAAATGGCATTCCTGAATTAAGAGAAGCAGTTTCCTTCGACTTAAAGCGAAGATATGACGTAACCGTTGACTCCAATCATATTGTGGTTGTTCCTGGCGGAAAACCAACGATGTTTTTCTCACTATTAATGTTCGGAGGTTCCAAATCGGAGATCATCTATCCAAGCCCTGGTTTTCCTATTTATAGATCGTTAATAAATTTTACTGGCTCGAAGGCAGTTCCTGTATCAATTAAAGAGGAAAATAATTTTTCATTCAGTGCAGATGATATTTTAGAAAAAATAAACCCAAAAACCCGGCTGATAATTATTAATAGTCCAGCAAATCCAACGGGTGGCATAACATCTAAACTTGAGTTGGATAAATTTGTAAAAGAAATTATTAAATATCCAGGAATTGCAGTGCTTTCCGACGAAATTTATAGTCACATGGTTTACGGAGAGACTAAACACATTAGTTTGATCCAATATCCAGAACTTCGCGATCAACTCATAATGCTAGATGGATGGTCAAAAACGTATGCGATGACTGGATGGAGGATGGGTTATGCGGTTTGGCCAAAGAAACTTGTTCCGTACGTCACGCGCTTGTGCATCAATAACCATTCCTGTGTCAATGCGGCTACCCAGCACGCAGGAATAGCAGCACTTACCGGTTCTCACGATATAATTTTAGAAATGATCGAAGAGTTTAGGAAAAGACGCTCACTAATCTTCAAGGAGTTAAACGCCGTGCCGAAAATTAGTTGCAAAATGCCTGGTGGAGCCTTTTATGCCTTTCCAAATATCAAGGACACTGGCCTATCATCAAAAACTGCACAAGATTTATTTCTGAACGAAGCTGGAGTGGCAACTATTTCTGGTACTAGTTTTGGAGCCTCTGGGGAAGGGTATGTTAGATTTTCTTATGCTAATAGCATCGAAAGTATTATTGAAGCGATAGCGAGAATAAGAAAAATAATATAGTTTTTTCGAAACGAACTAACAACTGGAACCTTCAATCACGGTGACTTTTGCCAATGCCTGCTCCTTTAATCCTTGAACAGTTTTAAGTACCTCAAGATTTTTTCCAGCCTCTGCCTGATTAGAAAAAATCTCTGTAACAAACCCTGAATTATCACTAGATTTAAATAGATGACGCACTGCCCCTTCTTTACTATCAGCATTTCTAGCAACAGCTTCGATTACCGACCACAGGGACGGTGCAAGAAGTGTGAAAATTATTGTTCGCCCATACATTAATTGCTACCGGCAACTTGAAGCGCGGAAACATATTTTTCCATTTTCTCATTCCCCACCTCAAAAATCTTCTTATACTCTTCAGCTTCAAACGCTCTTGACCAGTTTAAATTAGAAAAATTGCCTGAAGCAAAAACAATATTACATAATGTTTCAACATTTTCATCAGATTGTGCCAAAACTATCGATACAAAATTACTCACGGATCCGGAAGTAAATAAAAACTCAGTTATTTCAATCCCAAGACTATCTAAAAACGGGTCTATAAATTGTCGCCTATTTTGCGGCTTGTTCAGCATAGCTGTCGCAAAATCCTGGCTGGTTTTTCCAGATAAAATATACTTTTTCACCATATTCTCCTTCTTTATGAAAACATTTTTCTCTATTTCCGAGGTATTGGACGCCAGTGCTCCTCCGCAAGTTCAAACCCGTCAAAAGTAAACGCTGGTGTAACAACACAACTAACAAGCGACCATTCACCCATCGAAACAGCAGTCTGCCACCAATTTTTCTTAACCACGAAATGAGGGTTTTGCCCGATTAATACGTTGGGACCTAGCTGAACTGAACTAGCATCATGACCATCAGGAGAAACCGTTAACGATAATGGTGATCCAGCATGCCAAAACCAGTACTCGGTAGCATCAACTTTGTGCCAATGCGAGTATTGATCATATTTTAACAAAAAATAGATAACTGATGCTATCTTACGCTCTAATTTGAAATCTTCATCATCCAAATAAGTTTGAGAGAAAAAACCTCCCTCAGGATGAGGTATTAGATTCAAATTTTTAATTATTTTATCCGCTTGATCCATTAAATTTTCTTGTTTTCGTTACCAACATTTCTCAAATTACACACTACTGAAGATCCTTCAAAATAAAAACATCTTTAAACAGTATACCGAAAGTCAATAATAGAATATAAAAAAAAGTATTATAAATTTAAAAGGAAAAAATGTTTAAGATTACAGAAAACCAGTTTAAAAGTCTGATAAAAGACCAACCGCCATTTAGTAAAGTCTTGGGGATGGAAATAGTAAGTGCGTCTGAAAATCAAGTCCGTGCTAAAATGAAAGTTAGAGAAGATTTTTCTAATAGAAATGGAGTAATGCACGGTGGGGCTATTATGGCATTTGCTGACAACATTGGCGGAACTGCAACCTTCATTAATTTAGAGAAAGGTATGAGCACTACTACAATAGAAAGTAAAACGAATTTTTTAAGACCAATAAAGATTGGCGATCTCATTACTGGTCAATGCGATATTTTGAACAAGGGAAAAAAAATTGTAGTTCTTCAAACAAGCATTTTCAGACCAGATAATAAACTTGCCGCAATAGTCACGCAAACACAGATTATCCTCAAATTCAAAAAACTTTAGAAAAAGAACCAGTAATTCAAAAAATCGACTGCTTGTGTTAAGTTTTGAATAGGCAACAAAAATAGTTTAATCAGAAAGTAGCAGCCCATCGCCAAGAGAAAGCACAAGCATTTAATTTCAAATTATTTCTAATGATTAAATCGGTAATAATTTGCATGTCCTAAAACAGTTCGCACTCAAATTGTTTCCTCTAAATTAACTGCTAAATAGCTACTGTTTCATTATCACCTCAAAATGACCCACATTGTTTACATCTTCCGAAAGACGATTTTATGTGATCTGAAGAAAATGCATAAACCGACAGCCAAGAAAAAAATGAGATTGCCAATATGAAAATTATATCATAGAAACCAGAAGGCTTAATACATGCTTAATAAGACAAGAACAGTAACACTACGTTGATTATATTGTCTTGTGTTATTTATAAGTAAAAACAGTGTGTTAAACTAAGAAGGAGGAGTGGCAGAGCGGTTGAATGCACCGGTCTTGAAAACCGGCGAGGGTGCAAGTCCTCCGTGGGTTCGAATCCCACCTCCTCCGCCACTAACTGATAATTAAATTCATAATATCAAAAACTTAAATGTTATAATATAAAATAGCCTTCCCCAATCAGTGCACCAATAGAACCATACTTAAGGTAATCCCGTACTGTGATCTATGTGTTCACGCACCCTATCCTAAAAGCCATTATTTTTCTGCACCTAGCAGGTAAAATCTAAGTTAATATTTGACCCGTCTGAAAATATTTTCGCTTCTTGAGGAAGAGGAAATCAAATAAGTAAAATGAGTAGTCCTGGACGCTTACACGTCTAATTACGAAAATTATAAAAAATTTATAGTCAGTTTACACTTACACACTTTACATGATTGAAAGTAGAAGTGCTAATTCGATCCACCTAGGACTCAATTGTAATTTTAAGCGAACTCTTCCTACTCCTAAGTTCTTGAACTAGATATTGAAAAATTCTACACTCAAAAAAACTAAATTCAATATAGGGAGCCCTTATGTTTGTCAGATGTGCATTTTTTAAAGGAGAAATAATTCCCGGGAAGGAAGAACTCTTTCACAACTATTGGCAAAAAAAACTTGTCCCTCTGTGGAGTTCCTTTCCTAACTTGCTTGAACTAAGCGTGCTTTGTGAAGTGGAGAGTGATGACTCCACCACTCCATTTCCACTTGTTATGGCGATGAGATTTGCTACCCGAAGTGATATAAAGATAGCGTTAGATTCCTCAGTTCGATGGAAAAGTAAAGAAACATCAAAGAAACTTTTTGATATGTTCAATGGCAACGTTATCCATACCGTTTTTGCAGCACATCAATTCAATCCTATTCAGTGAAAAGACAAAATATTGCTTTTTTGACTACACTCGGTTTGCTTTATTGTGACATATATTAACTTTTAATACATTGTTATGAATTAATATTAACAATATTATTAAAACTATGTTTAAATGTTTCTGTTAATATAATTTTAACTCATGAAATTCGGTTGGAAAATCCTCTATGAGAAGTAAAAATTTTAATCAATTAAAACATTTAATCTATTTTTCAAAACCAACAGTTTTTGATACCAAAAATATCGAAAGTATCTTAACAACCTCGAGAAAAAATAATAATGAGACAGATGTGACTGGAGCTCTAATTTGTAGATCAGATCTTTATTTTCAATTTCTTGAAGGACCTAAAGACTCGGTAGAGGCGACATTTCAAAAAATAAAACTCGACACTCGCCATTCTGAAATTTACAAAATTAAAGACGATTTGACAAATCGAAGATTATTCGCTTCATGGGCAATGCGGGACGATCCAGTACATACCTGGATGTGGACACGCGAAGAAGTTAAGAACGGTATACTTACTCGAATAGCACCTAACGAGGCATTCGCTACATTTGAACGACTATCAAGAGAAGTTGATCAATTCACTCCATAAGGCATTAAAAGAAACGGCGTAGACAATTAAAATGTGCCAACAACATAAGTTTGACAGATGTTAATAGCGGATATTTGGTCGATATAAAGAATTTTACACCATAAATTTAATTTCTTAGATCAGATTTGAAAGAATTACTAATGGAAAAAATTGCAATATTTGTGGATGTTCAGAATATCTATTATACAACTCGGTCTCATTATCACAGAAAATTTAATTATACTAAATTTTGGAATCAAGTAACCAAAAATAAGTCAATTACGGTAGCGATTGCTTATGCAACTTACAAAGGTGATAATAAGCAGAACAAATTCCAGAACATCCTAAAAGATATTGGATTTGAAGTTAAACTTAAACCTTTTATAACGCGAAACGATGGATCAGCGAAAGGGGATTGGGATGTTGGAATCACAATTGATATTTTGAAATACGCCAAAAGTGTGGATAAAGTTATTCTAGCTTCTGGAGATGGTGACTTTGAGTTAGTGCTTAAAGAAATAAAAATGGAATTTGACACAAAAAGTGAAGTTTTTGGAGTTAAAGGTCTAACCGCTGCTTCACTAATTCAGCAATGTACTAAATTCACTGAAATTGATGAAACACTTTTATTATAAAACTTTAAGCTATAAATCTAAACGAAAGAATTTTTTGTACGCTAAATAAAAAATTGCAAAAAAATTCATGAAAAAGCTTAAAATAACAATAGTCTGCTTCCCTCTATTGAACGCTAGACGCTTGTGGAAAAGCTCTATGTATTCATTATGAATTTTTTGGATCAAACCTGCTGGAGGATTGTATTTGTTGCCAAAGTTTTTTTCATCGGTGGGATAACTGTAAACAAAATTACACCCCCTACTACCTTTGAACTAAAGTTTAGATAAATTTAAACACTGCCTCTCCAGCCAATATAGAGACCATCCCAGATTAACTTAAAGGAAATAATTAGCAAAGCGTATGAAACAATTTTTAAGAATAAATTCTCAGGAATGATTTTAATTATCTTCACCCCCACAAAGACTGCAATTGAGGCTGGAAGCGCTAAGTAAGCACTCATAATTAAGTTACTCGAGGTGACCTGTCCCAGAAAATAATAAGGAACCAATTTGATCACATTACAATAACTAAAAGCGATGACTGAAGTCCCGACAAAAACTGATTTAGACAAGTTTAACGGTATTATGAATATCTGCCACGGTGGACCTCCACTGTGACTTATGAAGCTGGTAAAGCCGGCTATAAAACACCAAAAATAACCTTTTGTACGATTTATTACAAACGATTTTTTTTCATCAATATTTTTAAATATTAAAAGTTTAAGTGCAAAAGAAAATCCAAAAGCCCCAATAAAAAGTGTCACAATCCACTCGATGACAATATGAGCAGTGATCCAGCCTAGCAAAATACCGACTGTCATGCCTATCATGCCGATTTTTAAAATATCTTTATTAAAGGCACGTCGATAAGCGTATAATGCGAAAGCATCGGATACGATATAAACTGGCAGTAATAAGCTTGCAGCAGCGATTGTTGGCATTACCAAAGAAAGTGTCGGAACTGATAATAAAGCAATAACTGGAAGCCCACCTTTTCCAAGGCCTACAAAAATAGCGGATAAGCTTGCAAGCATCCAAAACAATAAATCATATTCCATAGTTCTTGGAGACTCCTATCACAAGTGCGTCAACGTATGAATAAGTACTAGACTAATATTAAAATCTTCCTAACATCATTAAAACTTGAACTATGTTCTTATGTTGTTCGATCATTACAATATTTTTTCTGAAATCTTTCAACCAAATCAATAACTCAAGCACTGATATTTATCTTCTATTAAACATTGAATTATCGAATTTTACACTCTTGTATATCAAAAAATAATAACTCTCGAATAAATTCAATTTTAATATGTATAGATTGAAATAAAATAATAGTTATTTACGCCTGACTTTACTAACGTTGAGCGAGGTAAATTGAGAAACCCAAAATGCAAATCTATTTGAACCATCTTTCCGCGTATTGAGAGTTACCACTAACCTTTTAAATTGGAGTATAAAATTAACATTTTAATTTTAATCTTTTTAGGTGCTACTTGGGGTTTATCCTTTTCAATAATGAAAATTGCTATTGAAAATGGAGGCGAACCTTTTACCATTGCGTTTTGGCAGGCCCTGTCATGTGCAATATTCCTTTATACTTATATTTTTTTTAAACATGGCAAACTAGGGGTAAGAAACAATCATTATACATTAATAATCTTACTTGGAATCTTTGGCTCAGCTTTACCAAATATTTTATTTTATTGGTCAGCTGAAAAATTGGACGCAGGATTATTAGCTATTAGTGTTTCATTCATTCCGTTGGTAACATATGTTTTTGCATTTTTGTTAAAAATTGAAATGGTCTCCATCAAACGAATATGTGGCGTTTTGTTGGGTGCTATCGCACTAAACCTTTTAATAATCCCCGAAAACAGTATGCCAAAAAAAACTGATATTTTTTGGATACTAATTGCGTGTATAGCAGCTGTAAGCTACGCGATCGAAAACCTCTTGATCGATTTAAAAATGCCAAAGGATATAGGACCAGTTAGAATAGCTTGCGGTATGAATTTAATGGGAGCGATGCTGGTTCTACCTTTTTCGTTAGTATTTAGCCAAAAAATATTACCTGATTTTCCGCCAACTCTACTGGAGTACTCCATAGTTGGCTTAGGCCTGATAAACGCTGTCGCTTATTCTACATTTATTTTTCTTATTCAAAGAACAGGTCCTGTATTCGCGAGCCAAACCGGATATATCGTCACGGTTGGTGGCATGATCTGGGGAATAATCTTATTTAATGAGAGTTATTCCCTATGGGTTTGGACCTCAATTATTGTAATCGTCCTTGGAGTAATTCTCGTCTCCCCAAGAGAATCAAGAAAAACTTAAAAAGAAACATTTTTTCTATACTTCAACAAAAATCAATTTAAGTAGTCACCCCATTTCTTCTCCATTTGTATACGAAAATCAACTTCTTTTGCTGTTCTATCAATGTCTACATCGCTCCATTTTAACGGCGTGTTGGAAGAGACATTTTTATTTAACCGTACATTGTTTGCTAAACCGATTGGTAAATAATTATGTTTTAGAGAATTTTTTGCTGAGCATAATTTTCCCCAAACACTAAATCCACCCTCTCCGTCTAAATTTTGCCCAGCTTTAAGCTCCCTTTTTGTAACAGCTACTACGTCAGAATTAAAAGCATCAGTGCGTCCCGTTGCCTTATTTAATATGGCGGCAGAGAGAACAGATATATTTAATTCAAGACCAATCAAGTGAAAAGGCTTATACATCGCAGAATATCGTCCGGAGGAGTCAGTATTCATTCCGTACTGTTGAAAGCAAGCAGCAGAGTAATCATTAGAAGCCTCAATTACCACATAAACTCCCCATCTTAAGTCCTTAAAAACTGGTCTTCCATCACGTTCTAATGATGACACGACCTCTACCATACCTTTACTTTCTAATACCCCACCATCCTCACGGGGTCGAAGAGTATGAGCTAAATCATCCATACCTGCTGGTGGAAACTGCAATCCATTACTCGGTGCTGAAAGTCCAGTTGCGTTACTGATCGCAGCCATTTCTAGGGACGATTTGGTACCATCCAAAAATGAATTAAACATTTTACTGTTCATTCCAGCATCCTTAGCCTGAGATTCGGTAATGCCATAGTGAGCCCACACTGTTGAAGGGTTAGACTCGTGATACGATGGTAGGTACCTAGTGCCCTTCCCTGCCGCAATCACAGTAAAACCAATACTTCTTGCCCACTCAACTAACTCACATGTCAACGCTGGCTGATCACCATAGGCCATTGAATAAACGACCCCAGCAGATTTAGCTTCCTCAGCCAGTTTAGCACCAGCAAGTACATCTGCTTCAACATTTACCATTACGATATGTATACCATTCCTGATCGTTTCCAGAGCATGCAGAATACCAGCTCGTGGATCGCCAGTTGCCTCAATCACGACATCCAAATTATATTTTTCTATCATTAATATCCCATCATCAAGGAAAGCAGTGCGATTAATGAGCGCATCTTCCCAACCTACAGCTCCACAAGTAAGTTTTGCCTTTGCAGGATTTAAATCTGCTATCGCAACAATCCGAACACCAGTTATCTTTGGAACTTGCGACAGAAACATTGATCCAAATTTACCTGCTCCAATCAAACCAACCTTCACTGGATTATTAGAATTTATTCTCTCGGTTAAACTTTGAAACAAATACATGAGTTTACTCTTTGCAACCCTTTGCGTTACCTGACGATAGCGAAAATATAATTTTCAAACAAGACATCAAATAAATGATCGCCCAGTCGTCCATTAAACTACCAAAAAATAAACTTACCTAGCACTAGAATTTAATAGATTATTCTCTAACATCGTCTTTGATTTATATAAATATGCAGCCAAAAAAATCATGGTAAAAATTTGATTGAAAGAATTGTGACGCCCAATATCATTCGAATTGGTAGCGGAGTGATAAAGGAAACTGGCAAAATTTTAAAAGAACTCAACCTATCGGTTCCGCTAATTATTTCGACAAAAACCTCGATCAGATAGGTCTTGTCAATCAACTAACTAATATATTGAGCGCGTCAAGAATAAAATAGTCAGTTTTTTATGAGACAATTCCTGAATCTACCGATAAGTGTCTTTCTATCGGCTTAGCAACCTTTAAATCAGGAATGTTCGATTGCATAATTGGGTTTGGGGGGTGGAAGTTGTCTTGATCTGGCAAAAGCGATATCCGCAATGTCAGTTCATCCCAGTCACGTTAGAGATTACAAGCAGCCTGCGCAAATAAATAAATCTAGCGTCCCAATAATTCAAATACCGACAACAGGCGGAACTGGTTCTGAATTGACAAAATGGTGCGTAATTTCAGATACAACACCTTGCGAAAGATATAATCTTTCAGGATTGGCGCTTCTCGCTACTGTGGCATATCAAAGACAAAACCGCCTCGTCTCACTGCTGATACAGCAATTGATAGTTTAACTCATGCAATTGAAGATTTTGTAAGTAAGAAAGCCGACAATCTGTCTAATGAATTAGCTTTTAAATCTATTCCTTTAATAGCTAATCATATTGAAACAGCATTTAGATTTCCAAAAAATCAAATTGCAAGATAGTCGCTTATGCTTGGAGCACTTTAGCAGGTATAGTATTTTCAAATTCTTCTGTCACACTAGTCCACGGCATGAGCAGACCAATCGATGCGCATTTTCACATCGCTGACGGGATCTCCAACGCTATGCTTCTCGCAAAGATAACAAATTTTTCAATTAGATCGTCTGAAGGCCGGTATGCAGAATGTGACTCGCCGCAGGGGGGGGCTAAATCAACCGAGTCTAAGTCTGAAACATGTCAAAAACTCGTCATGAACCTACAAAGACTCCAGGGACAATTAATCGTTCCCTCTCCAGAAAAATTGGGTTTTTGTAAAACCTCA